>JAAWUC010000091.1 GCA_022804995.1 Oscillospiraceae bacterium
TCGTTGAGGGCGTGGATGCCCTCGAAGATGGCGATCTCGTCCTTCCCCAGCTGGAGAGGGCGGCTTTTGACGGCGGAACGCATCTGCCGGGCAAACTCAAACTTAGGGATATAGATCTTTTCGCCACGGTCCAGCATCCGGAAGTGCCTGTTGAGCAGGTCCATATCCAGGTAGAAGGGGGACTCGTAGTCGATCTCCCCCTCCCGGTTTCGGGGCACTGTCTCCGGGTCCACCGTCTGGAAGTAGTTGTCCATGGCGATGGCGTGGGAGGCGATGCCCATCTCCTGGAGCTTGGCCTCGATTTTCTTGGCCGTGGTGGTCTTGCCGGATCCGGAGGGGCCGCTCAGAAGGACAATCCGGCTCTTGGACAGGTTGTCCGCGATCTGCCGGGCCGCCTTCTCAATCTTCCGGTTGTAGGCCGCGTCGCTCTCCTCTACAAAGCCCTTGGGGTCGCCGCGGACCGCCTCGTTGATCTCCTTGAGTGAATAAGACATATACTCTGCTCCTTTCCGCGTCTTTATGACCGTATTTGTTCATAAAACGCCCGGAATGCCGCCTGATTGGACTGTATCTTTTCCGGGCGCTGCATGTACTCCAGAGGATATTTCAGGTTGAACACCCGCTCAATCCGGTTTTCCGCTGGGTCCACCAGCTTGGTGGAGCCCCCGGCCCCCAGACTGAGGATGGTGTGGAGCTCCTCCATGATGTAGATATTATACCAGCCCGTTCCCCCAGGACGGCACCAGCCCACATTCTCAAAGCTGCCAGACATGTACTTCTGCCGGTAGAGGTAGTAGGGCCCGAAGCCCGAAGCCCGCAGGGCCGGGTCCGCGTAGTCCAGCATCTCCCCCACCTCCTCCACCGTGGGAATCCGGGTGCCCTCCAGGGTGATGCGGCTGCCCTTTTTGAGGGAGAGGGTGTGGATGGTGATATTGTCCGTGCCGAAGGCGATGACCTCGTCCAGGGTTTTTTGGAAGCCTTGAGGGCTGTCCTCCGGCAGGCCGGCGATGAGATCCATATTGACATGGGGGAATCCCGCCGCCCCCACCAGCTCCATGGCCCGGCGGATATCCGCCCCGCCGTGCCTGCGCCCGATGGCGGAGAGCACCGCGTCGTCCATGGACTGGGGGTTGACGCTGATTCGGTTAACGCCGTTTTTCCCCAGGACCGCCAGTTTTTCCGCCGTAATGGTATCGGGCCGTCCCGCCTCCACCGTCCGCTCCACGGTGCGGCTCAGCTCGAACCGCTCCCCCAGCCGCCCCAACAGCCGGTCCATCTGCTCCGCAGAGAGGGTGGTGGGGGTACCGCCGCCCATATAGAAGGACTTCACCCGCAGGCCCAGATCCCGGACCATCTCCGCCGCGCTGTCCACCTCCGCCAGCAGGGCCTCCAGATAGGGCTCCACCAGATGGAAGGACTTCTCCACGCTGTTGCTGACAAAGCTGCAGTAGGCGCAGCGGGTGGGACAGAAGGGGATGCCCACATAGAGGGAAATCTCCTCCGGCTTCAGCCCGCGCTTCGCCGCCAGGCCCTCCCGGGCGCACTCCAGGGCCAGCCGCCGCCGCTGGGGGGAGACGAAGTAGGTCTCCTCCAGCGTCCGCTCCGCCTCCGAAAGGCTCCGCCCCTCCTCCAGCAGCCCCGCCGCCAGCTTGGCGGGCCGGATGCCCGTGAGGGCCCCCCAGGCGGGGGTGATGCCGGTGAGGCTCCGGGCGGCGTGGAAAAAGCTGAGCTTTACCGCCCGCTGCCGCAGCCGCTCCCGCTCGTATTCGTCCGCGGCTTCCGGGATATCCGTCCGGGCCTCGCCCCGGGCGGATTTGCCGTCCGCCCACAGCTCCGTGACTGCCCGGGCGCCTCCGCTTTCCTCGGTGAGAGCAACCTTCGCCGTGTTTTCGTCCTCGCCCTCGTAGACGGGGCGCTCGTTGGGAAAAAAGGCCAGCAGGCTCTGCTCCACGGCGTAGCGGCAGTCGTGGCCTGTGAATATCAGCTTCATATGCTCAGCGCGTGCTTCATATAGGGGTTGTTTTTGCGCTCAAAGTCCAGCGTGCTGTCCTCCCCATGGCCGGGGCAGACCTTATAATCGCCCTCCAGGTCCGCCAGCCTGACCAGGGAGGCGATCATGTCATAGGAATCCCCGCCGGGCAGGTCCGTCCGTCCGCAGCTCATGGCGAAGAGCGTGTCCCCGGAGAGCATATACTCCTCCGCCAGCAGCGTCACCGAGCCCGGGGAGTGGCCGGGGGTGTGGAGGACCCTGACCTCCAGGGAGCCCACCTTCACCGTGTCCCCCTCGCCGTAGGTCCGCTGGTTCTCCCCCTTGTGGAGCATTTTGTAGTGGTGGTCCGCGCTGCCGGCGGGGCAGAGGTCCTCTCTATGAATATACACCGGCAGGCCGGGAAATGCCTCCAGAATGGCGGGGATGGCGTCCACATGGTCCCAGTGGCCGTGGGTCAGAAAAATTTTCTCCAGCCGCAGGCCGCTCTTTTCCACCATCTTCAGAATCCTCTCCACCGACCCGCCGGGGTCCGCCAGGGCGCACACGCCCTCCTTTTCATCGCCGATGAGATAGCAGTTGGTGTCAATCTGCCCGACAGGGATGGTATCAAAAATCATGGCGCTCGCTCCCTTCCTTTTTCCTCTCAGCTCTCCGTATCGAATAGGATGGTCACCGGTCCGTCGTTGACGGACGCCACCTGCATATCCGCGCCGAACTCCCCGTGCTCTACCTGGAAGCCCCGCTCCCGGCAGCGCTCCATGAACTTCTCATAGAGGGGAACCGCCAGATCGGGCTTGGCCGCGCCGGAGAAGCCCGGCCTCCGGCTGGAGGTGTCGGCGTAGAGGGTAAACTGGCTGACCACCAGGATGCTTCCCCCCGCCTGCTCCAGGTTCAGGTTCATCTTCTCGTTCTCGTCCTCAAAGACGCGCAGATTGCAGACCTTGTCCGCCAGCTTCACGGCGGTCCCCTCTGTGTCGTTGGGGCCCACCCCCAGCAGAATCAAATACCCCCTGCCGATGGCGCCGTTGACCTGCCCGGCGATTGTCACCGAGGCGGAGGTTACTCTTGTCAGTACCGCTCTCATGTTAGTATCCGCTTCCTTTCCCGCTTTATCCCGCCGGACGGTTGACCTTCATGACGCTGGAGATCTGGTGGATCTTCCGCATCACCTGGCCCAACTGCTTGGCGTCCGTGACGGAGATGGTAATATAGAAGATGGCGAAACCGTCGGCGGTGGAGTGGACGTTCATGCTCGATACGTTCACCTTGCAGGTGCTCAGGGCCGTGGAGATATCCACCAGCAGGTTGGGCCGGTCCTTGCAGACCACCTCCAGCCCTGTGGAGTAGCTCTCGTTCACGTCCTCGCCCCAGGAAACCTTGATCCACCGGCCCTGGTTGGCCGCCGTGTGGTGGTTGGGGTCCGCGTTGGGGCAGTCCCGCCGGTGGACGGACACGCCGTAGCCCCGGGTGATGAAGCCCACAATCTCGTCCCCGGGCACCGGCGCGCAGCACTTGGAGAATTTCACCAGGCAGTTCGACAGCCCCTCCACCACGATGCCCTTCTCGCTCTTCACCCGCCGGGGCAGGTTTTTCGGCGGCTCCTCCCGCTTCTCCTGGGCCGCGGCAGCGGCAGCAGCAGCCGCCTTCTCCACGGCAGCGGCCCTGGACATCTGCAAAAGCTCGTCGCGGATGCGGTTGACCGCCTTCACCGCCGTGTAGCCGCCGTAGCCGATGGCGGCGTACATCTCGTCCAGCCCAGGGAACTTCACCCTCTCCAAAATGGACGGCAGCACGTCGGGGGCGG
Source organism: Oscillospiraceae bacterium (assembly GCA_022804995.1). Classification (GTDB taxonomy): domain Bacteria; phylum Bacillota; class Clostridia; order Oscillospirales; family Oscillospiraceae; genus Pelethomonas. The sequence continues at coordinate 3,795 of JAAWUC010000091.1, forward strand.
TGATCTGGGCCATGGAGATGCCCGCGTGCCGGAGCTCCGCCTCGAAGGACGCCCGGCCCTGAGCGATGTTCTCCTCCCGCCGCTCCCGCTTGAACCACTGGCGGATTTTGCTGCGGGCCTCGCTGCTCTTGGCGATCTTGATCCAGTCCCGGCTGGGGCCCCGGGCGGATTTGGAGGTGTTGATCTCGATGATGTCCCCGTTGTGGAGCTGGTAGTCGAAGCCCACCATCCGCCCGTTAACCTTGGCCCCCACCATGGTGTTGCCGATGGCGGAGTGGATGGAGTAGGCGAAGTCGATGGGCGTAGCCCCCGCCGGGAGGTTGATGACATCCCCCCTGGGTGTAAAGACGAACACCTCGTCGGCAAACATATCCACCTTCAGGGAGTGGATGAACTCCTCGGCGTCGGCGTCCTCCTGGTTCTCCAGCAGTCGCCGGATCCACTCGTAGGTCCCCTCGCCCCCCTCCTTGGTGATGCCCTGCTTGTATTTCCAGTGGGCGGCGACGCCATACTCGTCGATGGCGTGCATGTCGTAGGTGCGGATCTGCACCTCAAAGGGGAAGCCCTCCTCGCCGATGACCGTGGTGTGGAGGGACTGGTACATGTTGGGCTTTGGGGTGGCGATGTAGTCCTTGAACCGGCCCAGGATGGGCTTGTAGAGCTCGTGGACAACCCCCAGCACATTGTAGCAGTCGGCCACCGTGTCCACCAGCACCCGGAAGGCGAAGAGGTCGTAGACCTCCTCCATGGTCTTGTCCTGGGTGTACATCTTCCGGTAGATGCTGTAGGGGTGCTTCACCCGGCCGTAGACCGTGGCGTTAGGGATCTCCAGCTCCGCGAGCCGGTCGTTGATCTGGCTCTGGACCGCACCCATGAACTGGTTGTGCTCCGCGCTGTCCGCCGCCAGGTTCTTCTCAATCTCGTCATAGGCCACGGGATCCAGGTACTTCAGAGACAGATCCTCCAGCTCCCACTTCATCCGGGCCAGACCCAGCCGGTGGGCGATGGGGGCGTAGATTTCCATGGTCTCAAAGGACTTCTTCTTCTGCTTCTCCGGCGTCTGGTACTCCATGGTGCGCATGTTGTGGAGCCGGTCGGCGATCTTGATGAGAATCACCCGGATGTCCCGGCTCATGGCGAAGAGCATCTTCCGCAGGTTCTCCATCTGCTCCTCTTCCATGGTGCTGAAGGTGACCCGGGTCAGCTTGGTGACGCCGTCCACGATATCCGCCACCGTGGCCCCGAAGAGCCGGGCGATGTCGTCATAGGTGCTGTCGGTGTCCTCAATGCAGTCGTGGAGCAGGGCGGAGATGATGGACTCGCTGTCCAGGCGCATCTCCGCCACGATCTGGGCCACATTGATGGGGTGGGTAATATAGGGCGTCCCGTCCCGGCGCAGCTGGGCGCCGTGGTGGGCGTTGGCATATTCGTATGCGGCCCGGATCTGGGCGAAGTCCGCGGAGATGTTGTACCCGCGGATGGTCTTTTCCAGATGCTCGTACCGCTCCTCAACCGTGACCATGTCACAGACCTCTCTTTCCATCTTTCTTTCCAAGGGCCCGGCGCAGAGCCTCCATGTGGACGCTCTCCTCCAGGTCCGCGCGCCGGCCGGGCAGGGGGCGCAGGGTCATCCGCTCCTCCCGGACCGTCACCGCCACGAGCCCCCGCTCGGCGAAGATCTCCAACCCCACGGCGGCCCGCAGAAAGCTCTCCGTTCCATCCAGGGCCGCGGCCAGGGAGCGCAGCATGGGAAGCCTGCCCCCCTCCCACAGCTCCTCCCGATCCAGCCGCTCGATGGCCCGCCACAGGGAGACAAACTGCTCCCGCCGGGGCAGCAGGCGGATCGCCTCCCGCTCGGTGAGCGCTCCGCCGCTCACCAGCCGCCCCACCAGCTCCAGGCACTCCCGCTCCCGGACGCTGGGGCCCAGGGCCGGGCGGAGGTCGATGAGCTGGAGCTGGACGCTGGAGCTGCCCCGAAACTCGTTGATCTGGAGGTGGAAGGCGGCGTCCACCCGCATCCCCACCGCCACGCCGCAGTCGGAGGCGGTGGTGGAGAAGAAGATGGCATCAAACCGCCGCCCCCCCTTCTCCAGCCGCAGCTTCAGGTGCCGGTTCTGCCCCACGTTCTGGAGGGCGTCCACTTTGACCCCCAGCAGTGCGAACACAGGCCGCTCGTTCCCTGACCCGTAGGGCTCCAGCCGGGAGAGCTCCTCCACCTCCTCCAGGGAGATGTCGTCGGGCTGCTCCACCACCGCGTCCACCGCCAGGGACGGCACGGGCCGCTCCCCGCCGGAGAAGCCCCGGACGCACCGGTTCATCCGCCGCCGGAAGGTGGGGATATCCTCCTCCCGGATATTGAACCCCGCCGCCAGCTCGTGGCCCCCGAAGTCCAGCAGCAGGTCTGAGCAGGACTCCAGGGCCGCGAAGAGATTAAACCCCCCGTAGCTCCGGCAGGAGCCCTTGCCCACCCCGTTCTGGAGGTGGATCATAAAGCTGGGGCAGGAGTATTTCTCACTCAGGCGGCTGGCCACAATGCCCACCACCCCCTGGTGCCACACCTCGCTGGAGAGGACCAGGGCGCTGCGCTCGTCGGGGGGCAGGGCGGGGATCTGCTCCACCGCCTGAGCAAAGATCTCCTGCTCCACCAGCTGCCGCTCCCGGTTGAGCTCGCACAACTGCCGGGCCAGCTCCTCGGCCCGCTCCGGGTCGCCGGTCAGCAGCAGGTCCGCCGCCAGCTCCGCCTCCCCCATGCGCCCGGCGGCGTTGATGCGGGGGGAGAGGACAAAGCCGATCTGGGTGGAGGTGACGGCCCTGTCCGTGAGCCCCGTCTCCCGCAAAAGGGCCTTGAGCCCCAGAAAATCTGTATTGCCGATGGCCTCCAGCCCCCGGTGGACGATGGTGCGGTTCTCCCCGCTCATCTGCATCACATCAGCCACGGTGCCAATAGCCGCCAGGGTGCAGTAGCGGGCAAAGAGGGCCTCCTCCCGCTGCTCCCCCAGAGCCAGCACCAGCTTCAGCGCCACCCCCACCCCGGCCAGGTGCTTGAAGGGATAGGGGCAGTCCGGCCTCCGGGGGTCCACCACCGCCACAGCCTCGGGCAGGGTGTCCTTGCACTCGTGGTGGTCCGTGATGACCAGATCCAGTCCGATTTCCCTGGCGTAGCGGGCCTCCTCCACGCCGGTAATGCCGCAGTCCACCGTGATCACCAGGCTTACCCCCCGCTCCCGGAGGGTCCGCAGGGGCTCCCGGCCCAGGCCATAGCCGTCCTCTACCCGGCGGGGGATGTATTTTTCGCAGGCCGCTCCCCGGGATCGGAGGTAGTCCACCAGCAGCACCGTGGCGGTGATGCCGTCCACGTCGTAGTCGCCGAAGACGGCGATCCGCTCCCCGGCGGCGATGGCAGTCTCAATTCGGGCCACGGCCCGGTCCATATCCCGCATGCGCATGGGGGACCAGCTCAGGGAGCGGTCCCGGTCCAGGAAGAGAGCGGCCTCCTCCGGCGTGCTCACGCCCCGGGAGGCCAGCACGGCGGAGAGGAGCCGGGGATAGCCCGCCTCCCGCAGGCGCTCCAGCGCCGCTTCGTCGCGGCCGCCGCTCGTCCAGCGCGTATATTTCAAGGCAATCCCCCCTCTCCCGGTGTGTCGGCGTCCCCCGGGCGGGAGCTGCCGCTACTATAACTATTTTAGTATAGCAAAAAAAGCGGAAAAGGTAAAGGCAAAATTCGCAACTTATCCAACGGAAACAATCCTGTGAAAAATGGGCTGCCCCTCTTGACAAATCCAGCAAGAGGGTGTAAACTTTCCACAAGTGAATAGAAAAGCGATGACGAAGACGGACGAGGTCTTCTGTTCTCAGAGAGCCGGGCGCTGGTGCGAGCCCGGCAGCAGAACATCTCAGGTTCCCATCCCTTCCGAGCTGGAGGTCCGAACGTTCCCCCGCGGGGGAATTAGTAGACGCTTCCCGTGACTGCCGCGTGAGTGCATAGGGCTTGCTGGAGCCTGAAGGGGCGTCCCCGGACAGGGGCGCAATTTGAGTGGTACCGCGGGTACATGAGCTTGCTTATGAACTCGTCTCAAAGAGCTTTCTTTGGGACGAGTTTTTCTTTGCCCGGAACCTTTTCTCATTCACAAATTTTCTCTATGGAGGATTGAGCGATGGACACCAAGCATGTCAACAACCAGCTGCTGGAGATGGCCTTCCGTATCCGGGAGATGCGGGGCATCTGCGGATTTTCCGAGGCGGAGATGGCCCGGAAAACCGACACCACCCCGGAGGAGTACCGGATCTATGAGAGCGGTACGGTGGATCTGCCCTTCACCTTCATCCACAAGTGCTCCCTGGCCTTCGGCATCGGCATCACCGACCTGCTGGAGGGCCACAGCGCCAACCTCTCCAGCTACACCGTCACCCGGAAGGGCGAGGGGCAGCAGACCGCCAAGGAGCCGGGCATCGAGATCTCCAACCTGGCCCCCTTCTTCCGCAACAAGCTGGCGGAGCCCTACTATGTGACCTACGACTACGACGAAGCCCAGCAGCACATGCCCATCCACATGACCACCCACGCCGGTCAGGAGTTCGACATCATCCTCTCCGGCCAGCTGAAGGTCCAGGTGGGCGAACACACGGAGATCTTAGGCGAGGGGGACAGCATCCTCTACAACTCCTCCACCCCCCACGGCATGATCGCCGTAGGCGGCAGGCCCTGCGTGTTCTGCGCGGTGGTCATCTCCGGGGAGAAGGCCGACGAGATGGCCGTGCGCCGCTCCATCGTCCAGGCCCGCTCCAGCGAGGACTACGTCTGCAAGCGGTTCCTCGACGCCGCCGAGGATGAGAATGGCGTGCTCCAGTCCCTCTCCTTCCCCAACGCGGACCAGTTCAACTTCGCCTTCGACTGCGTGGACGCCATTGCCGCCAAGTACCCCCAGAAGCTGGCCATGCTCCACCTGGACAAGAACAAAAACGAGCGCCGCTTCACCTTTGAGGACATGTCCCGGGCCTCCAGCCGGGCGGCCAACTACTTCAAGGCCCTGGGCATCAAAAAGGGCGACCGGGTGATGCTGGTGCTCAAGCGCCACTACCAGTTCTGGTTTGCCATTCTGGGGCTCCACAAGCTGGGGGCCCTGGCTATTCCCGCCACCAACCAGCTCCAGGAGCACGATTTCTCCTACCGCTTCAACGCCGCCGGGGTCAGCGCCATTCTCTGCACCGCCGACGGGGACACTGCAAACCAGGTGGATATCGCCCAGAAGGACAGCCCGACGCTCCGGTTGAAAATCCTGGTGGGCGGCCAGCGGGAGGGCTGGCACGATTTTGACGAGGAGTACGCCATGTACCGCTCCTCCTTCCCCCGGACGGAGGACGCCCCCTGCGGCGATGATCTGATGCTCATGTTCTTCACCTCCGGCACCACCGGCTACCCCAAGATTGCCGCCCACAGCTACAAGTATGCCTTGGGCCACTATATCACCGCCAAGTACTGGCACTGCGTCCACGCCGACGGCCTCCACTTCACCATCAGCGAAACCGGCTGGGGCAAGGCTCTGTGGGGCAAGCTCTATGGCCAGTGGCTGTGCGAGGGGGCGGTGTTCACCTACGACTTCGACCGCTTTGACGCCTCGGACATCCTGCCCATGTTCAAAAAGTACAACATCACCACCTTCTGCGCGCCGCCGACGATGTACCGGATGTTCATCAAGGACGATCTGAGCAAATACGACCTCTCCAGCATCAAGCACGCCACCACCGCCGGCGAGGCCCTGAATCCGGAGGTCTTCCGCCAGTTCGAGGCCCAGACGGGGCTCCAGATCTACGAGGGCTTCGGACAGACGGAAACCACCCTGTCCATCGGCAACCTCATCGGCAACAAGCAGAAAATCGGCTCCATGGGCAAGCCCATCCCCACCTACGACCTGGTGCTGGTGGACGAGAACGACGAGCCCGTGGCCCCCGGCGAAAACGGTGAGATCTGCATCCGGGCGGAGGACGGAAAGCTGCCCTGCGGCCTCTTCGCCGGGTACTATCGGGACGAGGCGCAGACAAAGGAGGTCTGGCACGACGGCCTCTACCACACCCGGGACGTGGCGTGGCAGGATGAGGACGGCTATCTCTGGTACGTAGGCCGCAGGGACGACGTGATCAAATCCAGCGGCTACCGCATCGGGCCTTTTGAGATCGAGAGTGTGATCATGGAGCTGCCCTATGTGCTGGAGTGCGGCGTCTCCGCCGCGCCGGACGAGCTCCGGGGCCAGGTGGTCAAGGCCAGCATCGTCCTGGTCCCCGGCACCGAGGGCACCGAGGCGCTCAAGAAGGAGATCCAGAGCTACGTCAAAAAGCACACCGCCCCCTACAAATATCCCCGAATCGTGGTCTTCCGGGAGGAGCTGCCCAAGACCATCAGCGGGAAGATTATGCGCAATAAGCTGTAACAATCAGAAAAAAGCATCCCGCGGCGGCTAACGCCGCCGCGGGATGCTTTCTCTCAAAATCTCTCTTGCTGTTCTCTCTATCCCTTCACGCCGCCGGCGGCCAGACCGCTGACCAGGTTCTTCTCGATGAGTATGAACAGGATCACCACCGGAATAATGGCGAAGATAGAGGCGGCAAACAGATACTGCCACTCGATTATGTTATACCCGTTGAAGATATTGACGTCAAGGGCTTGCGCGTGTCCTTGGAGATGAGGCGCAGGGCCACGGTGCACTTGTTCCAGGCGTTGATGAAGATCAGGCCCCGCAAAATGACCTTTTTGATGGAGACGGGCTTCTTCACAGCATTATCCGGCATTACTCGTCATCTCCTTTCCGCGGGGTGTAGAGCATGTAGGTGCTGGCACAGGTGAGCAGGATGATAAAGCCGATGATGGATACCGCCGCCGAACAGATCCTGCAGGGTGTAGCGGGTATCGTTGGTGGGGTCGGAGTTGGTCAGACCTCGGGGGCCTTGTCGCCGGACAGGCGGGTGTTGACCACGGTGTAGATGTCGTTCCAGGAGACGACCTCCACGTTCAGGTTGATGTTCTCATAGGTCT
>JAAWUC010000092.1 GCA_022804995.1 Oscillospiraceae bacterium
AGTTATGAGAAGCGGCTGTTTCGGCGAAAACTCGGAAGAATTATCGGCGAAAAGTCTAGTCCCTAACCCCTTAGGCGGAGGAAACCGGGAGGCTGAAACTACTGCGGGGCAAGGGTTTCGGCGTTTATCGGAAAAATCCCGGTAGCGGTTTTGCCCTTGTTTGGTAGCGTTTCGGCCGAAAAGCAGCAAAAAGAAAGAGGAAAGCCTTGCAGCGCAAGGCCTTCCTCTTTCTTCATTTGGTAGCGCTTCCGGTAGCGCGCTATTCCAGATCCACGCTGATATGGTCCGTTCCGTGGGCCTCGAACTCGCCCATGTACTGCTCCATCCGGTCCATAACCTCATCGTAGTTTTCCGCAGTGGCCCGGTCAGCGTCCAGGTCACGCAGCGCCAGCTCCTCCGCCAGAATCTCAAAGAACGTCACATCCTCGTAGGCCATAATCGCCTCGTGAATGCCGCCCTCCGCAAAGGCGCGGGAGGGGATGATCTCCCCGTCGTACAGCTCCACCAGGGCCGTCATGCCGTGGTCCAGACAGTGGGAGAACACCAGGCTCTCCACCTGGTCGTAGTCCCGGATGCGGTCCTCCCCCCGGGCGGAGTTGAGCACCCAGTTCCCTATGTAGACCAAATCCAGCAGGCGGCGGTATTGTTTTTCTGTCAGACGCAGCTCCATAGCGGGCCTCCTCTCGTCGGTGCGGGACAGGCGTCCCTTCAGTTGTGTACAGTATAACAGATTGCGCTGAAAAATTCCACAGAAAATACAGGGCAAAAGGGCCAAATTTTTACTTGTTATTGGCTCGGAATCATAGTACAATAGTAAAGTTACCGTCACGGCTTCGGGACGCAGCTGTCCGCGCTTCCCAAACAGGGGCCGTGGCCCATGGAGGAGGTGTGTCCCCTTGGACCAGCGTCCCATCGGCGTATTCGATTCCGGCCTGGGAGGGCTGACCGCGGCGCGGCAGCTGCGGCGGATTCTGCCCTCTGAGAACATTATATACTTCGGCGACACAGCCCGTGTCCCCTACGGCAACCGGGGACGGGAAACTCTGCTCAAGTACGCCCGGCAGGATATGCGCTTCCTCCGCTCCTTCGATTTGAAGGCGGTGGTGATTGCCTGCGGCACCATCAGCACCAACTGCCTGGAGGCGCTTCAGTCGGAAAACGACATCCCCATTGTCGGCGTGGTGGAGCCCGCCGTCCGCCGGGCGGCGGGGATCAGCCGGAGGCGCCGGGTGGGACTGGTGGCCACCCGGGCCTCCGTGAACAGCGGCGCCTATGAGCGGGCCTTCCGGCGGCTGGATCCGGAGCTTTCGGTTCACAGCCTGGCCTGTCCGCTTTTTGTTCCTCTGGTGGAGGAGGGGCGCTGCCAGCCCGGGGATATAGTTGTGGAGACGGTGGCCCGGGAGTATTTGGCTCCCCTGCTGGCGGAGGGGATTGACACCCTGGTGCTGGGCTGCACCCACTACCCCCTGCTGGCGGAGGTGATCGGGGAAATTGCCGGGGAGGACGTGGCCCTGGTGGACGTGGGGGCTGAGGCGGCGGGGGCCTGCCGGGATCTGCTGGCGGCCGGTGATGCGCTGACGGACCGGAAGGAGGGCTCCATCACCTTCTGCACCAGCGACCGGGCGGTGGATTTTCAGCGGCTGGCCTCCTTGTTCCTGGGGGAGGATGCCGCCGGCCCGGTTCAACAAATTGATATTACAGGGTATTGAGGATGACAGAGAAAGACGTACTGATTTTTGTTCGGGGGGAGCAGCACTATGAGGACGCGGAGCCCGATGTGACGGAGCTGATGACCGAGGGGACTATGACTATCTCCGACGACGGCTGCATGGAGCTGACCTACCGGGAGACGGAGCTCACCGGCATGGAGGGCACTGTTACCACCTTTGCCATCCGCGGCGGCATTGTCACGCTGACCCGCACCGGTTCCGTCAGCTCCCAGATTGTTTTTCAGAAGGGGAAGCAGCACAGCTCCTTTTACGAGACTCCCTGGGGGGCTCTTTCCGTGGACGTGACCACCTCCTGTCTGGCCCTGCGGCTGGGGGAGCGGGGAGGCGTGATGGAAATTGGGTATTCTATTGCGGTGGAGCACCAGGTTACGGGCCGCTGCCACTTTAAGATTCGTGTACGAGAGAGGATGAGGTGACATGATCAACATGATTCAGAGCGCCAAGGACCAGGTTCTGGAGCTGACGGAGAGGGCATACAGAGCGGCGGCGGCGGCGGGGGAGCTGCCGGCGGACATACCTGTTCGGGCCGGGGTGGAGATCCCCAAGGACGCCGCCAACGGCGACTACACCACCACCTATGCCCTGGCCTCGGCGAAAGCGATGAAGATGCGCCCCCGGGAGATTGCGGAGATTCTGCTGAAGCATCTGGAGCTGGAGGGGAGCTATTTTGCCTCCGCCGAGATCGCCGGGGCCGGGTTCCTCAACTTCCGCCTGGGGTCCGGGTGGTATGCCGGGGTGCTGGCCGCCGTGGAGAGCGAGGGCGGGAGCTATGGCCGATCTGACGCGCTGAGGGGGCAGAAGATCATGGTGGAGTTCGTCTCCGCCAACCCCACCGGGCCCATGCACATGGGCAACGCCCGGGGCGGCGTGCTGGGGGACACCCTGGCCGCTGTGCTGGAGGCCGCCGGCGCCCAGGTCTGGCGGGAGTTCTACGTCAACGACGCGGGGAACCAGATTGAGAAGTTCGCCAACTCTCTGGAGGCCCGGTATCTCCAGATAATACTGGGGGAGGACGCGGTTCCCTTCCCCGAGGACGGCTACCACGGCGACGACATCCGGGAGCTGGCCCAGGCGTACTATGACCGGCACGGGGAAAGCTTGAAGGATGCATCCAGGGAGGAGCGCCACGCCGCCCTGGCGAAGTTCGGTCTGGAGCGGAACATTCCCAAGATGCAGAGCGATCTGCGGCGGTATAAGATTGAATATAATCAGTGGTTTTTTGAGTCCGAGCTTCACAATACCGGCTATGTGGCCGAGACGGTGGACAAGCTGTCCCAGCGGGGGTACACCTATGAGAAGGAGGGGGCCCTCTGGCTGAAAACGGCGGATATTCTCCGGGAAAACCTGCTGAAGGCCGGGAAGAAGGAGAAGGACATTGAGAAGCTGGATCTGAAGGACGACGTACTCCGCCGCGCCAACGGGTTTTACACCTATTTTGCCGCGGATATCGCCTACCACCGCAACAAGTTTGAGAAGCGGGGCTTTGACCGGGTGATCAACATCTGGGGCGCGGACCACCACGGCCATGTGGCCCGGCTCAAGGGGGCTATGGACGCCCTGGGCCTGGACGGAACCGGGCGGCTGGACATTGTGCTGATGCAGCTGGTGAAGCTCCTGCGGGACGGAGAGGTCGTCAAGATGTCCAAGCGCACCGGCAAGGCGATTTCCCTGACGGATCTGCTCGACGAGGTGCCCGTGGACGCGGCGCGGTGGTTCTTCAATGCAAAGCCGGACACCCAGATGGATTTTGACCTGGGGCTGGCCGTCCGGGAGGACAGCGAGAACCCCATCTACTATGTGGAGTATGCCCACGCGAGAATTTGCAGCCTCCTGCGGAATTTGGCGGCGGAGGGGTGCGCGGTTCCCGAGGCGGGGGCTGTGGACGCCTCCCTGCTCTCTGGGGAGACGGAGCTCGCCCTGATCAAGCAGCTCGCGCTGTTCTGCGAGGAGCTGCGTCTGGCGGCCCGGGACTACGACCCCAGCCACATCAACCGCTGTCTGGTGGAGCTGGCCGGGTGCTTCCACAGGTTTTACACCGCCTGCCGGATCAAGGGCGAGGAGCCCGCGGTCTTGGCCGCTAGGCTCAAGCTGGCCGACAGCGCCCGCAGCGTGCTCAAAAACGGCTTGGCCCTCCTGGGCGTGGAGGCGCCGGAGCGGATGTAGCCATTCTTTTTCTTTGTGAACAAAGAAAAAGAATCAAAAAGAAAAACTTTGCGCAACACTGCGTTTTGCTCTCCCTGGAATGCCGGGGAGAGTTTTTTATCATTTATGCAAACTGCAAAAAGACTATCGTTAAAAAAGTAACTATCCTTGTGTATTTTGTGATCATATGGTATAATATGCGCCAGAGGGAGACTCCGCCGCTCCCCAATTTAGAAGAGGAGAGAGTGACTATGAAAAAGAAAATGAGCCTGCCTGTGCAGATCCTGATTGCCCTGGCCGCTGGTATCGCGGTGGGGCTGATCTGCTCCGCCACGGGGCTGGAGGGCTTTACCGCCAGCTACCTCAAGCCCTTCGGCGACATCTTCGTCAACCTGCTGAAGTTCATCGTGGTGCCCGTGGTCCTGCTGAGTATGATCGACGGCATCCTGTCCATGGACGACATGAAGAAGGTGGGAAACGTGGGCTGGAAGACCGTGGCCTACTTCCTGTGCACCACCGCCATCGCCTGCGTCATCGGTCTGGTGTTCGCCAACGTCTTCAACTCCATGGGTGTATTCCCCAAGCTGGCCCTGGAAGAGGGCGCCGTGTGGGATAAGGCCACCTCCGCCAACTTTATGGACACCATCAAGGGGATCTTCCCCTCCAACATGTGGGAGGCGTTCCGCACCGCCAACATGCTTCAGGTGATTGTCATCGCCCTGTTCCTGGGCGGCGCCATTATGGCCGCCGGCGAGAAGGGGAAGCTGTGCCGGGACCTTGTGTCCTCCGGCTACGCGGTGATTGAGAAGCTGATGAACTTCATCATCAGCCTGTCCCCTATCGGCGTGTTTACCATGATGGCTTGGGTTGTGGCTACCCAGGGCGCGGCCATTCTGGGCTCCCTGGCGTGGGTGCTGCTGTGCGCCTACCTGGGCTACATCGTCCACGCGGTGCTGGTCTACTCCCTGTCCGCCCAGGTGTTCGCCGGCATGAGCCCGGCGAAGTTCTTCAAGAGCGCGTTCCCCGCCATGATGTTCGCCTTCTCCTCCACCTCCTCCGCGGCCACCCTGCCGGTGTCCAAGGAGTGCGCGGATGAGCTGGGCGCGGATGGGGACATCTCCTCCTTTGTTCTGCCTCTGGGCTCCACCATCAACATGGACGGTACCGCGATTTACCAGTGCGTGGCCACCATCTTCCTGGCCACCTGCGCGGGCGTCAGCCTGAGCCTGGGTCAGATGGTGACTATCGTTGTGACCGCCACCCTGGCCTCCATCGGCACCGCCGGCGTCTCCGGCGCGGGCATGATCATGCTGGCTATGGTGCTGACCGCCATGGGCATCGACGTCAACCTGATCATGATCATCTACGGCGTGGACCGGCTCTTCGACATGGGCCGCACCTGCCTGAACGTCACCGGCGACATTGCCTGCTCCATCTGCGTGAGCAAGTGGGAGGGCAAGAAGGCGGTCAAGAAATAAACCGGCTACATAGCGAAGAAAGGGCCCCCATCCTTCCGGATGGGGGCCTCTTTTGTTTGCTATTCGATGGATTTCAGCGACTCCGCCATATCAATTTTCCGGAGCCGGGGCCGCATGGCAAGGGTAATCAGCACTGTGAAGAGCAGCGTCAGGCCCACCGAGATGATATAGCTGAAAGCATCCACCCGGCTGGGGAAAAACACCCCGTCCACATGGATCTGCGAGATAACGAAGGCGTGGAGGGCCCTGCCCATGCCCAGCCCGGCGATACTGCCCAGCAGTGAGAGCATATTGATCTCCCGAAACACATAGGCGGCCACCTCCTTCTGATAGAAGCCCAGGACCTTGATGGTGGCAATCTCCCGAATGCGCTCGTTGATGTTGATATTGGTCAGGTTATAGAGCACAATGAACGCCAGCGCCCCCGCGCAGACCACCACAATCAGGACGATATAGTCCAGCCGTGAGAGCATCCCGTTCACTCGATCCTGGATGGAGGCGTTTACCGTCACGCTGCCCACATCCTCCCCCTCGGACAGGCGTACGCCCTCCTCGTAGGGATCCTCATCCCCATCCGAGCGCAGGTAGAGCATCTGGTAGTCCGGCTCTGTACCCAGCTGCTCCCGGTAGGTCTGGGGGGAGACAAAGACGAAATTTTGAATATAGTTGTCGCAGACGCCGGAGACGGACGCGGTGACGGTTCCCATCTCCGTGCTGCGCAGCTGAACCTCCGTCCCGATCTGGAGCCCCAGGCTTTGTGCCAGGCCCGCGCTCACCACCGCCTCTCCGGGACCTGGGTCCGGGATCGCCTCCGCGCCGCTGTGGAGGGAGATGAATCCCTCCAGGGTGTCTGTGGAGGAGACGGTCAGGTAGACGGACTTCGTTCCCTCCGGGGCAATGATATCCGTACTGCCCGCATGGGCCAGCAGGGCGTCCTCCGCCGGCCAGCCCTGCTCCGCCAGATAGGTTCCGGCGGTTTCCGGCGTCTGGGGGGTGGAAAAGGCGATCCCGTAATCGTAGAGGGTGATGGACTCGTACTGCTCATCCACCACGGATTTGATGGAGTCCCGGATGCCGAAGCCCGTCAGCAGCAGGGCCGTACAGCCCCCGATGCCCAGCACCATCATCACAAGGCGGCTCCGGTAGCGGAAGACATTGCGCACCGAGACCTTCCGCAGGAAGCCCAGCCGCCGCCACAGGGCGGGGATGTACTCCAGAAAAATCCGCTGTCCGGCCCTGGGGGCCTTGGGACGGATGAGCTCCGCCGCCTGCCGCTTCAGCTCCGCCCGGCAGGAGAGGTAGGTCGCCCCCGTGGAGCACAGCAGGGCTGCTCCGTAGGACACCGCCGCCAGACCGGGGCTGAACACGAATTTCAAATCCGCGAAGCTGTACATGATGCCGTAGATCTGCCAGATGATCCAGGGCAGGCCGTAGCAGCAGAGGGCGTAGCCCAGCACGGCCCCCAGGGTGGCGGCGCTGCCGGCATAGAAGAGGTACCGGCCCATGATCTGTCCGTCGCTGTAGCCCAGGGCCTTCAGCACACCGATCTGGGTCCGCTGCTCGTCCACCATTCTGGTCATGGTGGTCATGCACACCAGCGCCGCCACCAGGAAGAAGAAGGCCGGAAACACCAGGGAGATAGCGGCGATGATGGAGGTATCGTTGTCGAAGGCGGCGTAGCCGGTGTTCTCCATCCGGGTAAGGACGTAGGTGTCCGCCGGTTCCAGCTCCGAGAGCTGCTCATAGGCGTCGGCGATCTCCACCTGGCCGTCGTCCAGCTCCCGTCGGGCATCGGCGAACTCCGCGTCCGCCTCCGCCGCGCCGTCCAGGTACTCTGTCCAGCCGTCGTCCAGCTCCTTTCGGGCGTCGGCGAGCTCGCCGGGGGCCTTCGCCAGCTCCGCCGCCGCGTCCTCCAGCTCCACTTTGGCGTCGGCCAGCTCCGCCACGGCGTCGCGCAGCTCCTGTTCCCCGTCGGCCAGCTCCTGCCGGCCCTCCTCCAGCTTCATTTCTCCGTCGTGGAGCTCCCGGAGGGCCTTGTCCAGCTCCTGCTCCGCCTCGGCCTTGCCGTCGTAATATTCCGCCCAGCCGTCGAGGAGCTCCTTCCGGGCGTCCTGGAGCTGGATCAGGGCGTCGGCCAGCTCTGCCCGGCCCTCCTCCAGCTCCTTTCGGCCGTCGGCCAGCTCCTGTTTGCCGTCCTCCAGCTCCCTTCTGCCGTCGGCCAGCTCTTTTTTGCCGTCCTCCAGCTCCCGCCGGGCCTTGGCGAGCTCCGCCTCGCCCTCCTCGTACTGGCGAAGGCCGTCCAAGTAGGCCCGCCGCCCGGCCTCATATTGGGCCTCCCCCTGGCGGCAGGCTTCCCGGCCCTCCTCCAGGGAGGCGCTCAGCGCGCCGAGGGTTGTCTCGTTCACCGCCCCCAGCTGAGCCTCCGCAGCCCGCCAGCCGGCGGACAGCTGAGCGGCCTGCTCCTCCGGCACCAGTCCCATCTGGACCAGATTGGGCAGGGCGTCTATGAGGGCCTCGTTGGTCATGGAGCCCCCGGTGGCCTGGTTGATCTGGGCGGTCAGGCCGCACACGGACTGGTAGAGGACGCTCAGCTGGGCGTACTGGGCCTCACCGGCCTCCAGCTGCTCCCTGGCGGCGAGGAGCTCCGCCTCCCCGGCCTGGAGCTCCCGCTCCGCGTCCCGCAGCTCCCGCCAGGCGCTGTCCAGCTCCTCCTCCCCGTCCCGTAGCTGCCGCTCGCCGTCCCGGAGCTCCCGCTCCCCGTCGGCGATTTTCCGCTCCGCCCGGGCCAGCTCCTCCTCCCCGTCCTCGATCTCCCGCTGGGCGTCCTCCAGCTTTTTCCGCCCGTCCTCGTACTCCTCCACGCCGCCGGCATACTCCCGCTCCCCGTCCTCCAGCTTCCGGAGGGCGTCGGCCAGCTCCTGCTCCGCCTCGGCCTTGCCGTCGTAGTACTCCTGCCAGCCGTCGGCCAGCTCCTGTTGGGCGCCGGCGATCTCCTGCCGGGCGTCCTCGATCTCCAGCTGGGCGTCGGTGATTTTCTGCTCCCCGTCGGCGTAGTCGGCGAGGCCCTGAGCGTAGTCCCGTTTGCCCTGCTCATAGTCCCGGAGGCCCTGGGCGTAATCCGCCTCGCCGTCGGTGAGCTCCCGGTAGGCATCGGCCAGCTCCGCGCTCACATCCGCCAGCTCGCTGTCGTACTCCTGCCAGCCGTCGGCCAGCTCCCGCTCCCCGTCCCGGATCTCCTCCATAGCGTCAGCGTACAGAGTGTCGTAGCGCAGGTCCGCCCGATCTCCCATCCGGTCCTCCATGGCCTCCTTCAGCGCGTCGATCTGGTCGCTGTAGGCCTGGGAGTAGGGGGGCGCCGCGCCGTCCAGGGAGAGGAAGAGCTCGTAGTACGCCTCGCAGTCGAAGCCCGCCTCCGGTATGTACACAAAGCCCGCCACGCTGCCGCTGCCAATGGAGGCGGTGCCCCGTTCGTAGTTGAGGTAGTAGGGGGACGCGGCCAGGCCCACCAGGGTGTAGCTCCCGCAGGCGAAGAGCTCCCGGGTGTCCTCATCGCAGCTCTCCGAGAGGGGGATGGCCCGTCCCAGATCCGCCTCCGTGAAAAACCGGTTGTCCCCCACGCACTCGTCCGGCGCCTGGGGCATCCGGCCCGCCGTCAGCTCCAGGCGGTTGACCCCCTCGGTCAGGGAGTGGGCCTTCAGGACCTGATCCCCTCCGTCCAAATCCGCCAGAAAGTCGGCGTACACCGCCCCCTCCGCCCCGGCCACGCCCTCCAGGGAAGCGAAGTAGGCCGCGTCCTCCTCCGTAAAGCCCAGGGTGGACAGGAGGCGGAAGTCGTAGAGCCGGTACTGCTCCAGATAACCGATCCCCGTCTCCGCCATGGACGGCTGGCACATCCGCAGTCCGGCGAAGAACCCGACCCCCAGCCCCACGATAGCCAGAATCGCCAGATACCGGCCCAGGCTCTGGCGGATCTCCCGCAGGGAGGAGCGATAGATGGCCTTCACCACTCAATCTCCTCTACGGGGACCGGCGCGGGGTTCACCGCCTGGCTGACCACGGTGCCGTTTTTCACCTGGACCACCCGGTCCGCCATGGCGGTGAGGGCGCTGTTGTGGGTGATGATGACCACGGTCATGCCCTTTTGGCGGCTCATGTCCTGGAGGAGCTTCAGAATCGCCTTGCCGGTGTTGTAGTCCAGGGCCCCGGTGGGCTCGTCGCACAGGAGGAGCTGGGGATTTTTGGCCAGGGCCCGGGCGATGGCCACCCGCTGCTGCTCGCCGCCGGAGAGCTGGGCCGGGAAGTTGGACATCCGGTGCTCCAGCCCCACGGAGCGCAGAACCTGGGCCGCGTCCAGGGGATCCCGGCAGATCTGGGCCGCCAGCTCCACGTTCTCCAGGGCGGTGAGGTTGGGGACCAGGTTGTAGAACTGAAAGACAAAGCCGATATCGTGGCGGCGGTAGGCGGTCAGGCGCTTGGCGCTGTATGCGGAGACCTCCTCCTCCCCCAGGTAGACGGCTCCCTCTGTCAGGGTGTCCATCCCCCCCAGGATGTTCAGAAGCGTGGTTTTTCCCGCGCCGCTGGGGCCCACGATGACGCACAACTCCCCCCGCTCCACTGAAAAGGAGGCGTCATGGAGGGCCTCAATCTGGACCTCTCCCATCTGGTAGACCTTTTTCACCTGCTCAAAGCGTACAAAAGCGCCCATTCCATCACCCTTGCTCCTCCGGCCCGCCGGAGGTTTTTTCTTTATTATAATATAGCAGGGCGTTTCCCGCAATGGTGAAATTTCCGTGAATATGCGGCGGGAGGTCTTTTCCAGTGTTGGCAAAGACTCTGGAAAAAATCCGCTGGCCCAGCCCGCGCTTCTTCTGATAAAATACCGTATGGCGAGAGACTGTATTTTGATAAAAGGGAGTCAGCATATGAACGGCAATACATATGGCTATGTCCGTGTATCCACACAAGAGCAGAATGAAGCGCGTCAGCTTGCCGCTATGCGGGAATTCGGCGTGGCAGAGAAAAACATTGTGACGGAAAAGCAGTCGGGGAAGGACTTCAAGCGGCCCCGGTACCGGCGGCTGATAGGGGACCTGCGTCCGGGGGATGTGCTGGTGGTCCAGAGCATTGACCGGCTGGGCCGGGACTATACGGAGATTCTGGAGCAGTGGGCGGTTATCACCAAGAAGCGGCGGGCGGCGATTGTGGTGCTGGACATGCCCATGCTGGACACCCGGCAGGGGAGGGATCTGACCGGGACGCTGATTGCGGATATGGTGCTCCAGCTGCTCAGCTATGTGGCGCAGACGGAGCGGGAGAGCATCCACCGGCGGCAGGCGGAGGGCATCGCCGCGGCGAAGGCCAGAGGAGTGCATTTCGGACCGAAAGCCCGGATTCTGCCGGACAACTTTAAAAAACTGCAC
>JAAWUC010000093.1 GCA_022804995.1 Oscillospiraceae bacterium
TTCTGCGAGGAGCTGCGTCTGGCGGCCCGGGACTACGACCCCAGCCACATCAACCGCTGCCTCCAGGAGCTGGCGGGCTGCTTCCACCGCTTCTACAACGCCTGCCGGATCAAGGGCGAGGAGCCGAAGGTCCAGGCGGCCCGGCTGAAGCTGGCGGACAGCGCCCGGGTGGTGCTGAAAAACGGCCTGCGGCTCATCGGGGTGGACGCGCCGGAGAAGATGTAACCTGAGATTCCCGGCCGCGGAACACTCCCGCGAAACTGCATAAAATTTCCGATTCCTCCCTATACTGGAACTACGGCAACCGCGCCGGTTCAGGATAGGGAGGTTTTTTTCATGGGCAGACGGCTGTTTTACTGGGAACTTGCGGGCTTCCTGCTGACGGGGGCCCTGGGGACACTGCTGCACTTCGTCTATGAGTGGAGCGGCGGCAGCACCCTGGCGGCGGCCTTCTCCGCCGTCAACGAGTCCACCTGGGAGCACATGAAGCTGCTGTTCTTCCCGCTGTTCCTCTTCTCCGTGGTCCAGGTGTGCGCCATGGGGCGGAACTACCCCAACTTCCTGGCGGTGCGGGCCCTCAGCACCCTGACGGGACTGGCCCTGATCCCGGTGCTGTTCTACACCTACTCCGGCGTTCTGGGGCACCACATTGCCTGGGTCAACATCGCCGTCTTTTACCTGGCGGACCTGGGGGCCTTTCTGCTGGACGGCGCCCTGCTGCGGCGGGGACGGCTGTCCTCGGCCTGGCACCAGCTGCTGGGCCTGCTGGCGCTGTGGGGGCTGGCCTTCTGCTTTGTGTGGTGTACCTTCCACCCGGGGCCGCTGGCCCTGTGGCGGGACCCCACGACGGCCCTGGCGGGGGTCACGGAATTCCGGAATGTCACGGGGTGACGGGCCGGGAGGAGCCGCCCCGGCGGCGTTCATCGGTTGTGAATACAGGTTCTAAGAGAGCTGTGCGGACAAAAAATTGTCCGCACAGCTCTTTTTATGGAGTTTATACATTCATCTCCCGGAAGCGCTCCGACAGGGCGGCGGTGAGGCGCCACTGCCGCTTCATGTAGGCGTGCAGGGCCTCCGTCCCGGCTCGGTAGGCCTCCAGGGCCGCAGGGGGGTCCTCCAGGTGGGCCGACAGCGCCAGGGCCGCGGCCCGTCCGCTCTCGATGGCCCCGGAGACCCCCTCCCCCATGGGGTTCAGGAACCCCGCCGACTCGCCGGCGAAGAGGACGCGCCCCGCGCCCAGGTCCAGGGGACAGCCGGGGCGGACCCGGGGCATCAGCCAGGAGTCCTCCCGGCGGGCCCGGCCCAGCTCCAGGCCGTGGCGGTCCCGGAGCTCCGCCAGGAAGCGGCGGTGGAAGTCCGGGAGCCTGCGGTGGTCCATGGCGGAGACGCCCAGGACCAGAAGGTGGTCCTTGACATTGAACCACGCGTCGTAGTCCGACAGCTCCGGGGCCAGCCAGGCATAGAAATAGTGGGGGTCCAGGCGAATTTGGCCCTCGTAAAATACCTGGTAGGTTCGGACGGCGGGAGGCGCATGGCCCTGAAGACGGAGGCGGAGCCCGTCCGCCGCGCCGCCGCAGGAGATGACGTAGCGGGCCTCCTCCCGCCGTCCGTCCCGGAAGGTCACGGTCACGCTCTCCTCCCGGCACCGGGCGGAGAGGACGGCGCAGGCGGGCCGCAGCTCCGCCCCGCTCTCCGCGGCCAGCCCGGCCAGCCAGGCGTCATAGGAGGACCGCCAGACGTTCAGACCCATCTGGGGGAAGGCGTACTCCCGGCCATGGGCGTCCGTCAGAATCATGCCGCGGTTTTCCGCCGGGGCGCAGGCGACGGAGGGCGGCACCGGGCGGCCAAAACAGGACTCCGTCAGGCGCAGGGCCTTCTGGATCAGCATCCCGGAGCAGGATTTGTACCGGGGCAGAGCCGCCCGCTCCGCCAGCAGCACCCGCAGGCCCCGATCCGCCAGGGTTTTGGCGGCGGCAGACCCGGCGGGACCCGCGCCGGCGACGATGACGTCGTACATGGAGTCTCCCCCCTACGCCAGCTCCAGCTGGCCGGTGTAGAGCTGATAGTACCGGCCCCGCTGGGCGATGAGGTCGTCGTGGTCTCCCCGCTCCATGATCTCCCCCTGCTCCAGGACCATGATGGCCTTGGCGTTGCGGACCGTGGACAGGCGGTGGGCGATGACGAAGACCGTCCGGCCCGCCATGAGCCGGTCCATGCCCCGCTCGATGAGCTTCTCCGTCCGGGTGTCGATGGAGCTGGTGGCCTCGTCCAGAATCAGCACCGGCGGGTCTGCCACCGCCGCCCGGGCGATGGCCAGCAGCTGCCGCTCCCCCTGGCTGAGACTGCCGCCGTCGCCGGTGATTTGGGTGTTGTAGCCGTCGGGCAGGCGGCGGATGAACGCGTCGGCATTGGCAAGCCTCGCTGCGGCCCGGACCTCCTCGTCGGTGGCGTCCAGCCGGCCGTAGCGGATGTTGTCGGCGATGGTGCCGGTGAAGAGATGGGTGTCCTGGAGCACAATGCCCAGGGAGCGGCGCAGGCTCTCCTTGCGGATGTCCTTGATGTCGATGCCGTCATAGGTGATGAGGCCGCTGTCAATCTCGTAGAACCGGTTGATGAGGTTGGTGATGGTAGTTTTTCCCGCACCGGTGGAGCCCACGAAGGCGATCTTCTGCCCGGGCTTGGCGTAGAGGGAGATGCCGTGGAGGATGGTCTTCTCCGGCACATAGCGGAACACCACGTCCTGGAACCGCACGTCACCCCGAAGGGGCGCCAGCGCTCCGTCCGGCTTTTTCCAGGCCCAGCCCCCGCCGTCCTGGACCAGGGTGACTTCGCCCCCGTCCTCCTCCGGGGCGGCCTCCATGACCTCAAAGACCCGCTCCGCGCCGGCGATAGCTGCCAAAAGGTTGTTGACCTGCTGGCTCATCTGGCCGATGGGCTGGCTGACCTGCCGGGTGTACTGGAGGTAGACCAGCAGCGCACCCAGATCCAGCCCCATGGCGATGGACAGCAGGGCCCCCACGCAGCAGGTCAGGGCGTAGTTGATGTGGCTGATGTTGCCCATAGCGGGCATCATGGCCCCGGCGAAGAAGTTGGCGCTGGTGGCGCTGCGGCGGTAGCGTTCATTGCGCTCCTGAAAGCCGGCCTTGGCCTGGGCCTCGTGGTTGAAGACCTTGATGACCTTCTGGCCCTCGATCATCTCCTCAATATAGCCGTTGACCTCCCCCAGATCCCGCTGCTGGGCCATGAAGTAGCGCCGGGAGCGCCGGCCCACGGTCATGACCACCAGGAACATGAGCCCCAGGGAGAACACCGTCACCAGAAACAGCGGCGGGCTGAGATAGAGCATCATGGCCACCACCGCCGTGAAGGTCAGCACCCCGGAGACCAGGGAGATCAGGCCGTTCTGGAGGATCTCATTGAGGGTGTCGATGTCGTTGGTGTAGCGGCTCATGAGCTCCCCGTGGGTGTGAGCGTCGAAGTAGCGCAGGGGCAGGCGCTGCATGTGGCTGAACAGCTCCCGCCGGATGGCGTGGGTGGCCGTCTGGGCGATGTGGACCATGATGCGGGAGTAGGCGTAGCTCAGACCGGCGGCGCAGACATAGACGCAGGCCATCAGCGCCAGGGTTTTCGCCAGCCGGGGATAGTCCCCGGGGACGATGCAGTCGTTGATGAGGGGCTTGAGCAGGTAGGAGCCGCCCACGGTGCAGAGAGTGTTGAGCACAAGACACACCGCCACCACCGCCAGCAGCCACCTGGATCTGCCCAGGTAGCCCAGCAGTCTGCCGATGGTCCGGCCCATATTCTTCGGCTTTTGGAAGCCGCCCCAGGGTCTGCCGGGGCCGTGTCCGGGTCTAGGCATGGATATCCGCCCCCTCCTGCTGCGACAGGTACACGTCGCGATAGATTTCGTTGGTTTTCATCAGCTCGCTGTGGGTTCCGGTTCCGGCGATTTTTCCGTCGTCCATGACCACAATGAGATCCGCGTCCATGACGGAGACAATCCGCTGGGCGATGATGAGCTTGGTGGTGTCCGGCAGCTGGGCCCGGAAGGCCCGCCGGATGCTGGCGTCGGTGGCGGTATCCACAGCGCTGGTGCTGTCGTCGAGGATCAGCACCTTGGGCTTCTTTAAAATCGCCCGGGCGATGCACAGCCGCTGCTTCTGTCCGCCGGAGACGTTGACGCCCCCCTGGCCCAGGTCCGCGTCCAGCCCGCCGGGCATCCGCCGGATGAACTCCGAGGCGCAGGCGGCGTCGCAGGCGGCCCAGATCTCCTCGTCGGAGGCGTTTTCATCGCCCCAGAGCAGATTCTCCCGGACGGTGCCGGAGAACAGGGTGTTCTTTTGCAGCACCATGCTCACCGCGTCCCGCAGATGCTCCAGGGTGTAGTCCCCGACCGGCCTGCCCCCCACCCGGACGGTGCCCTCCTGGGCCTCGTAGAGCCGGGGAATGAGCTGGACCAGAGTGGACTTGGCGGAGCCGGTGCCGCCGATGATGCCCACGGTCATGCCGCTTTTGATGTGCAGGTCGATGTCCTGGAGGTTCCATTTCTCGGAATTTTCGCTGTACTTGAAGGACACATGGTCGAAGTCGACGGAGCCGTCGGCGGCCCGGAGCTTCCCGCCGGCGCCGTTATCGACGATGTCGGGCGTCTCGTCGAGGACCTCCGTCACCCGCTTGGCGCAGGCCACGGCCCGGGTGAGCATCATCATGATCATGGATACCATCATCAGGCTCATGAGCACCTGGGTGATATAAGTGAAGAAAGTGCTCAGCAGGGCCACCTCCAACTCCCCGGCCTGGACCAGGGGCGCGCCGTACCACATGACGGCGATGATGGCCCCGTAGGTGATGAGCATCATCATGGGCATGTTCATCACCACGAAGCCGAAGGCCCGCTCGGCGGTGGCCTTGAGGGCGTCGTTGCGGCCCCGGAACTTCTCCTCCTCGTGGGCCTCCCGGACGAAGGACTTCACCACGCGGATAGCGGACAGGTTCTCCTGCACCACCAGGTTCAGTCCGTCGGTGCGCTCCTGGAACTGGGTGAACATGGGGCTGACGTTCTTGACGATGAGCACAATCAGCACCAGCAGCAGGGGCAGAACCACCAGGAATATCCGGCTGAGCTTCAAGCTGATGGAGACCGCCAGCACCAGGGCGGAGACGAGCATCACCGGGGCCCGGACCAGCAGGCGCATCCCCATCATCAGGGACATTTGCAGCATATTGCAGTCGTTGGTCAGGCGGGTGACCAGGGAGGCGGTGGAGAACTTCTCGATATTGCGGAAGGAGAAGGTCTGGATGTGGTCGTACTGGGCTCTGCGCAGATTCGCGCCGAAGCCCTGCCCCGCCCGGGAGGAGAAGAAGGCGGAGCAGACGCCCAGGGCCATGGACATCAGGGCCATAGCCACCATCAGCGCCCCCCGGGCAAGTATATAGCTTGTATCACCGGCTGGAATGCCGGTGTCTACAATGTCGGCCATCACCAGGGGGAGCAGCAGCTCAAAAACGGCCTCGCTGGCGGAGCAGAGCACCCCCAGCACAATCCATTTTCGGTATCCCCGGGTGCAGGGCCAGAGTTTTTTGATCATGCGCGGTTTACCTCGTTTTCTAAGTTTGCTGTGATACGCAGGAGCAGTCCCCGCAGCTGGGCCTCCTCCTCCCGCGTCAGGTCGGCCAGAAAGACCCGGTTCACCTCCTCCAGAACGGACCGGAAGGTCTCTACCATGGCCCGCCCCTCCTCCGTCAGGCTCACCAGACGGCAGCGGCCGTCGGCGGGACTGGCGCGGCGCAGAATATAGCCCTTCTCCTCCAGCCGGCCCAGAATGCCGTTGACGGTGGGGGCCTTCAGGCGCATGGCCTGCTCCAGCTCCCGCTGGTTGATCTCCCGGCCCGCGCGGGAGATTGCCTGAAGTGCCTGGGTCTGTACGGGGGTGATATTGTACCCCAGCTGGCGCAGGCGCAGGTCCATGTACTGCTTCCCCAGATGGGTGCAGCAGCTGGCCAGCGTCCCCAGATTGTCAGCCTCGGGTCCGAACAAGCTTCCGCCTCCTCTCCTCAAAAATATTTAGCGTGCTAACTATACACCATACTCTTCCGGCAGTCAAGGGGGAAGTATGGCCGGATTTTGAACCGTTTTTGAACTTTCCGTAAACGATGCCAAAACCCCGTTGACTTCTGGAGGGATGTGGGATATGATGTCGCTGTCAGAAATGATATCTCTCTTTTTCTCCCTCTCTCTATTTTCAAAAGGAATCCCCCGGCGCTTACGCGCCGGGGGATTCCCGCTGTTTGACGAAACGCTCCGCCTACCGCTCCCGGCGGATATCGTAGATGGCGTTGAGCAGCGTCCAGCCCTGGGGGTATGGGCGCATCAGATTCCAGTAGCCCGCGCCGTAGAGGCCGTATTCCTTGATCAGCCGGAGCTTGACGGCCATGCTGCGGGCGTCCTCAAACCAGACCTCATGGGCGGCTCCGTCCGGGGCGGTGTACTGGAAGTAGGGGCTCTGGGCGGTCTCATCGTACTGGATCTCCGCCCGGTGGGCCACCGCCAGCTCCACTGCCTCCTGGTTGGAGATGGACCGGGCCCGGGTTTTGCCCTTCTCGTAGGGCAGCGGCCAGTCGTAGCCGTAGTTGGGGATGCCCAGGTACAGCTTCCGGGCGGGGATCTCCGTTAGGGCGTATTCCACAACCTTCCGCACGTTGGGGATTGGCGCTACCGCCATGGGCTCGCTGTAGGCGTAGCCCCACTCGTAGGTCATCAGCAGCAGGTAGTCCGCCGCCGCGCCTAACGCGGCGTAGTCGTGGGCCTCGTAGAGAAGCCCCGGCTGAGCGGCGTAGGTCTTGGGGGCCAGGGCCACCACCACCGGCAGGCCCAACGGCGCCAGACGGTCCCGCAGGGCCTGGATAAAGGCGGTGTAGTCCTCCCGCTGGGCCGGAGGGATGTACTCGAAGTCCACGTCCAGGCCGCGGTAGCCCTTGGCCCGGATGGTGGAGAGGATCTGTTCGATCAGCGCCGCCTGGAGCTCCGGACGGGTGAGGACCCATACCGCACGCTCGCTGGAGAAATTGTCGTCCTCCGTCAGGGACGACAGGTGCATCATGGGGGCCGCGCCCAGCCGCCCCGCCTCCTCCAAGAGCATCCCGTCCTCCAGGGGCAGCAGGCTCCCCTGGGCGTCGATGCCGTAGGTGAAGGGGGTGAGGTAGCTCATGTAGGGCAGGGTGGACGACAGTTCCCGGCGGGAGATGAAGGGATAGGCGTAGCCGTTGGTGTCAATCTCCCCCTCCGGGGAGTCGGCCCAGGCGATGACCAGAACCTGGCCCTCCCGGAGGCCCGGCAGGCCGTGGAGAAAATAGTTGTTCCGGTAGAGCTGGCGTAGGGTGAGATTGTAGAGCCGGGCAATGCCGAAGAGGTTCTGACCCGGCTGGACAATATGCAGGGTCTGAGGGTGCTGGATGACCAGCGTCTGCCCTACCGCCAGGGCTCCGCCGGGGGGCACGCCGTTGGCCTCCCGGAGAATTGTCTCGTCCACGCTGTAGGACCGGGCGATGGTATAAAGCGTTTCCCCCGCGCGCACCACATGGATTTCCATAGCTTACCTCCGTTGGCTGTTTGGTGTAAGTCTATGTGAAAAAAGCGAAAAAAATGCCGCGCCCGAGGGCGCGGAGTTTGACAAAAGAAGCGGCGTATAGTAGAATATCTGTACCCCCAGGCAAAGGGGACGCCGCCGTGAAAGGGTGGTCAGCCACTCCTTGAAGAAAGGAGTGATGCCAATGGACAAAAAGTTTAAGCGGCAGGTCCTTCGGACTCTGCTGTGCGCGGCGGCCGTTCTTTGGCTGCTCGTTTACTTAGCTCCAACAGCGTGTTGACCGCCCGGATGGCACCCGGACGGTCAACGTTTAGCTTTTCTGATTAGTTCGGGCTGACCGCCCAACGGCGGTGTCCCCGGGATTATCTTAGCACGGAGGGCTTGACTTGTCAAGTCCTCCAATTTTTTTGCGTTCCTCCGTTGCACCGAAACGTGCAGCTTCTCCCCCGTTACAGCCTTGGGTGTAACGGTTTTCTGCCGTTAACACTTAATTATGAAGGAGAACTGCATGAATTACACAGAAAAGTACCATCTGCCCCAGTGGGAGGAGTCAGACCGGGTCATGCGTGCGGATTTTAACCAGATGTGTGCGGATTTGGAGGCGGGGATTGCGCGGGCCCAGGAGACGGCGGAGGCGCTGCCGTTTGTGACGGGAAGCTACCGGGGAAACGGGACCTCTCAGCATATCGAGGTGGGATTTACGCCCAGAATACTCCTGATCGGGCAGGCCACGACAACCAACGACATCAACGCCTGGGGCGGGTGCTCCCTCCATGTGGGGACGACGCAGAAGGTGCAGATGAGCGCAACGGGATTTTATGCGTTTTCGGGAAATACCTTCCCCATCACCAACAAGGACGGCTTCTATTATAGCTATGTAGCCTTCCGGTAAAAAGGAGACCCCCAGGGGCTAAGCCCCCGGGGGTCTTTTTTTCAAGCTGTTAAATTCCCAGGTTAGGGCTTAACAATCTTGACGGTGACGTTCATCTCGATATCTTCGGTAGTCTCAGGTGATCCATTGTCTGTCAGCGTCAGCGTAACCTTAAAGGTCTCGCGCCAGCTGGAGCCGGCCTCGACAGAGGGGACTGTCCAGTCTACGCCGTCCTCGTGGACCCACTCGACAGAATCAGAGCTGGCCTTGATCTCGCTCTGGTAGGTCAGTTTGGCAGTACCATCCTTGACCAGCTTACCAACAGCGGCTTTTACATCGGCGGTCACAGTGGATTCCTTTGCGTCGGTGGGCTCAATGGTGATACCAGCGGCCAGTAGCTCCTTCAGCTCGTCAGCGTCAGCCTTGACCTTGTCGGCGGCGACAACCTCGACAACCTGCACTTTGATCGTCTGAGATTTACCCGCGTCAGGAGTGCCAGTGCCCTTAAAGACAATAGACTCTACGCTTCCACCTGAGAGATCCTTGTCCGCTGCACTCGCATGGAACGCATTGGTAGCATCCGTTGTGTCATAGACACTGCCGGCCTTTACCTGCAGCCACTCCTTGATCTTCGTCACTGCGGCTTTGCTCTTAACAGTCAGGGTATACAGGTCATTGCCGCTGCCGTCATCTGTAACGGTCATCTTGATGACGTTAGCCTTGTTCGTATCGGCAAGCTCCAGCTCTACGCTGGCGTCGACAGGGACCTTAGCAATCTCAGCCTTAGCGGCATCGGAAGCCGTCTTGTAGGTCATACCGGTAATGCCAAAATTGTGGGGTGTGGTGTCCGCATCGCCGTAGGCATTGAACGCAGTATCCTTGGTGGCGCCGATAGCCTCGTAGGCCGCAAGCATCTCGTTCAGAGCGGCGGCAACAGCGGAAGCACTGCCGTCGGTCTTAAGGGCGTTCCACTTCGCGTAGCTCTCAACCAGAGCCTTAGCCAGGTCATAGTCCGCCTTCCGGCCAGCAATAGTGGTCAGAGCGGTCTCGTAAGCGGTCTTCTTGTCCGCAGAGGCAATCGCCTTGGCGGCGGAGAGATCCTTGGCGGCGTCATCAGCGGCGTCCTTAATATCACCGAACTTCTCTTTGGGAGTAGTTGCGGGAGCCACATCAATCACAGCCTGGAGCTCCGCATTGGCAACGGCGACGATCTTGGCGTAAGCGGCCTTCTCGTCAGCAGAAGCCTTGGAAGCGTCATACCCCTCGGCAGCCTTGTACAGCTTGGCCTTGGCGGCGTCGTCCTTCGCGCTCTGGAGGTACTCGTCGTAGGCCTCCACCAGAGAGACGCCGGGCTCGGTGGTGGAGCCGCCGGTGAGGTTGTTGAGCATCTCATTGAGGCGATCCTTCTGAGAAGCAGTGGGGTTGTTCTTGAGAGCCTCAGTGACGTACTCAATGGCTTTCTCCTTCAGGCCCTCGCCGTCAGGATCTTTAACCCACTCGTTGTAAGCCTTGAGGGCGTCGTCGAAGGTGACAGCGTTCTGCTTATCGACCTGCTCCTTGGCAACGGCGAACCACAGGGAAGCTGCAGTATTGCCGCCCAGCCAGTTGGGAGTCTTCTGGGAGTCGTCAACGAAGTCAACGTCGATGACGAAGGCAACGTGGCCGTCCTTGTCCTCGACCCACAGAACCCGGTGCTCTTCCTCCAGACGGTCGTCCTTGGCGCCTTCGGTCATACGCAGGCTGCGGGTGTTGGTCTGGATGTCGTCCGCACCGTTCTTGCTGGTGATGGCGAAGAGCTCGTCGTTGGTCACGGAGATGCTGTCGGTCTTCGCGGAAACGTAATCACCAGCGTCGCGGACCGGATACACGTAGTCAGAGCCGGGGATCAGGACGTCAATGTAGCCGCCGCGGGTGTTGACAGCCTTGATACGGGAGACAATGCCGGCGTAAATGCCCTTGGCGTTGTAGTTCTCTGTAATCTCATCCAGGTCGTTGGCGTAGAGCTCGCCGTCCTCAATCTTGTCCTCGTCGATCTCGTAGATCCAGCTGCCGTTGTTCCGGGGAGCCCAGTCGAAGCTGCCGCTGTCGAG
>JAAWUC010000094.1 GCA_022804995.1 Oscillospiraceae bacterium
GTCACCACCGCCGTGGAGCACAGCGCGGTGCTCCAGTGCGTCAAGCGGTTGGAGCGGGAGGGGTATACCGCCTCCTATGTCAAGCCGGACAGGGACGGCAGAATCGCGGCGGATCAGGTTCTGGCTGCGGTCCGGGAGGACACGGCCCTGGTGAGCGTCATGCTGGTGAACAACGAGACGGGGGCCCGGTTCCCGGTGGAGGAGATCGCCGCGGGGCTGAGGGCCAAGCCCGCCCTGCTCCACACCGACGCGGTCCAGGGATTTTTGAAGGTCCCCTTCACAGTCAAAAGCCTGGGGGCGGACTATGTGGCCGTCTCCGGCCACAAGCTCGGCGGTCCCAAGGGCGTCGGGGCCCTGTACGCCGGCGGGAAGGCGAAAAATATCCTGCCCATGCTCTTCGGCGGGGGACAGGAATCGAACCTCCGCCCCGGCACCGAGGCCACGGCCCAGATCGCCGGCTTCGCCCGCGCCGCAGCGCTGCGGCTGGAGGGCCTGGAGGAGCTCAACGCCCGCATGTCCGCCTGCCGGGACTACGCCCGGGAGAGGCTGGGGGAGATCCCGGAGCTGCGCTTCATCGGTCCGGCGGACGCGCCCCATATTCTCTCCGTGTCCCTGCCCGGGTATCCCAGCCAGAATATTGTCGGTGAGCTGGGCGAAAAGGGGATCTATATCTCCGCCGGCTCCGCCTGCCACCGGGGGAAGGCCAGCCACGTCCTCACCGCCATGGGCCTGGACAGGCGGACCGCCGCCGGAACCGTGCGCGTCAGCTTCGGCCCGGAGACGTCCTTCGCGGATATCGACGCCCTGGCGGCGGCTCTGCTGGAGCACAAAAACACCCGGTTTCCCATGCTGTAAAGTAACAAAAAAGGAGTTTATCACTATGCTTCGCGCCCTTCGCCGGGAGTCCGGCTTCTACCGTAAGCTGTGGACCCTGTCCCTGCCGATGATCCTGCAAAATATCATCACCACCTCCCTGGGCTTCGCCGACACCTTCATGGTGGGCCTGCTGGGGAACGCGGAGATGGCGGCTGTCACTGCCGCCAATGTCCCCGTGTTTATCATCCAGGTGGTCATCTTCGGCTTCCAGAGCGGCATGGCCGTGCTGGTGAGCCAGTACTGGGGCCGGGGGGACACGGACAGCATCAACCGCTGCCTGGGGGTGGCCCTCTACGCCGTCACCGGCTTCTCCACCGCCGTGGCCCTCGTCACCTTCTTCTTCCCCGCCCAGGTGCTGGGACTCATCACCCCCAACCAGGAGCTGGTGGACCTGGCCGTGCGGTACATCCAGATCGTGGGCTTCTCCTACATCTTCAACGGCATCAGCAGCGTCTACGCCGGGGTGCAGCGGTGTACGGAGTTCCCCGCCTTCGGCATGATCCTCTTCGCAATCTCCATGTGCGTCAATACCTTCCTGAACTTTGTGCTGATCTTCGGCAAGTTCGGGGCCCCGGCCCTGGGCGTCACCGGCGCGGCAGTGGCTACCTTCACCAGCCGGGCGGTGGAGTTTCTGGTGGCGGCGGCCTTCGCGCTGGCCAACCGGCGCCTGCCCCTGCGGTGGGGCTGCATCCTGCGGCCCGGCAGGGCGGTGCTCCACGCCTTCATCCGCTACTCTACCCCGGTGGTGTGCAACGAGGCCCTGTGGAGTCTGGGGACCTCCATGCTCACCGTCATCATGGGCCATATGTCCAACAGCCAGGACATGCTGGCGGCTTACGCCCTCATCGGCAATATTGACAAGATCTCCACCGTGGTCTGCTTCGGCATCGCCGCCTCGGCGGCGGTAATCGTGGGCAAGGAGATCGGCATGGGCCGGGACAAACAGCGGGTCTACGAGGTCAGCTGGACGCTGCTGCTGGTGTCCATGCTCGTCGGAGCGGCGGTGATGGCGCTGCTGCTGGTGCTGCTGCCCACCTTCTTCCGGCCTGTGCTGTTCCCGCTGTTCAAGCTTGCCCCGGGGGCGGTGGAGGCGGCGACCTGCCTGTCCGTGGTTTACGCGGTGTTCATGCCCATGCGGGCCTTCGACATCACCAATATCACCGGCGTTCTCCGGGCCGGCGGCGACGGCAAGACCGCCGTGCTCATCGACACCCTGCCCCTGTGGCTGGTGGCGATCCCCCTGATGGCGGTGTCGGGGCTGGTGCTCCACGCACCCACCTGGATTGTCTGCATCGCTATGCAGGCGGAGAATGTCTGCAAGTGCCCCATCGGCCTGGTCCGGTTCCACAGCAAGAAGTGGATCAACGATATCACCCGGGCCGTGGAGGACTGAAAAAGCGGGCGCGCCAGTTCCGGCGCGCCCGCTACTTTTCTTCCTCCATAGCCTTGTCAATGGCTTCATTGATAAATCCATTCATACTCTTTCCGTGTGCTTTCGCAAAATCGGAAATGACTTGGCGCTTACCCTTCTTTACAACCAGGCATATCTTGTCATACGCTTTTTTGTTGTACCGTGCGGTCGCTTCCTTCTGTGCTTCTGTATACCCCACGACCACACCTCCAATCAATACAGTCATTATATCTAGTGCTAATGATATAAGACAGAGCAGACGCGCTGGAACTAGCGCGTCTGTTATTTTTCTTCCTCCATAGCCTTGTCAATGGCTTCATTGATAAATTTATTCGTACTTTTTCCATGTGCTGTTGCAAATTCTTTTATAATCTGGCGCTTACCTTTCTGTACAAATAAATCAATTCTGTCATATGCTTTCTTGTTGTAACGCTTTGTTGCCTCTTTTTGCGCCTCAGTGTACCCCATATAATCGCATCCCCCTCATGATGTGATTATTATATCTATACTACCGCAAGTATGAAATCATCCCAGGAGTATAGATTTGTGTAATTTCACAATTTTATACTCCCGGGAGTATGGTATCATATCACTATATCTTTATTGGGGGTGCGAATATGAAGAGAAGATTCTCTCTGCTTTTGGCTGTGCT
This sequence comes from Oscillospiraceae bacterium, assembly GCA_022804995.1. Taxonomy (GTDB): domain Bacteria; phylum Bacillota; class Clostridia; order Oscillospirales; family Oscillospiraceae; genus Pelethomonas. The sequence goes on from JAAWUC010000094.1 coordinate 2,940, forward strand.
GCTTATATTATATCTTTTTATTGGCTGTACCGTTGAACACGATATCTCTGCCCCGTCGAGTACGCCTCCTGCAAAGGTTCAAACCGAGAACGTCCAGACACCGGAACCCTCGCAGAAGGCAGAAATCCCTCCGTCTCCCGTCGAGGCGAAGCTAGAGATGGAGGCAGAGGCGGAACCCGAGCCAGAGCCGGAAATCACCTATATTTTGAACAAAAATACGAAAAAATTTCACAAGTCCTCCTGCCGCTCCGCCAAACAGATTTCCCCCAAAAACTACGGAGAATCCTATGACACAAGGGATGAGGTCCTGGCTCGGGGATACTCCCCTTGCGGAAACTGCAAGCCCTGAGTTTTACTTCTCCCTCAAAAATTTGCCCGGCCCTCTTGATTTCCCGCTTCGAATGGGGTATACTGTCCGCGAAGCGGGAAATCCGCTTCCGGGACAAAAGACAAGTGCATAGCCAGGGGGGCCGCCGCGCGGCTGAGAGTAAGGTGCAGACCTTTGACCCTTTGAACCTGTTGGGTAATGCCAGCGTAGGGAGTTTTCTGAGGAATCAGTACGTCCGCATGGCAGAGCTTGGCGGATGTCCTGATTCTATTTTTTTGGAGGAAGCCCAAATGAAAGCAAACATTGCCATCCAGATTCTGCCCACCGGCCTGAATGACGCGGACACCGTCCGGGTCGTTGACGAGGTCATCGCCTACATCCAGTCCACGGGACTCAGCTACTACGTGGGTCCCAGCGAGACGTCCATTGAGGGCGACGACCTCCACCAGCTGGTGGACATCCTGGAGAACTGCATCCGCATCGCCAACAAGGCCGGCAGCGAGAAGGTCTACGCCTACACAAAGCTGACCTACAAGAGCGCGGGGGGCGTATTGACCATCGATGAAAAAATCACCAAGCATCACCAGTAAGCTCCCCGCCGCCGGGGCACTGACCGCCCTGGTCCTCCTCTGGCTGGCGGTCAGCGAGGGGGGGATTGTTCCCGCCTTCCTGCTGCCCTCCCCGGTGGAGGTGGTCCAGGCTCTGGTCAGCGACGCGCCCATTCTCTGGGAGAACGCCCTTGTGACCCTGGCGGAGGCGGCCTGGGGCCTGGGGATCGGCATCCTGGCCGCGCTGGTCCTGGCGACGCTGATGCACCGGGCCAGGGTGCTGTACCGGGCGTTCTACCCCCTGCTGGTCATCACCCAGACCATCCCCACCATCGCCATTGCGCCGCTGCTGGTGCTGTGGATGGGCTTCGGCATGGCCCCCAAGGTGACGCTGGTGGCCCTGACTACCTTCTTCCCCGTCACCGTCAGCCTGCTGGAGGGCTATGCCAGCACCGACAGGGCCGCGGCGGACCTCCTGCGGTCCATGGGGGCCGGCCGGTGGCAGATCTTCCGCCACCTGGAGTTCCCCTCCGCTCTGAGCCACTTCTTCTCCGGCCTGCGGGTCAGCGCGTCCTACGCGGTGGTGGGAGCGGTGATCTCCGAGTGGCTGGGGGGCTTCGAGGGCCTGGGCGTGTACATGACGCGGGTGAAGAAGGCCTACGCCTTTGACAAGATGTTCGCCGTGATTATCGTCATCGTGGTGGTGAGCCTGCTGCTCATGGCTCTGGTAACGGTGCTGCGGCGGAAGGCCTGCCCCTGGGAGGCCTTTGAGAAAATTGAAAGGAATGATTAAGCAATGCGCTTTTTGAAGAGAGCAGGGGCCCTGGTCCTGGCCGGACTGCTGCTGCTTTCCCTGGCCGCCTGCGGCGGAAAGAGCAATGAAAAGCAGGGGCTCACGGAGGTGACGCTCTGCCTGGACTGGACCCCCAACACCAACTTTACCGGCCTGTACGCCGCCCTGGCCCAGGGCTGGTTTGAGGAGGCGGGCATCAGCCTCTCTATCGTCCAGCCCCTGGAGGACGGGGCCACGGCCATCTGCGCCGCCGGGCAGGTGGAGTTTGCCGTCACGGCCCAGGACTCCGTCGCCTCCGCCTTCGCCCGGGAGGACCCCCTGGCGGTGACGGCGGTGGCGGCGCTGCTCCAGCACAACACCTCCGGCATCATCTCCCGGGCCGGGGAGGGCATGGACCGCCCTGCCGGGCTGGAGGGCCATGTCTACTCCACCTGGAACACCCCCACGGAGCTGGCCATGATGGAGCGGGTGGTGACGGCGGACGGCGGGGACTTCTCTCAGGTCACGCTCATCCCCAACAACATCGTGGACGAGGCCGGGGCCCTGCGGGAGAACCAGACCGACGCCATCTGGATTTTCTACGGCTGGGGCGGCATCTCCGCCCAGCAGAGCGGTCTGGACTTTGACTACTTCTACTTCAAGGACATCGACCCGGTTTTCGACTACTACACCCCCATCCTCATCGCCAACAACGACTTCCTGGAGAACCGGCCGGAGGTGGCAAAGGCCTTCCTGTCCGTGGCCGCCAGGGGCTACGAGTACGCCATCGAGAACCCCGACGAGGCCGCCCGGATGCTCATTGAAGGCGACGACACCGGCTCCCTGGCCGGCAGCGAGGAGATGGTCAAGGCCAGCCAGGCGTGGATTACGGACCAGTACAAGGCGGAGGTGGACCGCTGGGGCTATATCGATCCCGCCCGGTGGAACGCCTTCTACAGCTGGCTCAACGACAACAACCTGGTGGAGAACCCCATTCCGGAGAACACCGGCTTCTCCAACGACTACCTGCCCCAATGAGCGGCGTGACCGTGCCGGCCCTCTGGGCGGAGGGCGTCACCAAGTCCTACGGCGGGCGGACGATCATCCAGGACATATCCCTCTCCCTGGAGAAGGGGGAGCTGGTGTGCCTGCTGGGGGTGAGCGGGGCGGGGAAAACCACCCTGTTCCACTCCCTGTCCGGCCTGGAGAGGCCCGACAGCGGACGGATTTATCTGGAGGGGGAGGATATCACCGGCACGCCGGGGCGCATCAGCTACATGCTCCAGCGGGACCTGCTGCTGCCCCACAAGAAGATAGCGGACAACGCCGCCCTGCCCCTGGTCATCCGGGGCAGAAGCGCCGGGGAGGCCCGGGCGGAGGCGCTGTCCTACTTTGCCCGGTTCGGCCTGACAGGGACGGAGGACAAGTACCCCGCCCAGCTCTCCGGCGGAATGCGCCAGCGGGCGGCGCTGCTGCGGACCTTTCTGGGGTCCCGGGGGGTGGCGCTGCTGGACGAGCCCTTCTCCGCCCTGGACGCCCTGACCAAGCGGGAGATCCACCGGTGGTATCTGGAGATGATGGGGGAGCTGGGGCTGACCACCCTCTTTGTCACCCACGACATCGACGAGGCGGTGCTCCTCTCGGACCGGGTGTATATCCTGGCGGGACAGCCGGGGCGGATCGCGGCGGAGCTGCCCATCCGCTCACAGCGGCCCCGGCGGATGGATTTCGCCCTCAGCGGGGAATTCCTGGAGTATAAAAGAGAGCTGCTGGCGCTGCTGGGGGCGTAGAAGGAGGGCCGGGGAGGTAACTCCCCGGCCCTTTGCGCCTGGTCCCTCGCGGCGGAGAGGGAACCGACAGCGCCCTCTCCGCCCAGGGCGGTTCCCGCTACCGCCTCCTGACCCTGGGCAGCACCGCCCAGGCCAGCGGGCCGCCGCACAGGGCCGTGACAAACTGGGGCCAGGAGAACATGACAGACAGCATAGCCGTCTGCTTCTCCGGAAGCCCCGCCGCCGCCAGCACCAGCGGCGCTGTCAGCCACAGGAAGCCGCACTTGACCGCCGCTCCGGCCACAACGCCGCAGATGTGGTTCATCCGCTCCTCCAAAAACCAGTACACCAGGCACAGCAGGATATTGCCCGCCGCCACTACCGGGGCCAGGACCAGCTGGCTGATGCCCAGCAGAGCCGCCAGCACGGCGGACACCGCCCCGATAGCCGCGCCGGAGGCCAGCCCCGCCCGGGCGGTAAAAACCAGCAGAACGCAGTTGACCAGAGCGCCGGTGATGAGCTGGCGGACGCTGAAGGGGCCGAAGATGACGGCGATGTCCGGGATAAGCCCACCCAGGTACTGGACCGCCGCCGCCAGAGCCGCGCCCATGGCGGTGGCGGCGATCCAGGCTGCGGGCTGTCTGTTTCGTCTCATAAAAATAATCTCCCTTTTTCTTCATGATGGACTTATCTTACCATGAATGGGCAGACTTTGGCAAGGGAGACGGCGCTTTTCCCGGAAAAAGTCTCCCGCTGCCGGATTGACAGAGCCTGCCCCTCTCCTTTATAATAGGGACAAGTCAATCGAAATAACCCGCCAGGAGGTATGCTGCTATGCGCGGAATCCCATCGTCTGTTACCAACATCCGGAAAAAGGTCTTTACCGAGGTAGCCCGCTTAGCCTACGACGGCGACTACGACCGAATGGAGGAGCTGCCCTATGTCATCGTCCCCGGCGAGGAGGCCAAGTACCGGGAATCCATCTTCCTGGAGCGGGCCATCGCCGGGGAGCGGGTCCGGGTGGCCATGGGCCTGCCCCTGCGGCCGGTGGACCAGCGGACCCTGCTCAGCGAGGGCCTCAGCGAGAGCGCCATCGCCGAGAAGTACTATGAGCCGCCCCTCATCAATATCATCAGCTACGCCTGCCACTCCTGCCCGACAAACCAGTACCGCATCACCGAGTACTGCCAGGGCTGCCTGGCCCAGTCCTGCCGGCAGGTCTGCCCCCGGGACGCCATCCGCTACGTCAACGGCAAGTGCTATATCCGTCAGGACGCCTGCGTCAAATGCGGCAAGTGCGCCGAGGCCTGCTCCTACCACGCCATCGTCCACCTGGAGCGGCCCTGCGCCAGAGCCTGCGGCATGGACGCCATCGGCTCCGACGAGCACGGTCACGCCAAAATCAACTATGACAAGTGCGTCTCCTGCGGGATGTGCCTGGTGAACTGCCCCTTCGGCGCTATCGTGGACAAGGGCCAGATTTTCCAGCTCATCAACGCCATCCGCCGGGGGGACCGGGTCGTCGCCATTGTTGCCCCGGCCTTCCTGGGCCAGTTCGGCCCCGAGGCCACTCCCGAGCGTTTGACCGCCGCCATGAAGCGGCTGGGCTTCGCCGGCGTGGCGGAGGTGGCCGTGGGGGCGGATTTGTGTACCATCGACGAGGCCAAGGACTTCATGGAGAAGGTCCCCGCGGAGCAGCCCTTTATGGCCACCTCCTGCTGCCCGGCCTGGTCCGTCATGGCCAAGAAGCTCTTCCCCCAGTTCAAGGACTATATCTCCATGGCCCTGACCCCCATGGTTCTCACCGCCCGGCTCCAGAAGAAGAAGGACCCGGACTGCCGGGTGGCCTTCATCGGCCCCTGCGCCGCCAAGAAGCTGGAGGCCAGCCGGAGGACCATCCGCTCCGATGTGGACTTTGTGCTGACCTTCGAGGAGCTTCAGGGGATGTTCGAGGCCAAGGGCGTGGACTTCGCCGCCATTCCCCCCGAGGAGGAGGTCCCCCTCCGCCAGGGCACCGGCGCGGGCCGGGGCTTCGCCGTCACCGGCGGCGTGGCCGGCGCGGTGGTCCAGGCCGTGGAGCGCATGGAGCCGGGCCGGGAGGTGAAGGTGGCCTCCGCCGAGGGGCTCAGGGAGTGCCGGAAGATGCTCACCCTGGCCAAGGCCGGGAAGTACAACGGCTACCTGCTGGAGGGCATGGCCTGTCCCGGCGGGTGCGTAGCCGGCGCGGGGACCATCCAGCCCGTGCCCAAGTCCGCCGCCGCCGTGGGCAGATACAGCCGGGAGGCGGATAAGCAGAACGCCCTGGACTCCGACTTCACCCCGGAGCTGCCGATGCTGGAGTAGGGCGGACGACAAAAACAACAAGGAGGCGGCCTATGAACCTGTGGCATGATATCAAGCCCTCCCGGATGCACCCGGAGGATTTTCTGGCGGTCATCGAGATTGAGAAGGGCTCCAAGAACAAGTACGAGATGGACAAGGAGACAGGGGCCCTGCGGCTGGACCGCATCCTCTACACCTCCACCCACTACCCCGCCAACTACGGCTTTATCCCCCGGACCTACGCCGACGACGGGGACCCCCTGGACGTGCTGGTGCTGTGCTCGGAGCCCATCCGGCCCCTGAGCCTGGTGCGGGTGTACCCGGTGGGGTACTTCACCATGCGGGACGGGGGGAAGCTGGACGACAAGATTTTGGCCATCCCCTTTGAGGACCCCATGTACAACAGCTACCACGACCTCCAGGAGCTGCCCCAGCACGTGTCCAACGAGATCAGCCACTTCTTCAGCGTGTACAAGCACCTGGAGCCGGACAAGGACGCGGAGGTGGACAGCGTCCACGGCCGGGCGGAGGCCCTGGAGGTTATCCAGCGGGCCTTTGACGAATATATTGAAACCTTCTGCCGGTAAAACCGGCGGAGCTCCCGGGGAAAATTTTTCCCGGGAGTTTATTTGTTCATATTTCGCTGGTAAACTGGAGAAAATAAAAGGAAACGAGGTCCTATCCATGCGGCAGTTTTTCAGCAAGCTCTCCAGCGCGCTCCACAGATTCCTCTACGGGCGCAACGGCGCGGACCAGCTGGGCACGGCCATGCTGGCGGCGTACCTGATCCTGTGCGTGCTGCGGATGGCGGCGGTCCTGATCACCCGCTCCCACCACGCGGCCAATCTGTTCGATCTGGTGCTGACAGTCCTGGCGGCGGTGATCCTCTGGCGGTGCCTGTCGAAAAATTTGGCAAAGCGCAGGGCGGAAAACGCCCGGTTTCTGGCCTGGTGGCGGCCCAAGCGGGCTCGCCTCACCGCCGCCAGGGCCCGGCGGAAGGACAGAGACCACCGCTATTTCCCCTGCAAGAGCTGCGGCGCGGTGTGCCGGGTGCCGGCGGGGAAGGGGCATATTGAGATTACCTGTCCCAAGTGCGGCAATACCCTCCGGGTAAAGAGCTGAAACTATCAAAAAATTCCTCGCAGAAAATTCGATCCTCCGCAGATACTAACTCCGGCGCGTACCACGCGCACAAAAGGAAGGAGGATGGAAATGAGGAGAACGGCTCTTTTTGCTGCCGCGCTGGCCCTGGCACTGTCCCTGACGGCCTGCGGAACCATGGACAGCGGCACGGCGGGCAGCGGCATGGACGGCACGGTGGGCGACAGCGGCATAGACCGGTCGGGCAGGGACCGGAGCAGCGGCACCCTGGGCGGCGCTGTGGCGGACGGGGCCCGGGATGCGGTGCGGGATGTGGAGCGGGGTGTGGATGACCTGCTGGACACCACGCCCAGAACCACCACCGGGGCCAATACCACCAGCTTCCAGCGGATGCTGGACAACGCCCGGGTCCACGACGTGGATGGAGTTTTGACCGACGGGGAGAACAGCCGCCGGTAAGGCGGCGCGGAGGGTCCGGGCGCGGTGCGCCCGGACCTTTTTGCCGCCGGACCTGCCGGACTTGCATATTTTAGGGAGGCGTGG
>JAAWUC010000095.1 GCA_022804995.1 Oscillospiraceae bacterium
CCGGGTGGGGTTGGTGGAGTTGCCGGTGATGGACACGTCCACGCCCTCCAGGTGCATGATGGCCACGCCCTCCCGGACGTCGTCCGCGCCGTAGCAGCGCACGTTGGCCCGCTCACCCTCGCTGTAGCGGATCTCCTTGACCACGTTCACCTTGCCGGTGGCGTAGTCAAACTGGGTCTGGACATAGGTGAAGCCGTTGATGCGGCTGATAATCTGGGCGGCGTCCTTGCCCAGTCCGTTGAGGATGACCCGCAGGGGCTCCTTGCGGGCCTTGTTGGCATTCTTGACGATGCCGATAGCGCCCTCGGCGGCAGCGAAGGACTCGTGGCCCGCCAGGAAAGCGAAGCACTTGGACTCGTCGCTCAGGAGCATAGCGCCCAGGTTGCCGTGGCCGATGCCCACCTTCCGGTCGTCGGCCACAGAGCCGTCGATGCAGAAGGCCTGGAGGCCCTCGCCAATGGCGGTAGCGGCCTCGGCGGCGGTCTTGACGTTCTTCTTCAGAGCGATAGCCGCGCCCACCACGTAGGCCCAGCAGGCGTTCTCAAAGCAGATGGGCTGGATGCCCTTGACAATCTCGTAGGGGTCAAAGCCCTTGGCCTGGCAGATCTCCCGGCACTCCTCGACACTCTTGATGCCGTACTGAGCGAGGACGCCGTTGATTTTCTCGATTCTTCTCTCGTAGCTTTCAAACAGAGCCATAATAGTTGTCCTCCTCTCTTACTCGTGCCGGGGGTCAATATACTTGACCGCAGCGTCAAACTGGCCGTAGTGGCCCTTGGCCTTCTCCAGGGCGGTGTTGGCGTCGTCGCCCTTCTTGATGAAGTCCATCATCTTGCCCAGGTTCACGAACTCGTAGCCGATAACCTCGTCATCCTTGTTGAGGGCCATGCGGGTGCAGTAGCCCTCGGCCATCTCCAGGTAGCGGGGGCCCTTGGAGTGGGTGGCGAACATGGTGCCCACCTGGCTTCTCAGGCCCTTGCCCAAGTCCTCCAGGGAGGCGCCCACGGCCAGGCCGCCCTCGGAGAACGCGGACTGGGTGCGGCCATAGACAATCTGGAGGAACAGCTCCCGCATGGCGGTGTTGATGGCGTCGCAGACCAGGTCGGTGTTCAAAGCCTCGAGAATGGTCTTGCCGATGAGAATCTCGCTGGCCATGGCGGCGGAGTGGGTCATGCCGGAGCAGCCCAGAGTCTCCACCAGGGCCTCCTGGATGACGCCCTCCTTGACGTTGAGGGTCAGCTTGCACGCGCCCTGCTGGGGAGCGCACCAGCCCACGCCGTGGGTGAAGCCGGAGATGTCCTTGATTTCCTTGGCCTGAACCCACTTGCCCTCCTCGGGGATGGGAGCGGGACCATGGTACGCGCCCTTGGCGACCGGGCACATGTGCTGGACTTCGGTAGAATAGATCATGGCAAATCTTCCTTTCCTTTTATTTGAAAAGCAGGTACTTCTCTTTTTGGGCCAACGGATAAATTATAGGGAAAAGTTGTCCTTTTGTCAAGAGGCAGGCGTGCCTCGCAATTGGAGCAGCGCCTCGTCCTGAAGTCTGTCGAAGGAGGCCATACACGCCTCCACCGCGGCCCCCTCCAGCAGCTCCCGCACAATCAGGCAGGTGTTGCCCCACTGCTCCACCGCCATCCCCGCGTTGGAGCCCAGGACATAGATCCCGTCCTCAATGATCCGGTCCTGCAGCGGCCGCAGGGCGGGGACGCACTCTACGGAGACGTTTTTGGAGGGGGAGATGACCCGGTTGTTCTCCGCGTAGAGCTGGAGAGCCTCATCGGAGGTGATGATGTCCAGCACCCGGGCCGCGTCCTCCCGGTGCTCCGCCTCCGCGCCGATGCCGTACCCGGTGATGGTCACCACCGGCATCTGTCCCAGGCTGCTGGGGAAGCCGATGACCTGCATCTCAAAGTCCGTCCCGCCGTAGGCGGTTTCCGTGTTGGCCGCGCCCCAGTAGGCCATAACGATAGGGGTCTTTTGGGCCAGAAAGTCCGGCCCCTCCGCCTCAATGGCCTCGCCGACAGCGGCCTTTTCCGCGTCGATATACCCCCGGTCCATCAGCTCCTTGAGAAACTCAAAGCCGGGGCGCATATAGTCACTGTACCGGGCCTCCCCGCTGTTGAGGGCCGCGATCTCCGCCTCCGCGTTCCCGCCGTTATACAGGTCCGCGTAGGCCTGGGCAAAGACAAAGGTCTCCAGCCACCAGCGGTTGGCCCCCACCGGGGTCTCTATGCCGTTCTCCTGAAAGACCCGGCAGCACTCCAAAAATTCCTCCGGCGTCTCCGGCAGCTCCAGACCATACCGGCGGAACATGTCCGCGTTGACAAACAGGCCGTAGGCCACCACCTCCTGGGGGATGGCCAGCAGCTTGCCGTCCACCGTGTTGGCGGTGCGAATGATCTCCCGCAGGTTCTTCACGCTCTCCAGGCCCGACAGATCCATCAGCTTTCCCTCCGCGCCCAGCGTCAGGATGGTGTCCGGATTGAGCAGGTACAGATCGTCCATATTGCTGCGGGCCCGGTCCAGAGCCACGTCGTCATAGGTCTTATCCTGATAATTCTCCGCCGTGTAGGTTCTGTAGGCCAGGGTCACGCCCAGCTCCTCCTCCGCCATGGCCACCGTCAGGTCCATGGCGCTTCTGGCCACGTTCTCCGCCCCCGGATCCGTCTTTTCCATGGGGCTGAACAGGTTGACGACCCGCTGAGCCTCCCGTTCCTCCGGGATCAGGTTCCTGGGATCCTCCCCGCTGCCGCAGGAGGCCAGCGTGAAAACCGCCGCCCCCGCCAGACAGAGGGCGGTCCACCGCCGGACCGTCCTCCGGATACAGCATATATTCATAGCGTCTCCTCCCGCCTCGTGTGCTGATTGATAATCCGCTGGAGCAGCTCCACATCCAGAGGCTTCGCCACATGGGCGTCCATGCCGGCGTCCCGCGCCGCCTTCTCGTCCTCGGCGAAGGCGTTGGCCGTCATGGCGATAATGGGGATGCGCCCCGCGTCCTCCCTGGACAGGGCGCGGATGGCCCTTGTGGCGTCGTGGCCGTTCATCACCGGCATCTGGACATCCATCAAAATCGCGTCAAACTCACCCGCCGCCGAGCTCTGGAACCGCTCCACCGCCAGACGTCCGTTTTCCACGATTTCGCAGGAGGCCCCGGCCAGCTCCAGGAGCTCCGCGAGAATTTCCGCGTTGATCTCGTTGTCCTCCGCCGCCAGCAGGCGCAGTCCCTCCAGACTGCCGGGCCCCTCGGGCTCCGGGCCGATCTCTCCGTTGGGGTCCGCCCACATCTCCGCGATCCGCTCCCGGAGGGCGGCGACAAAGAAGGGTTTTGCCAGCAGGCCCGTGCGCGCTGCCGCCAGCGCCTCCTCCATCCCCTGGGCGCCATACTCCGCCAGCAGCAGGATGGGCACGCCGTCCCCAAGGGCCTCCCGCAGCGCTTGGACCGCAGCGGCGCTCTCCGGGCCCAGGGCGTCCCAGTCCAGCAGAACCAGCTGGAAGCCGCCGGAGGGAATCTTCTCCAGGGCCTCCGCCGTTCCGGAGACGGCGTCCAGCAGAACACCGGTGTCCTCCATAAGCGTCTGGATATTCCGGCGGCTCTCCTGGTCCCCGGCGATTGCCAGGACGCGGGAAATGCCCCGCTGCTCCCAGAACTGCCGGTCCGCTCCCTCCTCCGGGACACGCAGTTCCAGCTCCACCTGGAAGAGGCTGCCGCGATTCACCTCGCTGGACACATCGATGGTTCCGCCCATGAGCTCCACGATGCTCTTGGTGATAGCCATGCCCAGCCCCGTGCCCTGCACCTTGTTGGTGGTGCTGTTCTCCGCCCGGGTGAAGGCGTCGAAGATGGTTTTCAGATACTCCGGCGTCATGCCGTAGCCGTTGTCCTCCACCTCGATGCGGATGTGCTCATACTGGGCCGATCGCTGCTGGAGCCCGATGAGCCGGAACCAGATGCAGCCCCCCTCCTGGGTATACTTGACGGCGTTGGACAGAAGGTTGATGAGGATCTGGTTGATTCGAGTCTCATCCCCCACCAGATATTCGTGGCGGAGGCCCGTCACCTCCACGTGGAACGCCTGCCCTCTGGCCTTGGCCATGGGCTGGATAATCGCCTCCACAGAGGAGACCACGTCGCTGAGGGCAAACTTCTCCAGATTGAGCGCCACCTTCCCGCTCTCGATCTTGGAGACATCCAGGATGTCGTTGATCAGGCTCAGCAGGTGCTGGCCGGAGGAGGTGATTTTTCTTGTGTACTCCCGGACCTTGGCCGGGTTCTCCGCGTCCATGGACAGCAGGGTGGCGAACCCGAGGACCGCGTTCATGGGCGTGCGGATGTCGTGGGACATGTTGGAGAGGAAGGTCGTCTTGGATTCGCTGGCGATCTGGGCGGCCCGGAGGGCCTCCGCCAGCTGCTGGCTGTGGAGCTGCCGCTCCTCCTCCCGCTCCCGCCGCAGCCTCGCCTGCTGCCGCTGGCTGAGGTAGTACAGGAGAACGCACAGCAGAAAGGCCGTCAGCATCGCCGCGATCAGAATGAAAATATTCTGGTTGACGGTCCGGCCCTCCTGCTGGATGGCCTCCACCGGCACATAGCCCACCAGGAAAATGGTTCCGCCGTTGACGGACCACATATAGCTGAGAGCGTTGACACCCCGGATATCGTGGTAGAAGAGGATGTTCCGCCCCTGCTCCAGGCACTCCTCCACCTCCGCCCGGATCCCCGGGTCCTCGATGCTGTTCGCCCGGTAGAAATCGTCCAGGTTCAGATGGCCCGCGCTCCGCTTCCCCATCCCCTTGGGCTTGAGGACGAAGCGCTCGCTCTCCGCGTCCATGATATACAGGGACGCCTGCTTGTCGTAAAAGCCGTCCGGCAGGGAGCGGTCAATGGCGTCGTAGACGTACTCCGCGTAGAGCGTGCCAATCTCCCGCCCGTCCCGCACAACGGGGCACTTGATGGTGTAGGACCAGGTGCCCATATAGTTGACGTAGGACTGGGAGACCGGCATCCCCTCCACGGACCCTCCGGCGGAGAAGTCCAGCTCCGCCTCCGTAAACACCTCCCCGGTGTTGGAGATCCCCTCCGCCTCCCCGGCCGGAACCAGCGATATCTTGGACATGGTCTGATTCCGCTCACAGGCGCGGACGAAGGCCATGGGGTCCTCCGCCCGGGCGACCTCCTGGGCCACAAGGGCCTGGAACTCCGCCTCGTTTTTTAGAATCGCCTCTATGGTGCACTGGATCAAATCCAGACTCTCGCTCAGGTTCTGAATCGCCGACGCGGACATCTCCCGGGATATTTTCCGGGAGACCGCGTACACAACCGTCCCCAAAATGCAAAAAACCAATACAATCGAGAGGAGCAGGAACGACCCGCCGCGCCTGTCTCTTCTGTTCGGCTTCTCCATTATCGATACACCCCATTCCGCCGCCGCAGCCGCGCGGCGATCGCTCTCCGTCCGTGGCCGGAAGGCCCCGGCGTACCGGCTGATCCATTATATCATTTTCCTTATTTTAGTGTCAAGGCCCGCCTCCCGGAACATCATGGTATTTGAAGGAGAGAACAAATTGTAAGCAAGGGAGCGAACGTGTGCGATAGTGAGAGAAAGCGAGGGAAGGCAGGCGTTGCGGAGATAAAAAAGGGATTGGCGTTATCTTTTGTAAGGTTGAACAGACTGGAAACGTTTCAAAACAGGCGCATTATTTCATCCGCAGCCGCAAGGGTATGACTGCAAGTCAGATTTTGGAGGCAAAGCGCGGCCGTTGGAGGATTGAAAACCAGCTGCACTGTATACTGGACATGCAATTCTTAGAGGATGAAAGCAGGACCATATCCGACAATTCCGCCGAAAATTCGAACGTTCTCAGGCGCTGGGCTTACAACCTTCCGAAGTCTGAAACCTCTGTAGGCGGCAGCTTTTCTGATAAGCAGTTTAAGTGCCTGCTGGACGGGTCTTTCCTGGATAAAATTCCTCGCTCCGTCTTTTGTTCATAATTTATTCGCTTATTCAAAGACTCTGGGCAGAACATCGGGACAAAACACCTCTTGCCAAATCCCCGCATATCTTATACAATGAGAAAAAGACGGAGAATGGGGGTAGCCTATGGGAGAGAAACAAGGCGGACGGCTCATCTGCGTAATGCTGGCAGCGTCGGCCCTGCTGGCGGTGTTCGCGGTGATCGCCCAGCCCAACACTTCACTGCTGACAGGGCTCTGGAAAATCCAGATCAGCGAGGCCGGGCTCATCACAGACCCCATGGCGGTGGGGGGCGTGGGAGCGGCCCTGCTCAACGCCGCCCTGGTGCTGCTGGTGTGCACAGCGCTGGTCCGGTGGCTCAAGGTGCCCTTTACCGGGGTGTCTTTCGCCTGCCTCTTCATGATGGCCGGGTTCGCCCTGCTGGGAAAGAACCTGCTGAACATCACGCCTATCATCGTGGGCGGCTGGCTCCACGCCCTCTACAAGCGGGAGAGCTTTGCCAAATACGTCTACCTCACCCTCTTCGGCACCTGCCTGTCCCCGATTGTCAGCTTCTTCCTGGTCAACGGCCGGCCTGGGACCCGGTGGCTGCTGATGGCCTTCATCGGGCTGGTCATCGGCTTTCTGCTGCCGGCTGTGGCGGGTTTTACGGTGCGGGTCCACCAAGGCTACAACCTCTACAACGTGGGCTTCGCCGCCGGCTTTCTGGGGCTGGGCCTTGCCAGTATTCTCAAGGGCTTCGGCGTGGAGTTCACCAGCCACAGCACCTGGAGCGAGGAGGGCCACGAGCTGCTGTGCGTGATGATGGCCGTCATTCTGGCCGCGCTCTTTATCGCCGGGGTGCGGCTGGGGTGCAGGAGCTGGAGCGACTACCGGCGGATTCTGCGCCACTCGGGCCGCGCTGTGGCGGACTTTATCATCCTGGACTCCGCAGGCCGGTGCTTCGTGAATATGGCCCTGGTGGGGGGCGTGGGACTCGCCTATCTGCTGTGCGTGGGGGTGAAGCTCAACGGGCCCCTGGTGTGCTGCCTTCTGAGCATGGTGGGCTTCGCCGCCTTCGGCAAGCACCCGAAGAACATTATCCCCCTAATGACCGGGGCGGTGCTCTCGGCGCTGCTGCTGGAGAAGATCCCCCTTACATCCCCCGGCGTGCTGCTGGCAACCCTGCTGTGCACAGGGCTGGCCCCCATTGCCGGGCAGTTCGGGTGGTACTGGGGAGTGGCTGCCGGATTTCTCCATATGGCCATTGTCCAGAACACCAGCTTCCTCCACGGGGGGATGAATCTCTACAACAACGGCTTCGCCGCGGGGCTGGTCTGTGTGCTGCTGATCCCCATTATCGAGGCCGTGAAATCTGAACCAGAGGAGTAACCAACATGAAAAAACGAATGAGCATGGCCCGCCGGAAGATGAGCCATGTGATAGACGAGGTCTATACCGCTCTCTTTCTGGCCGGCGGCAAGGAAGTGGACCTGCGGATTGTGAAGGAGGAGGAGGGCCTGCGCCTGCTGGTCCGGGGGGACTTCGCCCCGGACCACCGGAAGAAGATCGAGGGCCTGACGGAGCTGCTGTGTCCGCAGGTGCGCAACCCGGCCCTGGTGGGAGCCTACTGGGAGCTGGCGGGCCGGGACCAGTATACCAGCGACAGCGAGCTGGCCCTGGTGGGCCAGATGCTGGACGGCGCGGAGGTGACGGTGGGAAAGGACCAGGTGGAGCTGCGGCTGTATCTGGCGTTCTGAGAAGTCTCCCAGGGACGGGCCGCGCTGTACCGCTCGTCCCTGACCGCGCGAAAAAGCCCATGCCAAGCGGCCTATCCGCCTGGCATGGGCTCTTTTTACATCAGTTACGGCGCCTGTTCCGGAAAAGTATGCGTTGGTTCGCAAAAATTTCTTGACAGGAGAGAAATAAAATGGTAAACTAAAGTGCTATGACCACAGTCAAGATGGAGAAACCTCCCCATCGACCTACACACAGTATAGCAGTTTCTCACAGAAAACGCAAGAGGAATTTTGAGCAAAAGTATCAACTGCCCCGTGCGTGCCAAACCCCGCCGGGGGCCCCGGCAGGTCCCCGGACCTGACTTTTAGAAGAAAGGCAGCTGACAAGAGATGGCCAAGGACAAGTACTACGGCAAAACCCTGCGCAAAAACTTTGCCCGCCATGAGGAGATCATGGCCATGCCCAACCTGCTGGAGATTCAGAAGAAGTCTTACGGCTGGTTCCTGAAGACCGGACTGCGGGAGGTGTTCGCCGACGTGGGAGCGATCACCGACTACGCCGGCAATTTGGAGCTGAGCTTCATCGACTACAGCATGGACGAGCCGCCCAAGTACGACGTGGAGGAGTGCAAGGCCCGGGACGTGAACTACGCCGCGCCCCTGAAGGTCAGCGTGCGCCTGCGCAACAAGGAAACCGAGGAGATCAAGGAGCAGGAGATCTTCATGGGGGACTTCCCCCTGATGACCAAGTCCGGCACCTTCATCGTCAACGGCGCGGAGCGGGTTGTGGTCTCCCAGATCGTCCGCTCCCCCGGCATCTACTACGGCAAGGAGAGCGACCCCAAGACCGATCTGCCCCTCCTCTCCAGCACGGTGATCCCCTACCGGGGCGCCTGGCTGGAGTATGAGACGGATGCCAACGAGCTCTTCTGGGTCCGCATTGACAAAAACCGGAAGCTGCCCATCACCTGCCTCATCCGCACCATCGGACTCAAGACCGACGCGGAGATTCTGGAGTACTTCGGCGACGACACCACCATCCAGGCCACCCTGGAGAAGGACAGCTGCAAGACCTATGAGGAGGCCCTGCTGGAGATCTACCGGAAGCTGCGCCCCGGCGAGCCCCCCACGGTGGACTCCGCCGAAACCCTCATCCGCAACCTCTTCTTCGACCCCCGGCGGTACGATCTGAGCATGGTGGGCCGGTATAAGTTCAACAAGAAGCTGGCCCTGTGGGCCCGGGTGTCGGACCAGACCCTGCTGGAGCCGGTGGCCCACCCCGCCACCGGGGAGATCCTCTACGAGGCCGGACACGTCCTCAGCCGGGCGGAGGTCCGGGAGCTGGACGCCATCGGTGTCAACGAGGTCATCATCGAGGTGGACGGAAAGCCCATGAAGGTCTTTTCCAACCACATGTGCGATCTGGACCGGTACGTGGACTTCGACCCCGCCGCCGAGTGCGGCATCAAGGAGCGGGTCCGCTTCTCCGTGCTCCAGGACCTATTGGACCAGTACGAGGGGGAGGAGCTCAAGGACGCCATCCGCTCCCACGCCGACGCCCTGGTGCCCAAGCACATCATTGTGGACGACATCTACGCCTCCATCAACTATATGAACGCCCTGGGCCGGGGTCTGGCCGCCAAGGACGACATCGACCACCTGGGCAACCGCCGCCTGCGGTGCGTGGGCGAGCTGCTTCAGAACCAGTTCCGCATCGGCTTCTCCCGCATGGAGCGGGTCATCCGGGAGCGGATGACCATCCAGGACCTGGACATCGTCACCCCCCAGAGCCTCATCAACATCCGGCCCGTCACCGCGGCCATCAAGGAGTTTTTCGGGTCCAGCCCCCTCAGCCAGTTCATGGATCAGACCAACCCCCTGGCGGAGCTGACCCACAAGCGCCGCCTCTCCGCCCTGGGCCCCGGCGGCCTGAGCCGTGAGCGGGCCAGCATGGACGTCCGGGACGTCCACTACAGCCACTACGGCCGTATGTGCCCCATCGAGACGCCGGAAGGCCCCAACATCGGTCTGATTAACTACCTGTCCACCTACGCCCGCATCAATGAATACGGCTTTATCGAGGCCCCCTTCCGGAAGGTGGACCACGCCACGGGCCGGGTGACAGACGAGGTGGTCTACATGACCGCCGACGTGGAGGACCAGTATATCGTGGCCCAGGCCGCGGAGCCCACCGACGAGAGCGGCTGCTTCACCAACGAGCGCATCACCTGCCGCCACCGGGACGAGATCATCGGCGTGGAGAAGGA
>JAAWUC010000003.1 GCA_022804995.1 Oscillospiraceae bacterium
GAGGGTCCACCCGTTCCCATCCCGAACACGGAAGTTAAGCTCGCTTCTGCCGACAATACTTGGCTGGAGACGGCCCGGGAAGATAGGTAACGCCAACACGCGAGAGGGACAGTCAAGAGACTGTCTCTCTTTTTATTATTTAAAAATCTAAAAAAGGAGAACGTATACCGGTGGACAGAAGCGAACGAGTGGTTTTGACCAATATGTGCATGGTCTGTGACGGAGCGGGAAATGTACTGGTGCAGGACCGGCTGGACCCAAACTGGCCGGGGGTTGCCTTTCCCGGCGGCCATGTGGAGCCGGGAGAGTCCTTTACCGCCGCCGTCGTCCGTGAGGTGCGGGAGGAGACGGGCCTGACCATTGAGGCGCCGCGCCTGTGCGGTCTGAAGCAGTTCCCCTTAGAGGGTGGAGGCCGTTATATCGTGTTTCTCTACCAGGCGGACCGGTTTTCCGGGGAGCTGGCTTCTTCCCAGGAAGGGAAGGTCTTTTGGCTGGAGCGGAGCCGGCTGGAGACAATGGAGCTGCCTGTGTCCTTTGCCCAAACCCTCCAGGTCTATGAGAATGACAGTCTGGGGGAGCACTATATCTATTGGGAAGACGGTGAGCTCAAACAGGATATTCTGTAAAGAGTAAGACGATGAAATTGAGAAAGCTCCATATAGGCCTGCGTACGGTAAAGACAGCCATTGCGATCATTGTGGCGATGCTGGTTGTCGAGCTCTACGGCGCAACCAGCGACAAGCTGATTTTCGCTATGCTGGGGGCTATGTCTGCGGTCCAGCCTACCTTCCGGGAGTCGATGGAGTCCTGCTTCAGTCAGATTATCGGCGTCAGTATGGGGGCGTTGTTCAGCCTGGCCTTGGACGCGCTGCCTATTGGACCGATGACCTCCATCGGCATCGGCGTTATCGGGATTATCGCGGCCTACAACGCCCTGCGGCTGAAAATTTCCCCGTCCCTGCCCTGCTTTATCCTGGTGATGATTTGCCTCAGTGACACCATGGAACCCATCTCCTATGCCCTGGGCCGCATCTGGGATACGGCGATTGGCCTGGGGGTGGGGATGCTGATCAATATGCTGATTCTGCCCTACAACAACAGCCGCCAGATTCGGAGCACCATTGAGAGCCTGGATAAGGACCTGCTGCGGATGCTGGAGGACTTGTTCGATGGCGATAACATTCTCCCGGACCCGGAGCGGATGGTGAAGCGGGTGAACGCCATAGAGGCCCAGCTGGACCTATTCTCCAACCAGAGGCTGTTGCTCCACCTGCGGCGGCAGCGCCAGGAGCTGGAGCGCTACCGCATGTGTGAGCGGAAGGCCAAGGCGCTGGTAGCCCAGATGGAGGTTCTCTGCGGCATGGGGAGGCCCGGGCGGCTCAACAGCGAGAACCGGCGGCGGCTGGAGGCCAACGGCGCGAGGATCCTGGACATTCGTCCCCTTGACTCCGTGATGGAGCGGGACGTGGTGACCAACTATCATGTGGGCCAGGTGCTGACTTTGCGGCGGGAGCTTCTGGAGGCGCTGCGGGGCGGACGGTGAGAAAGCGGGAAGGGCCGGGACTGTGGTCCCGGCCTTTTTGCGCCCGCTGGAGGCCCTCTGAGCCGTCCAAAACAGCCGCTGGGGCGGAATAACTTGTTTTCCCCGCCCCGTCTGCTACAATGGCGTAGAAAGGAGGACGCATATGAAGATTACCTTGAATCAGGACCCGGCCTTCCCGGAGACGGAGGTCATCATCAACTGTCCCCAGGCCGACGAGGACATCCTGCGGCTGGTGGCTATGCTCCGCATCCACCAGAAAAAGCTGGTGGGCATCCTGGAGGGAGGCCGTCACCTGCTGGATGTGAAGGATATCCTCTATATCGACACGGCGGACAAGAGAACCTTCCTCTATACCGGGAAAGCGGTCTACGAGTCCGCCCTGCGGCTCTATGAGCTGGAGGACAGCCTCCGGGAGCTGGACTTCCTCCGGGCGGGCCGGTCTGCCATTGTCAACTTCCGCCGCATCCGCTCCATCCGCCCGGAGCTGGGGGGCAGGCTGCTGCTGACCATGGACAACGGGGAGCAGGTGTACGTGTCCCGCCAGTACGCCGGAGAGATGAAGGAGAAGCTGCGGGAGCTGGAAAGGAGTATCTTGAAATGAAACAGTTCTTGAAAGGCCTTGTTGAATGGAAAACCTCGGCGTGCATGATTTTTACCGCCGCCATATTTTTCTATCTGTTTTTCTGCTGGGTGTACGGTACCCGCGAGGTATCCACCACCATGCTCTGGACGCTGTTCTGGGCCAGCGCGGCCGCTTCGCTGATCCAGGCGGTCTGCTTCTCCGACTGGATCATCAAAAAGATGCGCTACACCCGGCGCAGCCTGCTGTTTGTGCTGCTGTTTCTGCCCACGTTGACCCTGGCTGCCTGGAAGGGGGGGTGGTTTCCCATGGAACAGACGGGGGCCTGGGCCGTGTTTCTCGGGATGTTTTTTCTGACCTTTGTGGGCATGACCATCGGTTTTGATATCTATTTCCGCATCACCGGGCGGAAGTATGACGGCCTGCTGGGCCAGTACCGGCGGGAGAAGGAGGAGAAGGGGGAGTAGAGGTCTGGGAAATACTTTCTTTTGTCAATCTCCCTCTTATTTTTCAAAAAATTCTGCCGATTTCTCCCTATAGAGGCATTTCCGGCGGAAAACGGATCTGCCCAACAATATGAAGGGAGGCAAGAAATGAGAAGAGAGAAACTGACGGCCCTGCTGATGGCGGTTCTGCTGCTGGTGTCCGCCGGATGCTCCTCCTCCGGCTTGAAGGATCGGGAGACGGACAAGGACAGCCAGACCACGGACGATGGCGCCGGCAAGCGGGAGGACGGCGATTCCTTCGGCGGTGATTCCGCCGGGGTCCCTGCGGAGGCGGACCAGGACCAGCCGCCGGAGACAGGCGGGGACGAGGAGGCGCTGGACCCGGAGATGGTGGACCGGGCGAAGTACAATATCTACGTGGAGATGAACAACAAGATCGTGGATGTGCTGGACACCCTGTACAGCTACTATGAGGTGGTGGAGTACGCCGAGGAGTTCGCCCTCCTCCCCGACAGCCAGTATACCTACAAATACAATATTTCCCCCTATAATACGGATCTGCTGGACGACGCCCAGTATGTGGCGTCCCTGGAGCCGGCCTATGAGACCCTGGACGAGCTGACCCTTCAGATTCTCCTGCCTATGCGGAGCCTGATGGATGCCTTCTCCGACATCTACCACGACTACGACTATGCTGCCGACCAGTACGCCAAGCCCAAGGAGTACCACAAGGCCATCCAGGGCAATGCCGCTGTCTTTGAAGAGCTGGCCTACCAGTACATGGACGCGGTGGAGGCGCTGAGCATGGAGCGGGTGGAGGCCGACGAGCAGCAGATGCGGGACGACGGCCGCCTGCTGGCCTACGGCTTCAGCCATTCCATCACCGTGGTCAAGAAGATCCTCAACGAGTGCTACAGCCAGGAGGTCGACGACTATAACCTCCTGGAGCTGGACCTGGAGCCCATCCGGCCCCTGTATCAGGAGCTGCTGGACACCATCGCCGCCTACAAGACCGCGGCGGAGGACAGCAACCAGCTCATGGCGGAGTCCATGACCGCTGACGGCGCCTACCACTACGGTACTCAGATGGACCGCATGGTCCAGGCGCTGGAGTATATGATAAATCAGGTGGAGGACCAGTATCTGGCCAGCGAGCCGGGCCACACCTATCTGGGAAGCCTGCTGTTTGTCAACGAAGTGCTCTCCGACTGCATCGACCAGTATAACAGCAGCTCGTTTGTGTCATAAAGAGCATAAAACCGGAGGAGGGAGCAATCCCTCCTCCGTGTTCTGTTCATGAGCACCAGCGTCTGGCCCGGGCCGCTGACAGGCTCCAGGTGGTCCAGCTCCCGCAGTCCTCTGCCGCCATCTCCCCGGCCCACGAAAGGACCTGGGCATCCGGACCGTCCATGCTCCCGGCCAGCGCGGGGAGGCCGTCGTAGCCCTGCCGGGTGTAGAAGAGGGCGGTGACCGCGCTCTCCGCCAGCTGTCCCCGCTCCACCTGCCAGGCGTTGTACCGGGCGGCGATGCCGTCGATATTGGCGTAGTTGAGGGCCAGCCAGCCCGCCAGGGCGATGGGAGCCGCCGTCCGGAAGAAGCGGAATTCCCGCCGCCAGACCTTCCGCACAATAAGGGCCAGGGCAACAGACAGCATCCCCATGCCCCAGTAGGTGAGGCACCGCTTGAAGGACAGGCCGTAGACGGAGACATACAGCGTCATCCGCCACCCGGCGGACACCAGCAGCACCACTGTCAGTCCCACCAGAGCCGTGGACAGAACCCGGAGCCGCTTATCCTCCCGGCACAGCCACACCGCCGCCAGAATCACAGCCCCGTTGAACCCCGCCAGTCCCACCAGCTGGAAGAAGCCGCCGCGGGCGTACTCGGCGTAGGAGATGCCCGCCTTGATCAGATAGCTCCTGTCCCCGAAAAGAGCGGCGGACTGGACCGCCAGAAACAGGACGTACAGCCCGTCCAGAGCCCCCAGCAGCATCACCGCAGGCAGCGGGTCCCGGCCTGTATGGACTTTCTCCACTCCGGGCGCTTGCTCCGTATGGGCGGCGAAGTAGAACAGGGAGAAGCAGAGGGGTGTCAAGAGTATTGTCAGTATCAGCCGCACCGGCCCCTCGCTGAAGCTCACGTCCAGTTTCTCCAGCACATCCCCGGCCACCATGGCGAACACCGCGTCCGCGTCCATGAGCACAGCGGTCACGACGCCCAGCACCGGCAGAGTCACCGCCAGGCCAATCAGTACCGGCAGGCTTTGGGCGAGGCGCCTTTCCCCCTTCTCGCTCCGCAGGGTATCAAAGAGCGCGCCGCACCGGACGAAGGGACCCTTGAGGAGCAGCCACAGCCGCTCAAAGACCATCCCGGCCCGGTCCCAGCCCAGCCGCCCTCCGCCGCAGAGCTCCCAGGTGTGGACCGCGAGGAGCAGAACCAGTGCCCCGCTGTTCCAGAACCGAAACCACTGGTTGGAGAAGATTGCGAAGGTCAGCGCCAGCAGAGTGACCGCCCCCATGAGAACCCGGTTGACCCGCCGCTCCATGCCGCCGGTCCCCCGGTAGAGGAAGAGGACGGCGTACCAGCCGGCGGTAAGCACCGTGACGCCCAGCCCCGGCAGAGCCCGCCAGCTCCAGTCCCTCAGAAAGCTCACCCCCAGAAACGACAGCCCCAGGGACAGCCAGAGAAGCCGCCGCTCCCCAGCCCCCGCCCTCCAGGGCTCCCGCGGAGGAGGCGCGGCGGGAGGGCTCGCGGGTATCCGGGGCATTCCGGTATTGGATTCTGTCATCGTGTCATCCCTCCTGTTCGATGGTTTGCAGTTGATCCAGGCGGAGATCACTGTCCATCTCATAGATCCCCTGATAGGGCTGCTCCAGAAACAGCCTCGCACCCTCCCGGTAGAGGAACACCGTGCCGGTGCCGCCGGCCCGGAAGCCGAAGTCGATCCGCGCCAGCCCGGCTCTCTCACTGGGGACGTCCCGTACGCTGGGCCGTCCGGTATTTTCCTTGACGGACCGCCGGAGCAGGTCCAGAAGCCGGGCAATCGAATCCCCGCCGGTGACGGTCAGATCCAGCTGATCCACGGTAATGGTGACGCTCTCCAGGTCCTCCGCCGCCGGGAGAACCAGCTTCCCGGCGGACAGCACGCCGCAGGAGGTTAGAAGCAACAGAGCGGCAATCGCCCCCGCCAGCCGCATTTTCATCGTGTTCCTTCCTCCTCCGGCGCGTACTCCAGAATATCCCCCGGCTGACAGTCCAGGACCTCGCAGATGGCCTCCAGAGTGGAGAAGCGCACCGCCTTGGCCTTGTTGGTCTTCAGCACGGAGAGGTTGGCGATGGTCACGTCCACCCGCTCGGACAGCTGGCTCAGGCTCATCTTCCGCTTGGCCAGCATCACATCCAGATTTACCACAATCGGCATTTCGCGCCTCCCTCTCTATATGGTCAGATCGTTTTCCGCTTTCAGATCGGCGGCCTTCAGCACCAGATGGCTCAGCAAAAACGCCGCCAGGGCGATAGCAAGCCCCACCACGCATACCGCCGTCCCCAGCAGCCATATGGGGGAGCCCGCCAGGATCTCCAGCGTCACGGTGCCCACTGCGCAATACCCCGTATCAACGAGGGCGCAGAAGCCGATGCCGCTGAGCCAGCGGGCGTTTTTGTGGCAGAAGGAGTTGTCCCGTCCGATCTCCGTGCAGATTTTCCAGAACAGCACCAGCGCGATGACAATGGGGATTGCGCTGGCGCTGACGGCGATAATCCCCGGCGTCACCAGCCACGCAAATTCCGGCATCTGCGCTCCGATCTCCCGTATCCGAATGGGGAAGATCTCGATATACCATACCGCCACCAGCGCCGCCAGAAACAAAACGGTCCCCTTCAGCGTCCGCACCAGCCCTACTCGTTTCATGTTTCCGTCCTCCTTCCAGATTCTGCCCCTATCATAACAGGAGGATTCCTGTTTGTCAATATATTTTTATTGTTTTTCGATAAATTTATACTCTTTACCCAAAAGACGCCCTGTGGTATAATGAAGCCACCGAAATACAGGAGGACTGACCATGAAGATTGGACTTGCCTACGCCCTCAAGGGGGAGATCAGGAGTATTCTGAACACAATGGACGCCAAGCTGCTGGAGACGGTGGCCGGCATGGGCGTCTATGAGATCGAGCCGGATCTGCTGGCCTACCTGGGCGGCGTTGGAAAGGTGAACGCCGCCATGAGCACCCAGCTCTTCATCGACCGCTACCGGCCGGACTGGATCGTCAACGCCGGATGCGCCGGGAGCTTCCGGGACCTGCCCATTGGAACGGTGGTGCTGGCGGAGGATTTTGTCCAGCACGACGTGGACACCACCGCTATGGGGGACCCCATCGGCCTGGTCTCCACAGTGGACCGGGTGGACTTCCCCACCGCCGATCCCCAGCGGCTGAGCGGTATTCTGACGGCCCAGGGTGTGGCCCATCAGGTGGGCCGCGCCGCCACCGGCGAGGTGTTCATGACCAAGGGGGACCGGGCGGACTGGGTAGCGAAAACCTTCTCCCCCGTGCTCTGTGAGATGGAGGGTGGGGCCATCGCCCAAGTGTGCCTGCGCAATGGGGTGAAATTTACCGCCCTGAAATCCGTCTCCGACCGGCTGTGCCAGGAAAACAACGCAGAGGAGTACTTCAACTACGGCGAGGCCATGGCGAAGCTCAACAGCATTGTGCTGCCCTTCGCCCGGGCCCTGCGGGACGGGGAATAATGAAAAAGGAGAATCGACTATGGAACGCATTGCAAGCTTTCAGGTGGACCACAACAAGCTGGAGCCGGGACTGTACCTCTCCCGCCGGGACGGGGAGGTGACGACCCTTGACCTCCGCTTCAAGAAGCCCAACACCGGCGATCTGCTCTCCAACGGGGAGATGCACTCTGTGGAGCACGTCATCGCCACCCTTCTGCGCAGCGGCAGGGCCAAGGACGCCGTTATCTATTTCGGCCCCATGGGCTGTCAGACCGGGTTTTACCTCCTCTTCGACAGCCGGCAGCTCACCGACGAACAGGCGGTGGAGCTGGTGAAGGAGACCTTCGCTGCCGCAGCAGCCTTTGACGGCCCCATGCCCGGGAAGAGCGCCGCGGAGTGCGGAAACTACGTCAATCTGGACGTGGAGCTGGCCCGGAACCAGTGCGGGTTCTACAGCGGGCTGATTCGGGACTGGACAGCGGAGAAGCTGGCCTATTAGAAAATCACGGCGGGCGGGAATATTCCGGCATCATCTCACATAAGCTGGACCGTCGGCGCGGGGACAGCCCCCGCCGAACTACCAATGAGGTGAACGTACATATGGAAGAAACCTGCAACCTGGTCCAGCTGCGGGGGACCGCCGCCGGAGAGCCCGTCCTGTCCCATGAGAACCACGACCAGCGGTTCTGCCGCTTCCCCTTCTCCGTCCGCCGCCTGTCCGGACAGGCGGACATCCTCTACGTCATCGCCACGGAGGAGCAGCTCCGGGGCCTGCTGCCC
This sequence comes from Oscillospiraceae bacterium, assembly GCA_022804995.1. GTDB lineage: Bacteria > Bacillota > Clostridia > Oscillospirales > Oscillospiraceae > Pelethomonas. The sequence goes on from JAAWUC010000003.1 coordinate 8,074, forward strand.
CTGGAGGGGCGGCGGCTGACCATCGGCGGGCAGCTGCGCTCCTTCAACAACAAGAGCGGCAGGGGCAGCCGGCTGGTGATCTCGGTGTTTGCCCGGACCCTGACCCCCACCGGGGAGGATGACTACAACTGCATCCGCCTGCGGGGCGTGATCTGCAAGCCGCCGGTGCTCCGGCGGACGCCCCTGGGCCGGTGCATCTCCGACATGATGCTGGCGGTGAACCGCCGGTATGGCCGGGCGGACTACCTGCCCTGCATCGCCTGGGGCCAGGTGGCCATGGTGACGGGGCGCATGGCGGTGGGCACGCCCCTGGCCCTGGAGGGCCGGGTCCAGAGCCGGATCTACACCAAGGTCATCGAGGGGCAGGCCGAGGAGCGCACTGCCTATGAGGTCAGCGTGATGCAGCTCGTCCACGACGGGGAGGAGCCGTGAGCATTGCTCACGGCTCCTCCCATTTTTCCGCCTATCGGTAGTACAGCCTTCGCCGCTCGTACTTCGCCTCACAGCTGATGTGCATTCCCAGCCGGTGGTACAGGTTCTCGTCCACGGCGCTGAGAACCACGGTGAAGTGGGCGGCGCAGTTTTTCAGCTTGGGGAGCTGCCGCTGGGCCAGGGCGGCGATGGGGTTGGTCAGGGCGCTGACGCACAGGGCGATGAGCACCTCGTCGCTGTGGAGCCGGGGATTTTTGTTCCCAAGGCTCTCGGTTTTCAGCCGGCAGATGGGTTCCAGCACCTGGGTGGAGATGAGGTCCAGATCCTGGTCGATGCCTCCCAGCGCCTTCAGAGCGTTGAGCAGCAGGGACGCCGACGCCCCCAGCAGATCGCTGGTCTTTCCCGTTACCACCCGTCCGTCGGGGAGGACCATGGCTCCGGCGGGTTTGCCGGTGGCCTCCTCCCGGACCAGGGCAGCGGACACGGCGGGGAAGATAGCCGGGGTGATGTCCGCCTGCTTCATCAGCAGCTCCAGCTTATAGACCACCTCGTCGTCCACGGTGCCCCGCAGCCGCCCGGTGCAGGCGGTGTAGTAGCGCCGGAGGATCTCCATGTGGGACGCCTCACGGCAGACCTCGTCGTCGATGATGCAGTTTCCCACCATGTTGACCCCCATGTCCGTGGGGGACTTGTAGGGGCACTCCCCCAGAATGGATTCAAAGATGGTCCGCAGCACCGGGAAGATCTCCACATCCCGGTTGTAGTTGGTGGCGGCGGCGCCGTAGGCGTCCATGTGGAAGGGGTCGATCATGTTCACATCGTTGAGGTCCGCCGTCGCCGCCTCGTAGGCCAGATTCACGGGGTGCTTGAGGGGCAGGTTCCAGATGGGGAAGGTCTCGAACTTGGCGTAGCCCGCCTCCCGCCCCCGGCGGTGCTCATGGTAGAGCTGGCTCAGGCACACGGCCATCTTTCCGCTGCCGGGCCCCGGGGCGGTGACCACCACCAGGGACCGGCTGGTCTCCACGTACTCGTTGCGGCCGTAGCCCTCCTCGCTGACGATAACCCCAATGTTGTGGGGGTACCCGGCGATGGGGTAGTGGCGGTAAGCCCGGACCCCCAGGGCCGACAGCCGCTTGAGAAACACGTCCGCCGCCGGCTGGCCGCTGTACTGGGTGACCACCACGCTGCCCACGTACAGGTCCATGCCCTGGAAGGCGTCGATGAGCCGGAGCACGTCCTCCTCGTAGGGGATGCCCAGATCCCCACGGACCTTGTTCTTCTCAATGTCCCCGGCGCAGATGGCGATGACGATCTCCACGTCCTCCCGCAGCTGCTGGAGCATCCGCACCTTGCTGTCCGGCTCGAAGCCCGGCAGAACCCGGGAGGCGTGGTAGTCGTCGAAGAGCTTCCCGCCGAACTCCAAATACAGTTTCCCGCCGAACTGCCCGATCCGCTCCCGGATGTGGGCGGACTGCGTTTCGATATACTTTTGATTGTCGTATCCAATCTTCCCCATTGGTGTTCTCTCCCTTTTCCCGTTACAGTTTGATCCCCCGCAGCTCCGCCCGGGTGTGGTCACAGATCCGGTTGATCTCCGCCTGGAGGGACTTCAGATCGTCAAAGGACTCCGGCCGCTTGCTGGGGTCCCGCAGCAGGGCCGAGGGGTGGTAGAGGGCCATGGCCCGCATCGTCCCCAGATCGTAAAACTGCCCGTGCTCCTTGGTGATGCGGAACTTGGGGTTCATCAGCCGCATGGCGGCGATGCGCCCCAGGCAGACCAGGATCTTCGGCTGGAGAATCTGGGTCTGCTGGCGCAGATAGCCGATGCAGGCGTCCTGCTCCACGTTCAGCGGGTCCCGGTTCTGGGGCGGGCGGCACTTGACGATGTTGGTGATATAAACCATGGTCCGGTCCAGGCCGATGATGGCCAGCATGTCATCCAGCAGCTTCCCGGCTTTCCCCACAAAGGGCTCCCCCTGCTCGTCCTCGTTGGCCCCGGGGCCCTCGCCCACGAACAGGATCTCCGCCTCCGGATTGCCCACGCCGAAGACCACGTTTTTTCTCGTCTGGCCCAGGGCGCACTCCCTGCACTGGAGGCACCGCTCCCGCAGGGCCTCCAGACGCTCCCGATTCTCTCCCATTTTGTATATCCTCCATGTTCTCTGGTATATTCCCCCGTACCGGGGGGATGATACGGGATACGGCCCCATCTCTCGTGAAAGGAGCGGCGTCCATGTCCCGTTGGTTCCTGTATTTCCTGACCTACAGCTTTCTGGGCTACTGTCTGGAGAAGCTCTTCGCCCGCGCCGTCCGCTCTCCGGAGCGGGTGCGCAAGTGCCTTCTGCTGCTGCCCCTGTGCCCGGTCTACGGTCTGGCCATGACGGTCTGCGCCGCCCTCACCGGACCGGCGGACGGACTGCTCTATCTGGCGCTGGTGGGGGGCGCGGTGTCCACGGCGGCGGAATATCTGGTCCACCTCTTCTACGACCGGGCCTTCGCCGTCCGCTTCTGGGACTACAGCGGCATCCCCGGACATATCGAAGGCCGGATCTGCCCCCAGTTCGCCCTGATCTGGGGCGTTCTGTCCGCCCTGGCCCTCCGCACAATCCAGCCGGCCCTGGCGCAGCTGGCCGGGCGGATCCCCGCCGGGGGGAGCTTTGTCCTCTGGCTGGTCTTCGCGGCGGACTGCGTGGTCAGCGGGGCTCTCCTCCTGGAGAAGAGGGACACCCAGCTGCTGGCCCTGGGGCCCGGTCTGGCTCACATATGGGCCTCCAGCCAGTCCAGAACATCCTGATAGACGTACTGCCGGGCGGTCTCGTTGAGGATCTCGTGGCGCAGGCCGTGGTAGAGCTTGCAGGACACATCCCGCAGCCCCGCCCTTCGGAAGCAGTCCCTGGCCCGCAGAACGCCCCGGCCCATCTCCCCCACCGGGTCCTGGTCCCCGGCGATGAAGAACACAGGCAGATGCTTGTCCATCCGGTCCATATTGGCCTGCCTGGTGATCATGCCGAGCCCGTCCAGCATATCCCGGAACAGCCCCAGGGTGGCGTCCCCGCCGCAGAGGGGGTCGGCCATGTAGGCGTCCACGTTCTCCTCGCTCCTGGATACCCAGTCAAACCGGGTCCGGTTGGGGGCGAAGGGCCGGTTATAGGTTCCGAAGGCCAGCGCGTCCGCCCGGGCGCTGAAGGCCGTCCGGCCCAGGCGCCGGATCTCCCGGTCCGCCACCAGCTTCCCCCCGGCGATGGTCAGGGGGGACATGTGCCCCGTGCCGCAGAGTACGCAGCCCGACAGGGTCCCCGGGTAGCGGATAAGGTGGGTCCGGGAGAGGAAGGAGCCCATGGAGTGGCCGAAGAGGAAGTAGGGCTTCCCCGGAAAGACCCGGGCGGCCGTCCGGCGCAGTGTCTCCATGTCGTCCACCGTGCAGCGCCAGCCGTCCCTGTCCCCCAGGTAAACCATGGGCCGGTCCGGGATGCGGGACAGGCCGTGGCCCAGGTGGTCGTTGGCTACGACAGCAAAGCCGTTTTTACATAGAAACCGGGCGAAGGGCGCGTACCGCCCGCCGTACTCCGCCACGCCGTGGGCGATCTGCACCACGCCCCGGATCTCCCGGCACAGGGGGGTCCACTGGCTGACGTGGATCAGGGCCTCGCCGCCGCTGGAGGGGAAAAAATACTCTGAGTGGATCATGACGCACGCTCCTCTGTCTCATCCGGACTGCCGGCTGAAAATCACTTCCCGTCTATTTTAACACAAAGCCGGGAAAATGGGTAGGCAAAATTTTCTTCCCGGCAGAAAATGTTCTTGCGGCGGCGGGGAAAAGAGGCTATAATGGAGGCAACAGCTGGGGAAGCGCTCCCCGCGCGTTCTGAAAGGAGACACATATGAGCTTTTTTGACGAGTTGACCCAGAAGGCCAGAGTAGTAGCCGCCACCGCCTCGGAGAAGGCGCGGGAGGCCGCCGATTCCGCCAAGATCTCCGCCGCCATTCTCACGGAGAAGCGGGAGCTGGACCGGAACTACCGGGCCATCGGCCAGTGGTACGTGGGCGAGTATCAGGAGGTTCCCGAGGCCATCGCGGACGTGGTGGCGGCGGTGAAGGCGTCCCAGGAGAAGATCGAGCAGCTCCAGGCCACCCGGGAGAAGGCGGAGAACGAGGAGGCCTCCATAGAGACGGAGGCGGTGGCCGGCGTGGTCTGCCCGGTGTGCGGGAAGATCAGCGACTCCAAATTCTGCCCCCACTGCGGCGCGCCCCTGGAGAAGAAGGAGCCCGCCGGCGGGCCGGCGGAGGAGGCCGGGGAGTAAGCCCGGAATCCATAGAGAAGCCCCGCTCCGGAGGAGCGGGGCCTTGCCGCCGGATGAGGCTTTCGAAAATTTCCTCTTGCATCCCGGCGGAAACCGTGATATAATGCCACCAGCTTTAAAAAAGGAGCTCTTTCCCATGATGAATACCGCCCTCCACACCGCTTACTTCTACTTTACCTTTATCTACCACAAGTAGATAAGGGTTGTTTTGCTGCGGTGAGAAGGCAGGGCTGAGGAAAGTCCATTCAGGGTCTTACAGTGAAACAACACTGTAGGACCCTTTTATATTTTCAAAAATGCAGATTGGAGTGTTGTCAATATGATCGTCATCCTGAAAAAGAACGCGGAGAAACAGCAGGTGGAGCTCTTCGACCAGTGGCTCCACAGCATGGGCCTGGAGACCCACAAGTCCATCGGCGAGAACCACACCATTGTCGGCCTGGTGGGGGACACCTCCCGGGTGGATATCGAGAGCATCATGGCCCTGGACATCGTGGAGACCGTCAAGCGCATCCAGGAGCCCTATAAAAACGCCAACCGGAAGTTCCACGAGCAGGACACCGTCATCACCCTCTCCAATGGGGCGAAGATCGGCGGAGGCCACTTCCTGGTCATGGCCGGACCCTGCTCCGTGGAGACGGAGGAGCAGATCATCTCCGTGGCCGAGAGCGTGAAGGCCGCGGGAGCCCAGGTCCTCCGGGGCGGCGCCTTCAAGCCCCGCACCTCCCCCTACGCCTTCCAGGGGCTCCACGAGGAGGGCATCCGCCTGCTGCTGAAGGCCAGGGAGGCCACCGGACTGCCTATTGTCACGGAGATCATGGACGCCAAGCACCTGCCCCTTTTCGAGGATATCGACATCATCCAGGTGGGGGCCCGGAATATGCAGAACTTCGAGCTGCTCAAGGAGCTGGGGAAGCTGCGCAAGCCGGTGCTCATCAAGCGGGGCATGGCCAACACCCTCCAGGAGCTGCTTATGAGCGCCGAGTACGTCATGGCCGGGGGTAACGAGCAGGTCATCCTCTGCGAGCGGGGCATCCGCACCTTTGAAACCGCCACCCGGAACACCATGGACCTGAGCGTGATCCCGGTGCTCCACCAGCTCACCCACCTGCCGGTGGTGGTGGACCCCAGCCACGCCACGGGCCGCTGGGAGCTGGTGGCCCCCATGGCCCTGGGGGCCACGGCCTGCGGGGCCGACGGGCTCATCATCGAGGTCCACAACGACCCGGAGCACGCCCTGTGCGACGGCCCCCAGAGCCTGCGGCCGGAGAAGTTCACGGACATGATGGAGAAGGTCCGGGCCATCCGGCCCTACGCCGACCGCTCCTTTACCACAGGTGGCCTCCATGGTTGAGACGGTAGGCGTTGTGGGCCTGGGCCTCATCGGCGGCAGCATGGCCAAGGCCATCCGCAAGTATACGGACTGCACCCTCCTGGGCTATAACCGCAGCGGTTCCGTCCTCAGCCAGGCTCTGGACGAGGGGGTGCTGGACGGGGTGCTGACAGAGGAGAAGCTCTCGGAGTGCGGCCTGGTCATCATCGCCCTGTACCCGGAGGCCACGGTGGAGTATGTCACCAGGCACCGGGACCAGTTCAAAAAGGGCGGCATCGTCATGGACTGCGGCGGCGTGAAGGGCGTGGTCTGCGGCCCCCTGGAGGAGGTGGTGAAGGACGCCGGGTTCTGGTTCGTGGGAGGCCACCCCATGGCGGGCATTGAGCGCTCCGGCTACGCCCACGCCTTCCCGGAGCTGTTCCAGGGGGCGTCCCTGATCCTCACGCCATACCCCGGCACGCCCCAGAGCTGCCTGGATGAGATCTGGGAGCTGGCCCGGAAGCTGGGCTTTGGGCACCTCCAGCCCTCCACCCCGGCCGAGCACGACCATATTATCGCCTACACCTCCCAGCTGGCCCATGTGGTGAGCTGCGCCTACGTGGGCAGCCCCTCGGCTCCCAACTTTGCGGGCTTCTCCGCCGGGAGCTTCAAGGACATGACAAGGGTGGCCAAGCTCAACGAGGAGATGTGGACGGAGCTGTTTCTGGAGAACCAGGACGCCCTGGTCCGGGAGATCGACACCCTGGTGGAGGAGCTGGCGGCCTTTGCCTACACCATCCGCCGGGGGGACCGGGAGCGTTTAAGGGATATGCTCAGGCACGCAAGAGAGATTAAGGAAGCCATTGACAAGGACTGCTGAGAAAGGGGAGAACGATGAATACCAGCTATATCACCGACTACTACAACAGCTACAACGAGGACGAGCGGACCAAATCCCGCCACGGCAGCGTGGAATTCACCACCAACATGAAATATATCCGGGCCTATGTCCCCCAGGGCGGGAAAATCCTGGACGTGGGCGCGGGCACCGGGGTCTACTCCATGGCCCTGGCTATGGACGGCTACGATGTCCACGCCATGGAGCTGGTGGAGCACAATATTGAGATTTTCCGGGAGAACCTGCGTGCCTGCGGGGCGGAGATTCCGGTGGAGCAGGGCGACGCCATGGACCTGAGCCGCTTCGCGGACGAGAGCTTCGACGCGGTGCTGCTCTTCGGGCCGCTGTACCACCTGTACGACAAGGCGGACAAGCTCACTGTTCTCCGGGAAGCCAAGCGGGTGGTAAAGAAGGGCGGGTATATTTTCGCGGCCTACTGCATGAACGAGGCCGTCATTATCCAGGAGGGTTTCAAGGACGACGGCAGCGCCATGATGGACTACCTGACCAAGGGGATGATTACTCCAGACTATCACTGCATCTCCAAGCCGGCGGACCTCTTTGAGATGGTGCGGCTGGAGGACATCGACGAGCTCAACCGGGAGACCGGCCTGCGCCGGGAGAAGATTGTCGCTTCCGACCTCTTCTCCCACTATATGAAGGACCGGATTGACAGCTTTTCCGACGTTGTCTATCAGACCTATGTCAAATACCATCTGTCCATCTGTGAGCGGCCCGACCTCATCGGGGCCACCAACCACAGCCTGGATATTCTAGTCAAGGAGTGATGGTTATGCAGACGGTCATGGTCAACGCATCCGCGTCCTACCCCGTCCACATCGGCGAGGGCCTGCTGGACAGGGCCGGGGAGCTCATTGCCGATATCACAAAGTCCCGCCGCTGCGCCATCGTGACGGACAGCTCCGTGGGGCCTCTCTACGGCGGGCGGGTGCGGGATTCCCTGGAAAAGGCCGGGTTTGCCTGCCTGGTTTACACCTTCCCCGCCGGGGAGCAGAACAAAAATCTGTCCACCTATGGAAACATTCTGGAGTTTCTGGCCCAGAATAAGCTCACCCGCTCCGATTTTGTCATCGCCCTTGGGGGCGGCGTGACGGGGGATATGGCAGGCTTCGCCGCCGCCACCTACCAGCGGGGTGTCGACTATATCCAGGTACCCACCACCTTCCTGGCCGCGTCGGACTCCTCCGTAGGGGGCAAGACCGCCGTGGACCTGGAGGCGGGGAAGAACCTTGTGGGGGCCTTTCACCAGCCGAAAATGGTCCTCTGCGATACGGACACCTTCCGGACGCTGCCTGGGGATACCTTTGCCGACGGCATGGCGGAAACCCTCAAGCACGGCCTGATTGCCGACGCGGACTTCTTCGAGACGCTGACGGACGGCGCAAACCCGCCTGTTGACATGATGGTCCGCAAAAACGTGGAGATCAAGTCCGCTGTGGTCCGGGAGGACGAGTTCGAGCGCGGAACCCGGAAGCTCCTGAACTTCGGCCACACCCTGGGCCACGCCATTGAGAAGATCAGCGGCTTCTCCGTCACCCACGGCCACGCGGTGGCCATCGGCATGGTGCTGGCCTGCCGGGCGGCGGAGCGGCTGGGGTACAGTCCCGCCGGGACCCTGGAGCGGGTGGTCAGGGCCAACGAGATGTACCGCCTGCCTACGGAGTGTCCCTACACAGCGGAGCAGGTCTACGACGCCGCCACCGGCGACAAGAAGCGGGACGGCGGCAGCATTGACGTGGTAGTGCTGGAGCGCGTCGGGCAGGCCCGGACCGTCCGCCTGGACATGGAGGGCCTGCGGACCTTCGTGGAGGCCGCGCTATGAACCTGACCATCACGCCCACACGGCTCTCGGGGACCGTCACCCCGCCTCCCAGCAAATCCCAGGCCCACCGCCTGCTCCTCTGCGCGGCCCTGGCGGGAGGGGAGAGCCGGATTGAGAATCTGGCGGACTCCCAGGATATCCAGGCCACCCGGCGGTGTATGGCGGAGCTGAAAACAGAACGTAATTCTCTCCCTCACTTCGACTGCGGGGAATCGGGCTCCACCCTGCGCTTTCTCATCCCCATCGCCCTGGCCCTCCGGGGCGGCGGGGTGTTCACCGGGCACGGGCGGCTCATGGAGCGGCCCCAGAAGCCCTACTTTGACATCTTCGACGAAAAGGGCGTTCGATATGAGCAGCGGGACGGCGTACTGACCGTCCAGGGGAAGCTGCCCCCCGGCGTCTACCGCCTGCCTGGGAATGTGTCCAGCCAGTTTGTCACCGGCCTGCTCTACGCCCTGCCCCTGCTGGAGGGGGATTCGGAGCTTGTGCTGACCACCCCCCTGGAGAGCCGCGGGTATGTGGATATGACCCTGGAGGCCCTGGCCCGCTTCGGTATCCACGGCACCGAGCGGGAAAACGGCTTCCTGATTCCCGGCAGGCAGAAATACTGCCCCGCCCAGGCTTCCGTGGAGGCCGACTGGTCCCAGGCCGCCTTCTGGCTGGCCGCCGCCGCTCTGGGAAACCCCGTACAGCCGGTAGGGCTGGAGGAGGACTCCTCCCAGGGGGACCGGGTCATCGGGGACTACTACGTCCCCCTGTGCCGCCCGGGGGATGTGGACATCGACCTCTCCCAGTGTCCGGATCTGGCCCCGCCCCTGGCGGTGATGGCGGCAGTGCGCTGCGGGACCACCCGGCTGGTGAACGCCGGGCGGCTGCGCCTCAAGGAGAGCGACCGCCTTGCCTCCATCACACAGGTGCTCCGCGCCCTGGGGGCGGATGTGGAGGAGGGGCCGGACTTTCTCATGATTCAGGGCCGGGATGCTCTGGCGGGGGGCTGTACGGTGGACTGCTGCAATGACCACCGGATTGCCATGATGGCCGCTGTGGCCGCCGCCCGGTGCGAAAGCCCGGTGACGCTCACCGGCGCGGAGTGTGTGGCGAAATCCTACCCCGATTTTTGGGCACACTACCGCATGTTAGGAGGGGTTTTCCATGAACACACTGGGAAATAAACTGAAAGTCACCGTCTTTGGACAGTCCCACGCCCCCGCCATCGGCTGCGTCATCGACGGTCTGCCGTCCGGCTTCGCGCCGGATATGGAGCGGGTATCCGCCTTCATGGCCCGCCGCGCCCCGGGGCGGAACGCCTGGTCCACCAACCGGAAGGAGAGCGATACCCCGGAGATCCTCTCCGGCCTGGTGGAGGGCAGGACCTGCGGCGCGCCGGTGTCTATGCTCATCCGCAACAGTGACCAGCACAGCAGGGATTACGCCGGGCTCAAGCGCACCCCCCGGCCCTCCCACGCTGATTATACTGCTATTATCAAATATGGCGGCAATTACGATATTCGCGGCGGCGGGCAGTTCTCCGGGCGGCTGACGGCCCCGCTGTGCTTCGCAGGGGCATTGGCTTTACAGCTGCTGGAGCAGAAGGGGATTACCGTTGCCGCCCACATCGCCCAGATTGAGGGCGTGTTTGACAGCGCCCCAGATTTTGCCTCCGTAGCCCGGACAGAGCTGGAGACGCTGCTGAAAAAGCCCTTCCCCGTCTTCTCCGACGACGCCGGCATAAGGATGCGGCAGGCCATCGAGGCGGCGCGGCTGGACGCGGACTCCGTGGGCGGGGTGATCCGATGCTTCGCCCTAGGCCTCCCGGCGGGGATCGGGGAGCCTATGTTCGGCGGAGTGGAGAACCGGCTGGCAGCGGCCCTGTTCGGGATCCCCGCCGTCCGGGGGGTGTCCTTCGGCACGGGCTTTGCCGCTGCCGGGATGCGGGGCAGCGAGCACAACGACCCCTTTTTCATGGACGGGGACCGGGTCTCCGCCCGGACCAACCACGCCGGAGGCGTGCTGGGGGGGATCACCAGCGGCCTGCCCCTGGTGGTGAACATCGCCGTCAAGCCCACCGCCTCTATCGCCAAGGAGCAGGAGACGGTGGATCTGGAGACGCGGGAGAGTACCAGCCTGGTCATCCACGGCCGGCACGACCCCTGCATTGTACCAAGGGCGGTGCCGGTGGCGGAGGCAGTGACGGCACTGACGGTGTTGGATATGCTGCTGGAGTGACTTGGTTAAAAAGCTTTCGCCTACAGCGCGGTAAAAGGGGAAAAGTGATACAATGAAGTATTTGATAAAATATTTTATAGATTTTGCAGTGCTGATTTTCCTGTATGCTTCCGTCTTTTTCAGAAGGTGGAGGCCCCAGGGCAGAGACGTTCTGTTTGTCAACACTCTCATGTATGCCTATCTCTCGGCAGTGCTCTTTTTTACCATGATGCAAGTGATTGTGTCCATCCCGTTCCTGCTGGACCACCCCTATAAGCCCATGAATCTTGTGCCGTTTATTGACGTTTCTTTGAGGAGAGGGGATTTTTTCAGGCAAGTGGGCTTGAATATCATTATGACTATGCCCTTCGGGTTCCTGTTTCCTCTGACCAGGGACAAAAAGGCCAAATTCAGCGCAACGGTGTTTTCCTGCTTTTTGATGAGCTTGGGTATCGAACTCCTACAACCGTTCTTCGATCGCTCTGCGGATGTCACGGACCTAATTACCAATGTAATCGGTGGGGTGCTGGGATATGGATTTTATGCTGTTTTTAAGCCAATCACCTTTTGGGTTTTAGAGCGTTTGAAAACCAGATGACAGGCTGTTTTGCAATAAATTCCAGTTTATTGGGACATTCATACAAGCAGCTCACGAAATCTCCGATCAAAAACAAATCAGAAACAGAATATTGGGAGGACAATTATCATGAATCTACAGGACTGCCGGGAGCGGCTGGACCAGATCGACGGCCAGCTGGCCGCCCTCTTCAAGGAGCGCATGGAGACCGTCAAGCTGGTGGCGGACTACAAGAAGGAGCACAACCTCCCCGTCCTGGCCTCCGGTCGGGAGCGGGACATCCTCTACCGGGTGACGGGTCTGTGCGGTCCGGAGCTGGAGGAGTACACGAAGATTCTCTACAGCACCCTGCTGGAGCTGAGCCGGGACTACCAGGAGGACCGGCTGTCCACCGGCGAGTCCCGGCTCTGCCGGGATATCCTGGCCGCGGCGGAGTCCACCGGGGACTTCCCCAGCCGGGCGGTGGTGGCCTGCCAGGGCGCCGAGGGGGCCTACTCCCAGATCGCCTGCTGCAAGATGTTCTCCCTGCCCCAGATCATGTACTTCGGCCGGTTTGACGGGGTATTCCGGGCGGTGGAGACGGGGATGTGCCGGTACGGCATCCTGCCCATTGAGAACTCCTCCGCCGGCTCCGTCACCGAGGTCTACGACCTGATGGAGAAGTACAACTGCAAGATTGTCCGCAGTCTGAAGCTGAAGATCGAGCACCGCCTCCTGGCCCGGCCCGGTGTGAAGCTGGAGGATGTGAGGGAGGTGGTGGCCCACGAGCAGTCCCTCAACCAGTGCGGCGAGTTTTTGAAGAACAGCGGCGTCAAGATCACAGTCTTCTCCAACAACGCCGCCGCCGCCAAGTACGTTTCCGAGAGCGAGCGGACGGATCTGGCGGCTATCGCCTCCGAGAGCTGCGCGGAGCTCTACGGCCTGCGGGTCATCAGCGGCCGGGTGGCCAACACCGACCACAACTACACCCGGTTCATCTGCATCTCCAAGTCCCTGGAGATCTTCGAGGGGGCCAACAAGATCACCTTTGTGGCCTCCGCCAGCCACCGCCCCGGCTCCCTCTACAGCCTCATCGCCAAGTTCGCCACCCGGGGGCTGAATATCTGCAAGCTGGAGAGCCGCCCCATCCCCGGCAAGGACTTCGAGTTCCGCTTCTACTTCGATGTGGACGCCTCGGTGAAGAGCGGGGACACACAGACCATCCTCAGCCAGCTGGAGAAGGAGGACTTTTTCACCTTCCTGGGGGCCTACAGCGAGGTGTTTTAGATGGAGTACGGCCTTCTGGGAGAGAAGCTGGGCCACAGCTTCTCCCCCCAGCTCCACCGGGCCCTGGCGGGCTATGACTACCGGCTGCTGCCCACCCCCCGGGAGGAGGTGGAGGAGCTCTTCCGCCGCCGGGACTTCCGGGGGCTCAACGTAACCATCCCCTACAAACAGACGGTTATTCCCCTGTGCGACGAGATCGACCCCCGGGCCTCCGCCATCGGCGCGGTGAACACGGTGGTCAATCGGGGCGGGCGGCTCACCGGGTACAACACCGACATCGACGGCCTCATCTATCTGGCAAAGCGGGCCGGGGTGGATATGGCGGGGAAAAAGGTGGTGATTCTGGGCTCCGGCGGCACCAGCCGCACCGCCCAGGCCGCCGCCCGGGAGCTGGGAGCGGTGGAGATCGTGGTTGTCTCCCGCCGGGGGGAGGACAACTACGAAACGCTCCCCCGCCACGCCGACGCCGGGGTCCTCATCAACACCACCCCCGTGGGGATGTACCCCGGCTGCGGCGAGGCGCCGGTGGAGATATCCCTGTTTCCCCGGTTGACCGGAGTGCTGGACGTGGTGTATAATCCTCTTCGTACCGCCCTGCTGATGGGGGCGGAGGAGCGGGGGATCCCGGCCTCCTGCGGCCTGCCCATGCTGGCGGCTCAGGCATGGCGGGCAGCGGAGCTCTTCACCGGGGAGGATATCCCCGAAAGCCGCCTGGAGGCGGCCCACGCCGATCTGTTGCGCCAGGTCCGGAACGTAGTACTCATCGGAATGCCCGGCTGCGGCAAGTCCACTGTGGGCCGGGCCCTGGCTCGGCGGCTGGGGAAGGAGTTTCTGGATCTGGACCAGCTGGTTGTGGAGGAGGCCCGCAAATCCATCCCGGCCATCTTCGCCCAAGAGGGGGAGGAGGCATTCCGGGCTATGGAGAGCCGGATTGTCCGGCGGGCCGGGGGCCGCACCGGCTGCGTCATCAGCACCGGAGGCGGCGTTGTCACCCGGCGGGAGAATTACGCTCCCCTCCACCAGAACGGGGTGCTCGTCCATCTGACCCGCAGTCTTGACCTGCTGCCCAAGGCGGGCCGTCCCGTGTCCCAGCGCACGGATCCGGCGGCGCTGTGGCGTCAAAGGGAGGGGCTGTACCGGGCCTTCGCCGATGCGGAGGCGGACAACAACGGGCCTCTGGAGGCCACGCTGGAGCAAATCGAAAAGGAGCTGAACGCGCTGTGAAGCTGCTGTTTCTCAACGGTCCCAACCTGAATATGCTGGGCATCCGGGAGCCGGATATCTACGGAAAGCAGACCTACGCCGACCTGGAGCGCTACATCCGGGACTTCTGCGGCGAGCTGGGCGTGGACTGCGAGATCCTCCAGTCCAACCACGAGGGAGTTCTGGTGGACGCCATTCAGTCCGCTTACGGCCAGGCGGACGGCATCGTCATCAACCCCGCCGCCTATACACACACCAGCGTGGCCCTGCTGGACGCGCTGAAGGCCGTGGACATCCCGGCGGTGGAGGTCCACCTGTCCGACGTCAGCAGGCGGGAGGACTTCCGGCAGATCTCCTATGTCCGGCAGGCCTGCCGCGCCACCTTCGCCGGGTACGGCTTTGAGGGCTACCGGCTGGCGGCGGAGCGCCTGCTTTGTCAAAAGGGACAATAACCTTTTTCCGGCTGAAATCATACAATGGCCTTGTAAAGGAGGCTGTTGTCATGGAAAATCAAGTAAACAACCAAGCGGCCCCGTCCGTCTACGACTACCGGCAGTACGACCGCATCTGGCGGCGGGTATCCCCGGAGCTGGACCCCTACCCGGAGATCCGGGCGGAGGCGGACCGGACGCACCAGGCTGTGCCGGCCAACCAAACCGCTCAGACCACCCAGGCTACCACGCCGGCCCCCGCCGCCGGCGCGCCGGCCAGCAGTCTGGAGAGCCTGCCGGGCGCGGACGGAAACCCCTGCTGTATGGGGACGCAGGCCCGGGTGTCCCTGGAGGTGCTTGAGGGCTTTATCGAGGAGGAGTCGGCGGACCGGCGGCACTATCTGACCCTCGCCCGCCGCGTCCGCTCCCAGCAGGCCGCCGCCCTGCTGCGGACCTTCGCGGAAGAGAAGCGGGAGGCGGGTCAGAAGCTGCGGGCGTCCTACTTCCTCATCACCGGGGAGCGCTACGTCCCCGCCGTCATGGTGGAGCAGCTCCGCTGCCAGCCGCTGGCGGACGCCCTGCGGGAGGTGTACCACCAGGAGGCCTGCGGCGGGTACAACTACGAGCGCTCCGCCGAGGAGACGATGGACCAGTGCCTGACAAAGCTCTTTGAGGAGCTGAGCAAGGCCTCCTTCCGGCGCGCGGAGCAGGTTTTGGAGTTACTGGGCAAACTGATCCGGTAAAATAAACATTGACAAAGGAGAAACACATATGCCGCAGGATCGCGCACAGGCGCTGGCGCTGCTGCGCCGGTACAACAAGGAGCCCTTCCATCTCCAGCACGCGCTGACGGTGGAGGCTGTCATGGGCTGGTACGCCCGGGAGCTGGGCTATGGGGAGGAGGCGGAGTTCTGGTCCATGGTGGGCCTGCTCCACGACATCGACTTTGAGCAGTGGCCGGAGGAGCACTGCCAAAAGGCCCCGGAGCTCCTCCGGGAGGCCGGGGCGGACAGCCGGTTCATCCACGCGGTGGTGAGCCACGGGTACGGACTGTGCTCCGACGTGGAGCCGGAGCACGAGATGGAGAAGGTGCTCTTCGCCGCCGACGAGCTGACGGGGCTTATCGGGGCGGCGGCTCTGATGCGGCCCAGCAAGAGCGTCCAGGATATGGAGGTCAGCAGCTTGAAGAAGAAGTTCAAGGACAAGAAGTTCGCCGCTGGGTGCAGCCGGGATGTGATCCGCCAGGGAGCGGAGCGCCTGGGCTGGGAGCTGGAGGCGCTCCTCGAGCGGACGCTCCAGGCCATGCGGGCCGTGGAGGCGGACATTGCCGCCGGTATGGCCGCGCTGTAAACTTGCGGCTCCCCTCGGGGGAGCCGCAAGTTTTTCTTGCCTCTTTCCGGAAAATCATCTATAATAGTGCGGACAAGGGGGTGGGTCCAACGAGAGAATTCATCATCGGAAAAAATGACGCCGGACAGCGCCTGGACCGCTTCGCGGCCAGGGTCATGCCCCTCATGCCCCCGGCTCTGCTGCAAAAGTACATCCGCATCAAGCGCATCAAGTGCAACAACGTCCGCTGCCAGCGGGACCAGCGCCTCCGGGAGGGGGACGCGCTCCAGTTCTACATCAATGACGAGTTCTTTGAGCCGCCCAGGGAGGACAACCTGTTCCTCTCCCTCTTCACCCCGAAGCTGGATATCCTCTACGAGGACGGCAACCTGCTGCTTCTGGACAAGCGCCCGGGGCTGGTGGTCCACCCTGACGAGACGGAGAAGGTCAACACCCTCCTCACCCATCTCCAGGCCTACCTCTACCAGAAGCGGGAGTGGAATCCCCGGGGGGAAAACGCCTTCGCCCCGGCTCTGTGCAACCGCATCGACCGGAACACAGGGGGCATCGTCATCGCCGCCAAAAACGCGGAGGCCCTCCGGGTCCTCACCGCCAAAATCCGGGACCGGGAGATCACCAAAAAATACCTGTGCGCCGTCCTGGGGCGGATGAATCCGCCGGAGGGCCGGCTGGAGTGCTTCCTCCTTAAGGACGAGAAGAAAAAGCAGGTCGCCGTCTACCGCCGCCCCGTCCCCGGGGGGAAGTCCGCCGTGACCCTCTACCGGACCCTCCGTACCAAGGGGGAGCTGAGCCTGGTGGAGGCGGAGCTCCTCACGGGGCGGACGCACCAGATCCGGGCCTCCTTTGCCGACGCCGGGCACCCCCTGCTGGGGGACGGAAAGTACGGCCGGGGGGACGTGAACCGCCGCTACGGTGAGACCCGCCAGGCGCTCTACAGCTATTCCCTCCGCTTTGATTTTCCCACGGACGCCGGGGCCCTGAGCTATCTGCGGGGCAGGGTGTTCCGGGTGGAGCGCGCACCCTTTGCGGAGAAGTATTTCGGACTATCCAACCTACAGGAGGAAATCCTATGAAATCCATTACAGACTTTCCCAATCTCCCCCTGGCCCTGCTGCCAACCCCCATCTGCAAGCTGGAGAACCTGAGCCGGGCGCTGGGGAAGCAGATCTACATCAAGCGGGACGATCTGACCGGCCTCGGTCTGGGGGGCAACAAGGTCCGCAAGCTGGAATTCCTTTTGGCCGACGCCAAAGCCAAAGGGGCCGACGTAGTTCTCACCGCCGGGGGTCCCCAGTCCAACCACGCCGCCCTCACCGCCGCCTGTGCCGGAAAGCTGGGCATGGAGAGTATCCTCGTGCTGAAAAAGCGGGGCGTCCTCTCCGGCGGAAACCTGATCGTGGACGGCATCCTGGGGGCCCAGGTCCGGTTTGTGGACACGGACAGCTACGATGATGTTTACGCCGAAATGGACCGCCTCATGGAGGCGCTCCGGGCCCAGGGCCGGACGCCCTATTTCATCCCGGTGGGGGGCTCCGTGCCCGTGGGGTGCCTGGGGTATGTCAACTGCGCGTTGGAGATCGCCGGCCAGGCAGAGGAAATGGACGTTCACTTTGACGCGGCCGTCAGCGCCGTGGGCTCCGGCGGCACCTACGCCGGGCTGACCCTGGGGGCCAAGCTGTTTCTGCCGGGGACCCGGAGCGTGGGGATCGGCGTGTGCGATGACCCCTTTGAGGCCATCGCCCTGGAGCTGATGCAAAAAACCGCCGCCCTGCTGGAGGCGGAGGCCCCTGTCACAAAAGACGATATCCACATCCGCTACCACACCGGCCCCGGCTACGCCCAGCCCTCCATGGAGGGGTGCGAGGCGGTCCGCCGTCTGGCCCGGACCGAGGGGATTCTGGCGGACCCGGTGTATACCGGCAAGGCCCTGGCCGGGTTTTTCCGCCTGCTGGAGGAGGGATATTTTGACGGGGAGGACACGGTCCTCTTCCTCCACACCGGCGGCGCGGGGGCGCTGTTCGCGGTGGAGATGGTTTAAGAGAGAGGAGAGGGCTGCTATGGCACATACTATCTGCGGCGCGGAGTGCGCCGGGTGCCCTATGGAGTCCAACTGCGGCGGGTGCGCGGAGACGGGCGGACGGCCCTTTGGCACGCCGTGTATGCTGGCGGACTGCTGCCGGGAGCGGGGATACACGCGCTGCGGCGAGTGTTCCGGCACACCCTGCGGGCTCCGGACCCGGCTGATGGCGGAGTTTAACGCCCTGGGGATTGCGGATCTGGAGGAGGTGACGGTGCTCCACGCCCTTCCGGGGGCGTTTGTCAATCTGGAATACACCCTGCCAAACGGGCAGAAGGTAAAGCTGCTGGATGACCACAAAGTCTATCTGGGCAGCCAGTGCCGCAAAAGGGGCGGCGAGCGCTGTTACGGGATTGCCGCTGACGAACAGTATCTGCTGGTCTGCGAGTACGGCGAGGCGGGAGCGGAGCCGGAGATTGTTGTGTACAAAAGGCGGAAGAACCACTAGTATCCGGATGGACGCAGAGCTGAAACGCCAGTTTGAGGCGTTTTGCGCGGATGCTGGCATGAGCATGACGACAGCTTTCTGCGTGTTTGCAAAAAAACTGCGCGAGATAACTTATCCCGCGCAGTTTTTTTGCGGTCCTACCGCCCCACAAACACCATCACGCTTCTGGGACGGATGGTGAAGTGGCCGTTGGACAGATGGGTGGCCGGCAGGGGCTCCTCCTCAAAGGTGTCCACCGCCAGTTCCCAGCGCATGGACGCCGGCAGATCCGGCAGGTGCACCGCCAGCTCCTCCCAGTAGGCGTTGGAGGCCGCGTACACCACCTCCGGCCCCGTCTGCCGCTCCCAGCCGGCGAACATCACCCCCACATACCGCTCGTGGGCGGCGAACTGGTCGTGCCAGGGCTCCACCCCGTGGAAGCTTACATCCGGAAAGCCGCAGCATCCGCCGCTCTTGTTGGAGCGGAGGACCGGGTGGTCCTTCCGAAAGCGGATCATGTTCTGGAAGAAACGGAACTGCTCCCGGTTCCGCTCCAGCAACGTCCAGTCCAGCCAGGAGGTGATGTTGTCCTGGCAGTAGGCGTTGTTGTTGCCGAACTGAGAGTTGCCGAACTCATCCCCCGCCAGGAACATGGGGATCCCCCGCGAGCACATGAGCAGGGCGAAGGCGTTGCGGACCATCCGCCGGCGCAGGGCGTTGACGGCATCGTCGCCTGTCTCCCCCTCCACACCGCAGTTCCAGCTGTTGTTGTCGTCGGACCCGTCGGTGTTGTTCCAGCCGTTTTTTAGGTTGTGCTTCCTGCTGTAGGAGAACAGATCCCAGAGGGTAAACCCGTCGTGGCAGGTGATGAAGTTCACCGACGCGTTCTCCCGCTTCCCCGGGTCGTAGATGTCCGGACTGCCCGCCAGCCGCTCCGCCGCCGCCCGGGCCATGCCCTCGTCCCCCTTCAGGTACCGGCGGATATCGTCCCGGTAGCGGCCGTTCCACTCCGCCCACCGGTTCCAGGCCGGGAAGGACCCCACCTGATAGAGCCCTCCGGCGTCCCACGCCTCGGCAATGAGCTTCACATCCCCCAGAATGGGGTCGAAGGCCAGGGCCTGGAGCAGGGGCGGCTTGTCCATGGGGGAGCCGTCCTCGTTCCGGCCCAGGATGGAGGCCAGGTCGAACCGGAACCCGTCCACCCGGTAGTTGGTCACCCAGTAGCGCAGGCAGTCCATGATCATCTGGTGGACGATGGGGTGGTTGCAGTTGAGGGTGTTGCCGCAGCCGCTGAAATTGTAGTAACCCCCGTCGGGCTTGAGAAGGTAGTAGATGTTGTTGTCCAGGCCCTTGAAGGAGAAGAAGGGCCCCCGCTCGTCGCCCTCCGCCGTATGGTTGAACACCACGTCCAGATAGACCTCGATGCCCCGCTGATGGAGAGCCTGGATGAGCCGCTTGAGCTCGTTGCCCTCCCGGTTGTACTCCAGGCTGGCGGTGTAGCTGGTGTTGGGGGCGAAGAAGCAGACAGTGCTGTAGCCCCAGTAGTTGTAGAGCTCCTGGCCGTTCGTCTGGCGGTAGTCCTGCATCTCGTCGAACTCGAAGATAGGCATCAGCTCCACCGCGTTTACCCCCAGCGCCTCCAGATAGGGGATCTTCTCCATGAGCCCCTCAAAGGTGCCGGGATTCCGGACGCCGGAGGAGGCGTCCTTGGTGAAGCCCCGGACGTGGAGCTCATAGATGATCAGATCCTCCATGGGGATCAGGGGCCGGGGCATGACCCCCCAGTCGAAGTCGTCCCGGACCACCCGGGCCTTGTAGTGCTGGCCCCTGGGCGTCCGGTCCCCCCACCGGCTCTGGCCCGTCACCGCCTTGGCGTAGGGGTCCAGCAGATACTTGGTCCGATCGAAGATCAACCCCTTCTCCGGGTCGTAGGGGCCGTCCACCCGGTAGGCGTACTCAAACTCCTCAATATCCAGCTTAAAGACAATCATGGAGTACACGTTGCCGATGCGGTAGTGCTCCGGGAAGGGGAGCACCGCGTAGGGCTCCCGGGCCTCCCGGTGGAACAGCAGCAGCTCCACCGACGCGGCCCCGTGGGAGTGGATAGTGAAGTTCACACCGCCGGGGATGGCCGTGGCCCCGTTGATGTCGTAAAACCCGGGCCGCACTTCAAAGCCGTCAATGGTGTCCATAGGGATGAGGTGGATGGTCCGGGGCAGCACCAGCTTGGGGGCGGCCTCCTTTGCCTGCGTTTTCTCCATGTCCATGGGCTCTCTCCTTTTCGGTTTCTGATGGAATTGACACGCCCGGGTCCCGGGGGGCATAGACTGGTGGTGACCGGGAGTGTGAAATACGTATGGCTTATTCTGATCGTGAACTGCTGGCCCGGCTCATCGAGTGCGAGGCCGGCGGCGAAGGGGAAAACGGGATGAAGGCGGTGGCCTCGGTGGTCATGAACCGGGTCCACGCCACCGGCGGCGAGTACGCCCGCATCGGCAGGGGCAGCGTGCGCAACATCATCTTCCAGCCCGGCCAGTTCGTCTGCGCCAGCGAGACGGAGGGCGGGGCCTACAACCCGCAGAACATCTACAACATGCGCCCGGAGGCTATCCACTACGAGATCGCCGACTGGGCCATCGCGGGCAACCGCCTGCCGGATGTGGCCCAGTCCCTGTGGTTCTACAACCCCTTCAGCCCCAAGTGCCGCAGCAATTTTCCCACCGGCGTGGGCTACTGGCAGACCCGCATCGGGGACCATTGCTTTTACAATCCGACGAACGCCTACTTTTCTACATAAGAGATCATCCGCGCATGGTCAAGCAGCCTCCAGAGACGCCCCACTACAAGACTTTAAGGAGTGATCGTTCTATGGCCCAAGACATCAACCACATGAACATACAGGTCAACACCGGGGACAACGCCCGCAACTCCAGCGGCGGCGGTCAGGACGGCCAGAGCCGCGCCGCCCGCGGCGCACCCGATGAGACCGGCGCCCACATGCCACCTGCCTCCAGCCCCGCCTGGGCCGGGGAGATCAGCTACGCCCCCGCCGCTCCGGAGGAGATGATGGTGGGCGGCGCCGTCAGCTACGACCCCAGTCCCCGGGCCGACTACGCCCAGAGCCAGCGGATGCGCAACCCTGTGGACATGGAGGCCACCATGAACCCCTCCGACAGCAGCGAGAGCTACCGGGCCTCCCTGCGCAGTCTGCTGGACCGAAACATCGGCTTCTTCGTGGTGGCCACCTTCCTGATGGGCACCACCCAGTCCGTCACCTGGCAGGGTATCCTCCATACCGTGGGCAGCGACTACTTCGTGCTCTACCAGCCGGACTACGACCGGTATGTCTCCTGCGACCTCTACTCGGTAAAGTTCGTCCAGTTCCACAATGTGAAGGGCGTGCCCTACTGCGCCAGCGCCCGGACCTGGGAGGGAAGCTCCTCCTGGTAATACGCGGAGGCCCGCCCCGCCGGGGCGGGCCTCTGTGCGCCCCTATTCGTATACAAGCTCCAGGGCTGGATTTTCCGCCGCCGCCTCCGCCAGGGTCCGCAGGAGGTCCTCCGCGTACTCCGCCAGGGCCTCCCGGTTCCGGACAAGCAGCCTCAGCGGCTCCCCCCGCTCGGTGAGCACGTCGTAGAGGGCGTCCAGGTTCCGGCCGTACCACTCCGGCAGGTCCAGGGCGCGGGTGAAGAGATCGTGGACCGCCGCCGCCTCGGGCAGGGCAGAGCCGTCAATGATCAGCTCCATCCTACGCCCCCCCAAACTTCTCAGTGACTACCGGATAGAGAAGCGTGAAGCTCTCGTAGTGGTCCTCGGTGTAGTAGATGAGCCCGTCGTCGGACCAGACGATCCGCTTGGCCCCCCGGCTGTTTTCACCGATGGTGTCAATGTCGCACTCGTAGTACTGCCGCCCGCCGGCCTTGGGCAGGAGCCCCTCCCGGTTGCCGAAGCGGTCCCCGCCGATGGCGCAGCCGGGGGCAACCTGCTCTACGGAGCCGCCGGTCCAGCCCAGCTCCCGGGCCTCGTTTTTGGTGATGTAGTTGTCCGGCAGGTGGTCGTAGGTGTAGAGGTACAGCGACACGTCCTCCACACTGTTGTAGGTGCCGTCCTCGTCGATCTGGACAGGCTCCTCCGGCTCCTCCTCCGCTGCCGGTTCAGTCCCGGCAGGGTCCTCCTCCGGGAGCTGGACTGTCTCCGAAACGCCCGGCCCGCTGACAATAACCTCCGTGGGTCCGTCCTCGCCGCCGATGACGCTGATATCCATGCCGCAGCCCGAGACGGTCAGCGCCGTCACGGCCAGCAGCAGGGCCAGTATTTTTTCTTTCATCATGCTTCCTTTACTTAGCCAGCGCCCCGAAGCCGGCGTTGACCACGACCTCCTGACCGGCCTCGCTGACCATGAAGTCCGCCAGACGGCGGGCGGGGCTGTCCTCCGGCTCGCCGGCGCGGAGGACAATGTAGTTATAGGACGAGAGGGGGTAGCTGCCGTCGGCGATGGTCTCGTCGGAGGGCGTCACGCCGTCCACCGCCAGCAGGTGCAGGCGGTTCTCCGTCACGTCGCCCATCATGAACTCGGCAGTCAGATAGTAGTAGTACACGCTGTATCCGATGGCGTACCCCGCCGGGTCGCGTTCCAGAGCCGCCGCCACATCGGTGAGGGCGGTGCTCATGGCGGTGGAGACGTTCCCCTGGGCGATGCCGTCGGAGAGCGTGCCGCCGTCCAGGATCATCGCTTCCATGAGGGCGTGGGACCCGCTGTCCGTATTCCGGCAGTAGGGCGTGAGCTTGGCGTCGGGCCCGCCCACCTGGCTCCAGTTGTCGTAGGCGTTCCGGACATAGATGTCCTGGAGCTGCTGGATAGTCAGGCCCTTCACCGGGTTCTCCTCGTTGGTGAAGAAGACCATGGCGTCGTAGGCGATGGGGATGTACTCCAGCTCCACTCCGGCGGCTTTCGCCTGCTCCTCCAGCTCGCTGGAGGCTTTGGTGGCGGCGAAGAGGACGTCCGCCTCGCCGTCAATCAGCCGCTCGTAGGAGGCATGGCTCTTGCTGTGCTTTTCAGGGTAGTCCGGGTGGGCGCTGTAGTTCTGGAAAAACCGGCCGTAGAGGGCGGTGGTGTAGGGATAGGTGGAGGTGGAGCCGTCGATAACCGGTATGGCCTGGTCAAAGCCCAGCTCGATGGCCTCCTGAGAGGGATACACCGGCAGATAGCGCAGCGCGCCCTCCAGCAGCTTAATGACCTCCTCCCGGGTTGCGCCCTTCTGGGGCTCCGCCAGGTACTCCGGAATGGGCACGCCGTCGGTGGGGTCCACCTCCTGGGTCTCCCGGTCGGTGGAGATGAGCCCGCAGCGCTCCAGAGCCAGATAGGCCTCCAGGGCCCAGTCCGGGATGCTCCCGCCGTCCGTGAGATCCAGGTCCGCCGCCGTGCCCTCCACAGTCCGGGCCCAGCCAATGGCGCGGAAGGCGCGGTAGACCATGGTGGTGAACTCCGCCCGGCTGACCTCGTCGTTGGGGCGGAAGGTCTCGTCCTCCGCCGCAAGTCCCGCCGCCCTGGCGGCGGAGACGGCGTCATAGAACCAGTCGCTGGGCTTCACATCGGCGTAGCCGGGGTCCTCCCCAGGCTCCAGGCCCAGCAGGCGCACCAGCAGGGTGAACGCCTCGGCGCGGGTGAGCATCTGGTCCAGGTTCAAGCGCCCCTGGCTGTCGCCCTGGAGCACGCCGCGAATGTACAGAAGATTGGCCCCCATGGGCTCGCTCTGATACTGGATGTCCGTCCAGTCGAAGCGCTCCCCCTGAAAGACCTCCAGGGGCCGAGCCGCGTCCGCCGCCGGGACGGTGGCGAAGAGATACCCCTGCCAGTGGTCGCTGGAGAGGGCTACCGGCTCCTTGGTGTCGGCGTAGCGCACGGCCCGGTAACGGGCCTTGGCCCAGCCCAGGTCATTGGCGTCCGCCGGGTCCGGGACCCGGATGGTCACATAGGCCCCGTCCCCCTCCGCCCTGGTCCAGAGGGGCTCCTCCTCCGCCAGCGCGGCGGGGGTCAGGGTGCTGAGAAGCAGAACGCTCAGCAGCAAAGCGAAAAATTTTTTCATATCGTGGTCCTCCTTTGCTTGGATAGAACCCATTATACGGCTCCATGTATCATTCCTGCATCCGGCCCCTCCGTTCAGGGCCGGAAACCGCCGATAATTTCAGGAAATTTTCGAAAATACTCCCTGGCGGCCTCCGCGTCGGCGGCAATCTGCGCCTGGAGCTCCCGCAGGCCGGGAAACTCCTCCTCGGGCCGCAGGCGCTTGAGGAGGGACACCCGGCAGCTCTCTCCGTAAAAATCCCCCTCCGCCTCCAGCAGGTGGCTCTCCACGGTCACGCCGCCGTCCCGGTCCACCGTGGGCCGCACGCCCACATTGGTGACAGCGGGAAAGCGCCGGCCCGCCAGCTCCGCCGCCGCCACATACACCCCCCGGGCGGGAATCAGCTGGTCCCCGCCCGGCAGCAGGTTCAGAGTGGGCCGGCCGATGCGGGACCCCAGGCCCTTGCCGTGGGCGATGGTCCCGGCGATGGAGAAGGGTCGGCCCAGCAGCCGCCCGGCCTCCTCCGCCCGCCCCTCCTCCAGCAGAGAGCGGATGCGGGTGGAGCTGACGGTCACGCCGTCCACGGCCACGGCGGGGATGATGTCCCAGCCCATGCCCAGCTCCGCCGCCCCCCGGGCCAGCAGGGCGGCGTCCCCCTCGTTGCGGTGGCCGAAGCGGAAGTCGTGGCCCGCCACCAGCCACCCGGCGTTATACCGGCCCGCCAGCACCCGCAGAAAGTCCATCCAGGGCATGGTCATCATGGCCCGGTCGAACTTGGCCACAATGACCCGGCGGATGGGGAAGCTCTCCTCCACCAGCCGCCGCCGCTCCTCCGGCGAGGTCAGCAGGGGCACCGGCTTTCCGGTGACGAACTCCCTGGGGGAGCGGTCGAAGGTGAACACCGCCGGCTCCAGGCCGTGCTCCCGGCCCCGCTCCACCGCCCGGGCCATCAGGGCCTGGTGGCCCAGGTGGACCCCGTCGAAAAAGCCCAGGGCAATTACCGTTTTCATAAGAAAGCCCCTTCAGAAAAAGTTTTTGACAGCCGTCAGCGTGCCGCCTCCGGCCCGGGACAGGCACAGGAAGGTCCCGTCCGGTCCGTAGACCCGGTAGAGCCCCTCCGCCGTCTCCGGCACGGTGATGGGGCTCCCGTTGCGGACCCGCTTCTCCTGTCCGGCGGAGCGTATGGTCCAGGCGGGGTGGGCGGAGAACAGACTGTCCACAGGCCGCAGCAGCGCCGCGCCCTTCTCCTGGACATCCTCGATGGTCACGGCGTCCTCCAGAGGAAACCCCGCCGCCATGGTCCGCCGCAGGGAGCTCATGCACCCGCCGCAGCCCAGCATACCGCCGATATCGTGGCAGAGGGTGCGCACATAGGTCCCCTTGGAGCAGCGGATCCGCAGGAGAAAGTCCCCCTCCGCATCCGTCCCCAGCGCCTCCAGGGCGTGAATGGTGACGGTCCGGGGTTTCCGCTCCACCTCCCGGCCCTTTCGGGCCAGCTCGTAGAGCTTCTGGCCGTGAATCTTGATGGCGGAGTACATGGGCGGAATCTGCTGAATCTCCCCCCGGAAGCGCTCCAGAACCGCCTCCAGCGCCGCCTGGTCGGCCTCCGCTGGACGCTGCGCCAGAACTTCCCCGGTGATGTCCTGGGTGTTGGTGGCAACGCCCAGCCGCAGGCCGGCAATATACTCCTTATCCCCCTTCTCGGCGAACTCCACCGCCCGGGTGGCCCGGCCTGCGAAGACAGGCAGCACGCCGGTGGCCATGGGGTCCAGCGTCCCCCCGTGGCCCACCCGCTTCTCCTTCAGGATTCCCCGGAGCTTGGCGCAGACGTCCATACTGGTCCAGCCCTGAGGCTTGTCGATAATTACGATTCCGTCCGGCATGGCCCTACTGGCCCTCCTGACCGTCCGCAGCGGCAGCGGCTTCCCGGGCGGCAAGGGCCTCGGTGTAGCTCTGATAGAAGGCCCCGGCGTCAAAGCTGTCCAGCTTCTCGCTGAAAACCGCCTCCATTTTATCAATCCGCCGCTCCAGCTCGCCGCCCAGCCAGATGTCCGCCAGGTTCCGGCGCTGCTCCTCGCTGCCCTCCAGAACCTCCCAGAGGCTCCGGCGCAGGAGAATATGGAAGCCGTACTCACTCTCCACGATGCCGCTGAGCTCGCCGGGGGCCAGTGAGAGGGCGGTTTCCTTGAAGGATGTGACAAAGCTGGAGTCCGGCGTGACCACATAGCCCCTCGGGTTCGCGGCCCGGCCGCTGTCCTCGCTGTACTGCCCGGCCAGCTGGTCAAAGAGGGCCTCCGGGTCCTCCGCCGCCTGGAGCTGGGCAAGAAGCTCCTCCGCCAGCCGCCGCTTGCCGGCGATCTCCTCCTCCGGCAGGGCCTCCCGGGTCTCCAGGTTGATGGAGGCCAGCAGGATATGGTCTGCGCAAGCGGCGTAGCTCTCGTATTCCTCGGGGGCCAAATAGAGGCCGCTTCCCTCCTCCGCCGTCAGGGCCAGCAGCTTTTCATAGAGCATAGCGGAGCGGTTGATGCGGCTGTAGCTGTCCTCGCTGAGGCCGATCTTGGACAGGTAGTCCGC
Source organism: Oscillospiraceae bacterium (assembly GCA_022804995.1). Classification (GTDB taxonomy): domain Bacteria; phylum Bacillota; class Clostridia; order Oscillospirales; family Oscillospiraceae; genus Pelethomonas. Next base: position 35,035 of record JAAWUC010000003.1, read on the forward strand.
GAAGGCATCCTCGCCGCCCAGCTGCTCCACCATGCCCGCCCGGCTGGCGGCGAGGGAGGACTCGTCCTCCTCGGTGATGGACTGGCCGTACTGCGCGGCTAGGTTCTCCACGGCGGCATAGAAGGTGACGGCCTGACGGGCGTCCTCCCGGGCCGTTTCGCCCAGGGTTGAGCCCTGGTAGCTGGCGGACCAGTTGATCTCGCCGGTTTCGGTGTCCAGGAACTCGGCGTAGAGCCCCTGGGTGTAATAGGCGCTGGCGATCTGGTACTCCAGGGAGCTGCACACATAGCTGACCCAGTAGTAGAAGAGTTCGGCGGGGATCTCGTTGCCGTCCAGGGTGAGGACGATCTCCCGGGGGTCCATGCCGGTGATGTCGTAGTAGATGCTGTCGGGGGGGAGGTCCTCCGCCGGCTGGGGCGGCGGGGTCTCCCCGCCGCAGGCGCAGAGGGCCAGGGTCAGAAGGGCCAGCAGAAGGCTGAGATATCTTTTCATTCCATTACTCCGTTTCTAAAGCGAATCCGCCCCGCCGCCAGGGAGGGGTATAAATTCTAGTGTACCACATTTCCCGGCGGCAGACAACCTTTTTTCCTCGGTATCCGTCCGCCGCCATCCGCTTCTCAATTTGTAAAATTTTCACCAACCTATGGAAACCGGGGCCGAAAAGGTATATACTATTAAGGATTTGACAAAAGAAGGAGAGAGGTCATGGCACGAGAACAGCTTCTGGAGAACACCTATCTGACATATCTCCCGTCGGAAAAATTCAAGACGGGGCTTTTAAGTGCCCAGCTGGTTCTGCCCTTGGAGGAGGAGACGGCGTCCCTCCACGCGCTGCTGGTCAACGTCCTGAACCGGGGCACGGAGCGCTGTCCCAATATGGAGGCTGTCTCCGCCCGGCTGGACGAGCTCTACGGGGCCCGGCTGGACCCCACGGTGCGGAAAATCGGGGAGAGCCATGTGGTGGGCTTTGCCGCCAGCTGTGTGGACGACCGGCTGCTGCCCGGGGGGGAGCGGCTGCTGGAGCCCCTGGCGGATCTCATGGGGGAGATGATCCTCCGCCCCGCCCGGGAAAACGGCGGCTTTGTGTCCAGCTTTGTGGACAGTGAGCAGAACAATTTGGTGGATCTCATCGAGAGCGAGATCAATGACAAACGGCTCTACGCCTCCAAGCGGCTCATAGAGGAGATGTGCGCCGGAGAGCCCTTCGGCGTTAGCCGGCTGGGGAGCGCCGAGGCGGCGGAGCATATCACCCGGGAGGCGCTGGAGGCCCGCTACGAGGCCATTCTGCCGCGGGCCCGGCTGGAGCTCTTCTACTGCGGCGGGGCGCCGGCTGAGCGGGTGCGGGGCCTGTTCCTGCGGGCCTTTGCCGGACGGCCCCAGGGGGAGCCCTTCGTCCTGCCCCCCGTCACCCGCCGCCCCGCGCCGCCGGCGCCCCGGCTGGTGGAGGAGTCCATGGACGTGTCCCAGGGGAAGCTGTGCATGGGCTTCCGGGTGGGCGGGGACGATATCCCCGCCGGAATGCTGATGAACGCTATGTTCGGCGGTACCAGCAATTCCAAGCTGTTCCTCAATGTCCGGGAGAAGCTGTCCCTATGCTACTACGCCGGCAGCACCTACTACCGCCGCAAGGGCCTTCTCACCGTCTCCTCGGGGATCGAGTTTGAGAATTACCAGCGGGCGGTGGACGAGATTTTCGCCCAGCTGGAGGCCATCCGGCGGGGGGAGTGGGAGGCGTGGGAGCTGGACGGCGCCCGGTCCTCCATGCTCCACATCCTGCGGACCATGGAGGACTCCGCCGGGGCCATGGAAGACTTCCACCTCCAGCAGGCCGTCGCCGGCGGGGAGGAGACCCTCCAGAGCCTGGCGGACGACCTCCGCGCGGTGACGCCGGAGCGGATCCAGGCCGCGGCGGAGCGGGTGAAGGCCGACACCATCTACTTCCTGAAGGGAAAGGAGGCCCGGGGATGAGCGTGAGAGAATACCCCCGCCTGGACGAGCGGGTCAGCCGGCGGACCCTGGAAAACGGCCTGGAGGTCATCGTGGTCCACAAGCCCCGCCACGCCAAGCAGTACGCCTTTTTCGCCACCCGCTACGGCGGGATGGATCTGCGCTTCCAGCTGGGGGGCCAGTGGCTGGACACCCCCGCGGGCATTGCCCACTACCTGGAGCACAAGATGTTTGACACCAAGGAGGGCAACGCCCTCCAGGAGCTGGCCCGGAACGGGGCGGAGCCCAACGCCTTTACCAGCAACGCCATCACCGCCTACCACTTCGACTCCACGGAGCGCTTCTACGACAACCTGCGGATTCTGCTGTCCTTCGTCTCGGAGCCCTACTTCACCGACGAGTCCGTAGCTAAGGAGCAGGGGATCATCGGCCAGGAGATCCGGATGATTGAGGACAACCCGGAGTGGCGGGTGTACACCAACCTTCTGCGCTGCCTCTACCGGAACAGCCCTGCCCGCGTCTCCGTGGCCGGGACGGTGGAGAGCATCAGCCATATTACGGCCCAGACCCTGTACGACTGCCACAGGGCCTTTTACACGCCGGGGAACATGGTGCTCGTGTGCGTGGGGAATCTGGAGATGGATCGGGTCGCGGCGGCTGCGGAGGAGATTCTGCCCCGGGAGAGCGGCCCGGCGGTCCCCAGGGACTACGGCGGGGAGGAGGACCAGACCCCCGCCGGCCCGGAGGTGTCGGAGGCCATGGAGGTCTCCATGCCCCAGTTCCTGGCGGGCTTCAAGTGCCGCCCCATCGACGGCGGGGAGCCGCTGCTGCGTCAGAGCCTGGTGGGAGATCTGGCCTGCGACGTGCTCTTCGGGGACAGCAGCCCCCTCTACACCCGGCTCTATGAGGAGGGGCTTATCAACGGCAGCCTGGGGGGGAATTTCGACACCCTGCCCGGAGCGGCCTACCTCTACGTGGGCGGAGACGCCAAGGAGCCCCGGCGGGTTTTCGAGGATATCATGGCCCAGGCCCGCCGCCTGGGGGAGGAGGGCATTGACGAGGCGTTCTACCAGCGGGTGCGCCGGGCCTCCTACGGGAGCATGCTCCGATCTCTCAACTCCTTTGAGAATATCGCCGTCAGCATGTCCGAGGGGCACTTCCGCGGCTTTGACTACTACCGCTTCCCGGAGATCTTTGAGACGGTTTCCAAGTCGGATGTGGAGCGGTTCCTGCGGGAAAACGTGGTTCCGGACCGCGCGGCCCTCTCCCTGATTGTGCCCAAGGAGCGGTAAACCCACAACCTTTTTGACGTTTTGGAGGACAACTGACTATGTACGCACGCAGCGACCTGCCCATCAGCTTCCCGGGCCTCTTTGGGGACTGGGAATTCAACCCCTCGCCGGTGGCCCTGCGTTTGGGACCCAACGGCGTGTACTGGTATGGGATCATCATCTGCGCGGGGCTGATTCTGGCGGTGCTGTTCTGCTGCCGCCAGAGCAAGCGCTATGGCATCACCGAGGATAACATCTACGATATGCTCCTGTGGGAAATTCCACTCTGTATTATCGGCGCCAGGATTTACTATGTGATATTCTATCTGGACCTCTACCGGACCGCCTCCGGCGGACTGGACTGGGGGCGGATGATCGCCATCTGGGACGGCGGACTGGCTATCTATGGGGCGGTGATCACGGCCTATGTGGTGCTGTGGCTCTTCTGCCGGAAAAAGAAGATTGTCTTCGGGGCCTTCGCGGACCTGGGGGTCATGGGCCTGCTCATCGGGCAGGCCGTGGGCCGGTGGGGGAACTTTATGAACCGGGAGGCCTTCGGCGGAGAGACCACCCTGCCCTGGCGGATGCGGCTGTGGACCTCCACCACGGAATATATCGAGGTTCACCCCACATTTTTGTACGAGAGCCTGTGGAATCTCGTCGGACTTCTGCTCATCGTGTTCGTGATTTCCAAGGCCCGGACCTTCGACGGGGAGAACACCTGCTTCTACTTCGTCTGGTACGGCATCGGCCGGGCCTGGATCGAGGGTCTGCGCACCGACAGCCTCTACCTTTTCGGGTGGGAGCTGTTCGGTGTGCCGGTGCGGGTGTCCCAGCTGCTGAGCCTGGTGCTGGCGGGGACGGCCCTGGCGGTGATGATCGTTCAGAAGCGGCGGCACCCCCACGGGAAGGACGCCCTTTTTGTTACAAAGCAAATGGCTCTTGCCGCCGTCCCGGAGGAGGCGGAGAGCCCGGAAGAAGAGAGGAGTACAGACAATGACACAATTTGAGGAATACGCCAAGCTCCTGGTGGAGGTGGGCGTCAACATCCAGAAGGGCCAGAACCTGGTCATCAGCAGCCCGGTGGACTGCGCCTGGTTCGTCCGGCTCTGCGCCAAAGCCGCCTATGACGCCGGGTGCCGGGAGGTAATCAACTGCTGGGACGACGACGAGCTGAGCCGGGAGAAGGGCCTCCGGGCCGCTGACGATGTCTTTGACACCGTCCCCGCCTGGCGGGTGGATATGCTCACCGGCTACGCCAGAGGCGGGGCCGCCTTCCTGCGCATTGCCGCCGAGGACCCGGAGAACCTGAAGGGCGTGGACCCGGACCGCCTCCTCCGCCTGCGCCGGGCCAGCGGCAAGGCCCTGGAGGAGTACCGCCGCCTGACCATGACCAACGCCGTGGCCTGGTCCATCGGCTCCATCCCCATCCCCTCCTGGGCGCGGAAGGTGTTCCCGGGCCGGGTGGAGGAGGAGTCCATGGAGAAGCTGTGGGACGCTATTTTTGCCGCCGTCCGGGTCACCGGGGACGGAAAGGCCGTGGAGCGCTGGCGGGAGCACACCGCCGCCATCCAGGAGCGGGTGGAGAAGCTCAACGCCCTGAATCTGGAGAGCCTCCACTACACCAACAGCCTGGGCACCGACCTCACCGTCCGCCTGCCGGAGGGGCACCTCTGGGCCGGCGGGGCCAGCAGGACCAAGGGCGGCGTACCCTTTATCGCCAATATGCCCACCGAGGAGATCTTCACCGCCCCCCTGCGGAACGGGGTGGACGGCGTGGTCTACGCCTCCATGCCCCTGTCGGAGGACGGGAATCTGGTGGACAAGTTCTACATGGTCGTGAAGGAGGGGAAGATCGTGGAGGTCCACGCGGAGACCGGCGAGGAGACCCTGAAGGCCGGCATCAGCGTGGACGAGGGTGCGTCCTACTTCGGCGAGGTGGCCCTGGTGCCCTACGACAGTCCGATCAGTAATCAAAAACTCCTTTACTACAATACGTTGTTTGACGAGAACGCCTCCTGCCACCTGGCCTTCGGGGAGGCGTACTCCGAGTGCATCCGGGGCGGGGAGAGCATGACCCCGGAGGAGCTGAAGGCCCACGGCCTCAACAGCTCCATCACCCATGTGGACTTCATGGTGGGCACCGCCGATCTGCGCATCACGGGCCGCACCCGCGACGGGAGAGAGGTCCCCGTCTTTATCGACGGCAACTTCGCTCTATAAATACCTGACGCGCCCCGGCCCAGTGGACCGGGGCGTTTTTCAAAGGAGGACGCGAAATGGTGGTTGACCGGCTGATTGGGATTCTGGCGGTGCTCCTGCGGGAGGAGCGGGTGACGGCGGGACAGCTGGCGGACCGGTTCGAGGTCAGCGTGCGGACCGTCCGCCGGGACATCGACCGCCTCTGCCGGGCGGGGATTCCCCTGCGGACCGAGCGGGGAAGCGGCGGGGGCGTGTCCATCATGGAGGGCTACAACCTGGACAGAACCCTGCTGACCGACGCGGACCGGGGGGCGATTCTGGCGGGGCTGCGGAGCCTGGACAGCGTATCCGGCACCGGCTACTACCGCCAGCTGATGGAGAAGCTGCCGCCGGCGGCGGAGAGCGCGGGGGACGACTGCGTGGTTATCGACCTGGCCTCCTGGTACGGACCGGCCCTGGCGCCCCGGCTGGCGGAGCTGAAGGAGGCCTGCGCCGGGCGGCGGGTGGTAACCTTCCGCTACTGCGCCCCCGGCGGGGAGAGCTTCCGGACCGTGGAGCCAAACAAGCTGGTGTTCCGCTGGTCGAGCTGGTATCTCCACGGCTGGTGCCGGGACCGGGAGGAATGGCGGCTCTTCAAACTGAGCCGGATGCTGGAGCTGACGGTCAGGGAGGAGCGCTTTGTCCCCCGCCCCGCGCCCTGGCCCATCACGCCGGTGGAGCGAATCTACCCCGACGCCCTCCAGGCGGCGGTGCGCTTCGCGCCGGAGGCCCGCTGGCGGCTGGTGGACGAGTACGGCGCGGAGAGCTTCACCTGGGAGCCGGACGGGACCCTGCTGTTCCGGCGGGGGTTCCCGGACCGGGAGGAGCTGCTGCGCTGGGTGCTCAGCTTTCAGGACCAGGCGGAGCTGCTGGAGCCGGAGGAGCTGCGGCGGGAGCTGGGGAGAAGGCTGAAAAAATTTTCGGAGAAATATGACACATAGATGTCCTATTACAGGTGGTAGAATCATGTCGAAGGACAACAAGGAGGAGGGGTTCTGATGGAATTTATTCAAGTAACGGCGGAAAATCTGGAGCGGGAGCACATCTGCTGCGCCATCGCCTCCGGCAGGGACTGCCAGGTGCTCAGCAAGAAATCCTGGCTGGCGGAGCGGTTTGACGAGGGCCTGACGTTCTGGAAGGCGGATGCCCGGGGGAAGTGCTTTATTGAATATATCCCCGGGGAAAATGCCTGGGCTCCGGTGGAGGCGGAGGGGCTGATGTGGATTGACTGCCTGTGGGTGTCCGGCCAGCTGGCGGGGCATGGGTATGCGGACGAGCTGCTGGAAAGGTGTTTTATGGATACCCGCGCTCAGGGGCGGCAGGGGATGGCCATTCTGGCATCGGACAAGAAGCGGGGCTTCCTGGCGGACCCGAGGTTCCTGGAGCACAAGGGCTTTACGGTTGCGGACCAGGCGGGGTATTTCCGTTTGTACTGGAAGCCCATCGACGAGATGGTCCAGCCGCCCAGGTTTCTGGACTGCGCAAAAAGCCTGCGGACAGACCGGGAGGGGCTGGTCCTCTACTATACCCATCAATGCCCCTTTACGGCCAAGTATGCCCCCGTCGCCCAGGCGGCGGCGGAGCGGCACGGCGTCCCCTTTCAGGCTGTCCGCCTGGAGAGCGGGGAGCAGGCCAGGGAGAATCCATCGCCCTTTACCGCGTACAGCCTGTTCTGGCAGGGGGAATTTGTGACCCATGAAATCCAGTCGGAGAAGAAAATAGAGAAATTATTGGAGGCGCTTTCATGACGAGAGAATCCAGATGCGGCCTTCTGTGCAGCCAGTGCTCCTTCCGGGAGAGCATGGGGTGCAAGGGGTGCGTACAGATTGACAAGCCCTTCTGGGGCGAGAGCTGCCCGGTGAAGGGCTGCTGCGAGGGACGGCTGCTGCCCCACTGCGGGATGTGCGGGTCCTTCCCCTGCCGGACGCTGGAGGGCTTTGCCTACGACCCCCAGCAGGGCGACAACGGCGCACGGCTGGAGCAGTGCATGGCGTGGGCAAAGGAGGACCTATGCCCTCCAGTGTAAGCTATGTAGAATTCGTCAAGGAGCAGCTCTCCGGCGCGGGGACAATCACACACCGCCGGATGTTCGGGGAGTACGGGCTGTACTGTGACGGGAAGTATTTTGCCTGCATCTGCGACGACCGGCTGCTGGTCAAGGTAACCCCCGCCGGGGAGGCGCTGATGCCGGACTGCCCCCGGGGCATTCCCTACGAGGGGGGCGGGGAGATGTTCCTGCCGGATGTGGAAAACCGGGAGGGGCTGGTGGAGCTGGCGCGGGTGACCTGCGCGGCTCTGCCGGAGAAGAAGCCCAGGAAAAGGGCGGCGAAAAAGGAGTGTCCCGATGGACAAAATTGACTACAAGAGGACGGAAAAGCATCTGTACCTGCCTAAAGTCCCGGCGATTGTGGACGTACCGGAGATGGTATTTTTCGCGGTGGACGGAAAGGGTGACCCCAATACCTCGGCGGCGTATGCCGAGGCGCTGGAGCTGCTGTATGGGCTGAGCTTCACGGTGAAGATGAGCAAAATGGGAGGCGAGACGCCGGAGGGATATTTCGAGTATGTGGTGCCGCCGCTGGAGGGCCTGTGGTGGACGGAGGAGCCGGGCTTTGACGGCCGTTCCCCGAAGGATAAGGCGGATTTTCGCTGGACGTCGCTGATCCGACAGCCGGATTTTGTGACGGAGGAGGTCTTTTCCTGGGCAAAGGAGCGGCTTTTAAAGAAGAAGCCGGCTCTCGATTTGAAAAAGGCGCGTTTTCTCCGCTGGCGGGAGGGCGTATGCGCCCATGTGGTTCATGCAGGGCCATACGATGACGAGCCGGGGACCCTTGACAAGCTGGAGGCCTTTGCGGCGGAGGCGGGGTACAGGCCCGACCATTCGGAGGTCCGCAGGCACCATGAGATATATCTCTCCAACCCCAAACGGACTGCGGCGGCGCGGCTGAAGACGCTGCTTCGGATGCCGGTTGCGAGGGATTGACGGCGGGCTTCGGAGAGAAGCGCCGTGTCCGTAAAAGGGAAAAGCGCCCGGCCGCTTCCGCGGCCGGGCGCTCCTTATGCTGCTATCCTTTATCAGTCGAGAATATACACCGTACACTCCCGCACACCGAACTGGATGCACTCATTATAGCTGTCCATATACAGGTCGATGGTGTTTCCCCGCACGCCGGTGTCCTCCGCCACGGCCATGCCGTAGTCGCAGTACCCGTCGTTGGAGACCACATATACCTTCGTACCCAGGGGCAGGACCTTCCGGTCCACAGCCACCACGCCCCGCCGCACGGCGGTGCCGGAGGCGGTCCGGCTGCCAACCCCGCTCTCATTCTTGGTGTAGGCGGTGCCCCGCATAGTCCGCACGGAGCTGTAGGTTACAGTAGAGCCGTTCTCCAGGGTGATCGTCCCGGTGCCGTCGCCGTTGGAGGCGATGCTCGCCGCAGACTCGTTGGGGGCGGCAAAAACGCCGGTACCCTTCTCAATAATCTCGTCTACCGTCTCGCTCTCCACCTGCTCCACCAGCTGCCGGGCGATCTCCACGCCGTCCTGATAGATGATCTCATAGACCTCACGGCGGACGCCGTCCCGGCCCTCCTGGACCACCTGCTCATAGCCCTCAGGCTTCTTGTCGTTGTACTGGTAGACAGTCTCATATTCCGCCGTGGAGCTGTCCTCCTCATAGAAAACCAGCTCGGAGCCGATAACAATCTCCGGGGCCTTCTGGGGGGAGTAGACCGCCACCATCTCCAGGGGACTCAGCTGCAGATCCAGGCGGCTGAGGAATTCCGCCACGCTCTCCCGCTTGGAGACCTGGACAAACTCCTCCCCCTGATAGCGGACGGTGATCCGCTGTCCGGCGGGGAGCAGGTACGCCGCCCCATCCTTCCGGGCAATCAGCTGGTCCTCGCTGTCGATGAGGAAAACCTCCAGCTCCGTCTCCTCCGCTTCACCGGAGGAGATATAGAGGGCTGCGGCGTTCCGCTCCGCAGGCCGGACAGTCAGAGCCATCGTCAGGACGGTGAGGGGAATCACGGCCGCAGCCGCCAGCTGCCGGATAAGGGCCGCGGCCCGTCTGTTCTTTTTGGACATGATACTTGTACCTCCATTGGTTTTCAGAAAGGCGGCAAAGAGAAGCCTGAGCATCTTCCGGCCAGATCCGCTCTGTCCGGAGACCGCCTGTGGGAATAGGATTACCAAATTTTCCTCTCCCGATACAGTATATGCAACAGATTGTAACTTTTGTAACTTTTCTGAAAACTGGGTGTAGTATAGCGCATTTCTGGCTGTTTGTCAAGTATTTTTGACTTAGGCGGCGTTTTGAGTTGACATAATTGCAGAATTTTGCCGTTATGACAAGGAAAATCCCGGAAAAAGGTTACAGCGTTTGTTACAAAAGTTACAGGGCCAGGCCGCAAAAAAGGGGCCCCAAAGGGCCCCTGCGCGGTTAAAACGATCCCTCTATCCCACCGCCTGCGGGCGCGGCCTCCGGCGGCGCGGCCTGGGCGGCATACTGCTGGGCGACAGCCTCCAGGGTCATGCCGGTGGAGGCGGAGAGATCCTGCATCTGCTGCCGCAGCTCCATCTGGGTCTGGGTCAGCTGGGCGTGGATCTTCTCGCTGACCACAGCCTCCCGCGTGTAGCCGGACTCCCGGATAATCCGCTGGTTCCTTTTGCGCTGGAGCTCCTGGCGCAGGCGCTTGGCCTTCTGCTCCTCCTTCTCCCGCCGGGCCTTGGCCTGCCGGCGGTCCAGCAGCTGTTCCCGGTCCAGCTCCCGCTTCTTCCGCTCCGCCCGGTTGATGGACTTCTGCAGCTGGTTGATGGCCCCCCGGATGGTGGGGGTGTTCTCACTGTCGCTGTGGAGCGCGGCCTTCAGCTGAAACAGCTTCCGCCGGGCGAAGCCGGAGGCCGCGTTGACCTGGGCTTTGTTCTTGGCCCGGGCCAGCCGGGCGTAGGCCTCCAGAGGGGCGTCGCCGTAGCGGGTGTTGTTCTTGGGCAGCTTGAGGGCCTCCCGCTGTTCGGCGGCCTTCTTTTGGGCGGCCTCGATCATCTCCGCCAGGCTCTTGGACTGTTCCTCCTGCTCCCGCAGCATGGACTGGATCAGGCCCTCCTCCACGGTCCCGCCGTTCTCTCCGCCCGATCCGGGCGCGGCGTCCTCCGAGGCGGCGCTCTGCTCCTGACCCCAGTTGGGCTGGGACGCCGCCATTCCGGCGGCACGGATGCTCAGATCGCTCACAGCCGGTTCCCCCCTCTCCGCTCTGCTTTATACTGCTACTATCGGCAGGGAACCGGAAAATGATAATCCTCAGTCCTCTCGGATATACCCTTTTTTCATGTTTTCCCGGATGATGGCGTCCGACACCTGGAAGAGGGTCTCCGAGCCCAGCCTGGTTTTCCGCTGCCGCCCGTAGACCTGCTCCGCCGTCACCTGGTGCCCGATCCAGTCGCCGCCGTCGTTGCTGTGGTTGAGCAGCAGGGGCTGAAGGTTGTCCATCGCGTGGGCGTAGCGGGCCTCCGGCGTCTCGTTGTCCTCAAACTCGTCAAAGAGGGCGATGAGCTCCCGCTTCTGGTCCTCCGGCAGAATGGAATAGATCTTCTCCTTGGCGGCGTCCTCCCGAGCCTTCTGGGTTTTCAGGCTCTCGGCGTCGTAGGCGTAGGTGTCCCCGGCCTCAATCTCCACAATGTCGTGGATGAGGCACATGAGCATGACCCTGCCGATATCCACTGGCTCGTTGGCGTACTCCCGCAGGAGGTAGGCCATCACCGCCATGTGCCAGGCGTGCTCCGCGTCGTTCTCCCGCCGCCCGTGGCCGGAAAGATGGGTCTGACGGAAAATGTTTTTCTCCTTGTCAATCTCCAGCACAAAATCCAGCTGTTTTTGCAGTCTCTCGTCCATTTGAAACTCCTCCTTGTCCGTCTGTGTTCTTATTGTACCATGGGAAGAGGCCGGCGGCAAGGGGGAGCGGCCTCCCAAAGGCCTCCCCCCATTTTTCGCCATTCTGCCCTATTGCTTTTCCTCTTCAGCTTCTGCTATAATGAAGCGGACATCATATTTACACAGGAGGAGTCCCATGCAGATTGTTGTACGCAACGGCACCATGACCGAGGCGGAGCAGGACTATTACGTCCGCCACATCACCGCAAAATACCCCATGGGCGCCATTGACAAGCTGGTCCTGGACATCCAGGGGGAGTTTGTCGACGCCCACTACACCCTCCACCGCTTCCCGGAGCTGCGGAAGATGGGGGGCTACTGCGCGGGGGAACCGGCGGACTGGAACCCGGCCAAGCAGGCGGAGCTGCGGGACACCCTGCCAAACCCTGTGGAGTGAGGCTTCTCTACGGAGCGTAGGTTGCGCCGGCGGCGGGGAGATGGTATCATCCTCCCATACCATAGGGCGCACATGCGCCGGACAGGAGGACTGCCATGAATCAATATGTAACGGGCGCTGTTATCAAATCCCTGCGGGAGCGCCGGAGCCTGACCCAGGCCCAGCTTGCGGACCGGCTGGGGGTGGGGGGCAAGGCGGTGAGCCGCTGGGAGACGGGCCGGGGCTTTCCGGACATTACCCTGATGGAGCCCCTGGCGGGGGCCCTGGGCGTCTCCGTCATTGAGCTGCTGGCTGGGGAGGCGGTGTCCAACCGGAACCGGGCGGGGAATCTGTCCCGCTCCCGGCTGTACGTCTGCCCTATCTGCGGCAATGTGCTCCACAGCGCCGGGGGCGCGGTGGTAAGCTGTTGCGGGGTGGTGCTGCCGCCTCTGGAGGCGGAGGATCCGGACGACGGCCACGCCCTCCGGCGGGAGGCGGTGGAGGATGAATGGCTGGTGTCGCTGGACCACCCTATGACCAAGGAGCACTATATCTCCTTCCTGGCCTGGGTGTCCACGGACCGGCTGGAGCTGGTGCGGCTCTACCCAGAGGGCCCCGCCGCCGCCCGGCTGGGGTGCCGGGGGATGGGACGGCTGTACGCCTATTGCAACCGCCACGGATTATTTTCCATAAAAATCTGAGATCCACGTTGCAATCGGTCGGGACATCCGCTACAATAGAGAACATCCGATTCATAAAAAAGCGAGGTGTCCTACCTATGAACCAAAAGGAACTGGGCGAGCTGCGCCGGCGGTTCAAGCCGGAGAAGAGCGCCGTGGGCCGCGTCTACGGCTGCTATGTCAACAGCAAAAAGGAGGTTATCTCCTATCTGGACGAGTCTTTGGGGCTGATGCCCCTGGAGGAGGCGGAGAAGTACCTGGGCCTGCTGAAAAAATCCCTCTCCGGCACGCCGGGGCGGAACCTCATCGACATCGTCTTCACCACCGAGCAGGTGATGGACAGCGACGAGCACCGCCTCCTCTCCGCCCTGCGGGACTCGGAGCTGAAGGATGGGGAAGTCCGGAGCGAATTTTACGGGAAGATCATGGAGAGCCTGGAGCTGGGGGACAGCAACTACCTCATTCTTCTGGCCTTCGACGCCTACGACGTGCCCTTCCGGGGCGGGGACGGGGAGCGCCAGGACGACGCCGGGGACGGCGTGTTCCGCTACATCCTCTGCGCCATCTGCCCGGTGAAGGAGGGCAAGCCGGAGCTGGGCTACTTCCCCGGGGAGAACGAGTTCCACAATTGCACCGCCGGGCAGGTGGTTTCCGCGCCGGAGGCGGGCTTCCTCTTCCCGGCCTTTGACAACCGGGCCGCCAATCTGTACAACGCCCTCTATTATGTCCGGAAGCCGGACGAGCTTCACCCGGAGCTTATCGAAGCCCTCTTTCGGGCGGAGACGCCCATGTCCGCCGGCCAGCAGCGGGAGGCCTTTGAGGAGGCGCTGGCGGAGAGTCTGGAGGAGTCGTGCAGCCTGGAGGTGGTCCAGGCCGTCCACGGACGCCTGCGGGAGCGCATCGAGGAGCACCGGGAGAGCAAGGACCCGGAGCCCCTGGCCATCACAGCCCGGGAGGTGGAGAGCATCCTCGCGGACTGCGGCGTGGACGGGGAGCGGGTGGACGCCTTCGGCCGGGCCTGCGGGGAGCGGTTCGGCGGCGGGGCGATGGACCCGGCCAACCTGATCGACAGCAAAAAATTCGAGGTCAGAACCGGCGAGGTGACGATCTCCGTGGACCCGGAATACAGCTACCTGGTGGAAACTCGGGTCATTGACGGGAAAACCTACCTCCTCATCCCCGCCGGCAGCGGCGTGGAGCTCAACGGCATGGCTGTGGGGCTGGGGGGAGCGGAACCGGCGGAGGCATAACAGAGAGCGCCCGATCCATCTGGATCGGGCGCCTTTTCGCCGGAGAGCAGTTGCGCGGAAGCGGTCAGATCTCCGCCACATGCCATCCGGCCACCTCTACCCCGGCCTGCCGGGCGGCGTCCCGGACGGCCTCGCCGTCCTCCGGCGGAGCGGCCCAGCACATCCCGCACCCCGCCGTAATGGACCGGGGCGCCGGGATCAGCCGCCCCGGCGCGCCAAGCCGGGCGCAGGCCCGCTCCATCGCCATGGCGGCGGCGGTGGTGTGGAAGACGGCGATGAGCCGCGTTTTTTTTGCTCTCACCGGCTCAGCTCCTCCAGGGCGCGGATGGCTGCGTCTACCTCCTCCGGGGTGTTGACCCAGGAGAAGCTGAAGCGCACCGCCCCCCGTTCCCCGGTGCCCAGGGCCCGGTGCATCCGGGGGGCGCAGTGGCCTCCGGCCCGGACGGCGATGCCATAGTCCTGATACAGGGCGTCCGCCACCGCCCCGGCGTCCTCCTCCCCCAGGTTCAGGGACACAATCGCCGCCCGCTCCCGGGAGAAATCGCCGTAGATCTCCACCTCCGGGAGGTCCCGGACGCCCAGGTAAAACCGCTCCATCAGCGCCCGCTCCCGCGTCCGGATGCTGTCGATTCCCTTCTCCGCCAGAAAGTCCAGGGCGGCGGAGAGGCCGGCGATGCCGTGGCCGTTGAGGGTCCCGGCCTCCAGCCGGGTGGGGTAGGCCTCCGGCTGGGTGGGGCTGTAGGTCTGAATCCCGGTGCCCCCCACCTTCCAGGGCCGGATCTCCACCCCGGGCCGGACGCACAGCCCGCCGGTGCCCTGGGGGCCCATGAGGCCCTTGTGGCCGGTGAAGCAGAGCACGTCGATGCCCATTTTCTCCATGTGGAGGGGGAACACCCCTGCGGTCTGGGCGGCATCCACCACCAGCAGAAGGCCGCGGTCCCGGGCAAATTGCCCGATCCGGGGGATGTCTACCAGCTCCCCGGTAAGGTTGGAGGCGTGGGTGCAGACAATGGCCCTGGTCTCCGGCCGCAGAAGACGCGCGAAGGCCCCGTAGTCCAGCCGCCCCAGCCGGTCCGCCGGGACGAAGTCCACCGGCACGCCCCCCTCCCGCTCCAGCCGGTACAGGGGGCGCAGGACGCTGTTGTGCTCCAGATCCGTGGAGATCACGTGGTCCCCGGGGCGGAAAAGACCGCTGATGGCGATGTTCAGAGCCTCGGTGGCATTGCAGGTGAAGATCACGTGGTCCGGCCTGGGACAGCCGAAGAAGGCCGCCAGTTTCTCCCGGGCGGCGTAGACCGTCCGGTTCGCCGCCAGACTGCCCCCGTGGACTCCCCGGGAGGCGCTGCCCAGGGCGCACATGGCCTCCGCCGCGGCCTGCACCACCTGGGGCGGACGCCAGAGGGCGGTGGCGGCGCTGTCCAGGTAGATCACGGGCGGATCACCTTCCCGGCCCCGGCCAGCGTCTCCGCAATGGTATACATATTGCTCACCGAGCCCACCGCCAGCCGCTCCGTCAGGCCGTAGTAGTTCAGGCAGGTGCC
Organism: Oscillospiraceae bacterium; assembly: GCA_022804995.1. Taxonomy (GTDB): domain Bacteria; phylum Bacillota; class Clostridia; order Oscillospirales; family Oscillospiraceae; genus Pelethomonas. Next base: position 50,270 of record JAAWUC010000003.1, read on the forward strand.
GCAGGTCATGATCGTCACCCCCTGGGCCTCCAGGGTCCGCAGATCCTCCAGGGAGGCGGAGCCCTCGGTGGTGAGGGCAGCGCCTCCGTTGTAGAAGATGACGGTGTCCGGCAGGGGGCGCAGCTGGGTGAGGGCGAAGAGGAAGCCCTTCATCAGGGTTTTCCCCAGCTCGTCATCCCCGCTGCCCATACAGGCGGAGCCCACGGCCACCACAAAATCCCCCCGGGCGTCGGGGGCGCAGACGGGGAGCTCCTCCTCCGGCGCGGACAGGGGGGCGTCCACGGTGATCCGGACTACAAAGTGCTGTCCGTCCAGCCTCTCGCAGGACGACGGAAGGCCCTTTCCCGAGGCCAGGCGGGTGACGTTCTGCACGGCGATCTCGTTGTCTACATGGACCTCCAGCGTGCCGGGGCCGGCCAGCTCCCCCAGAGCCTTAGCGGCCTTGACCACGGGAATGGGGCACTGCTCGCCGAGGGCGTTGACGGTGACTGTCTCCATATCGTTTCTCCCTTCTGTTTTTCAGAGTGTGCAAAAGCCCGCCGCGCGGGAAAGCACCGGCGGCGGGCGGGTATCATATCGAAAGAGGGGCGGTTACATATACTTGCGCATCGTGTCGGTGGCGCTCTCCGGGTCTCCGCTGACGGTGACGGTGATCTTCAGATTCAGGGACGCGCTGAATTTGTCCATCCAGTTGAGAAACGCGCCGATGCTCCGCTCGTCCGTGCTGCCGGCCACCTTGCACAGGTTGTCCACAAAGACGTGGGAGATGTCGTAGTTGCCGGCATACATGCCGCAGATGAAGCCCCGCAGGCAGTCAAAGCTGTCGATACCGAACTCCGAGGCGTCCACCAGACGGGTCTGATGCCGCAGGCTGAAGCTCATGTTCCGGGTGGGCTCAATACATACCATGCACCCGGTTTCCGTATCGCCGGCGCTGTCCATCAGCTCGAGCAGCTGCTTGGTCTTTCCCTCGCCCGAGCCGCTCATGATCAGTCTAACCATATGATATCACTCCTTCTCTGCATTTGGTTCTGATGATGGGTAACTACAGCATATCACAGCCGGGAGCGAAACACAACGGGAAAATGAAAAATTCACAGCTTGTTTTTATTTCCCGGGGGCGGGGGCGTCCTCCGGCGGGGGCTCCTCCCCGGCGATCCGCCGGGCCACCACCACGAAGCGGCCGTAGTCGGTGTGGTAGCTGCAGGTGGAGAGGGTGAGGAGCTGGTCTCCGAAGGACACCTCCGCCCCGGAGTCGTAGGCGGCGAGGCGGCGGACCTGGCGTATGTAGCTGTTGAAGGACTCCTCCACGGTCAGATCGGTGTACCTGTGGTACTGGAATTTGCTGGCGTAGGCCTTGGTATAGAAGGCGGCCACCACCTCGTAGCTGTTCTCCTCGGTGAGCGTATCATAGCGGATAACGGGGTGGGCCCTGGCGAACTCCGGGTCGGCGTACTGCATGATGCCCGCGAACATGGACCCGTCCTTCATATGGTGTCCGTAGATGAGGACGTTGGAGCCGTCGGGGGCGCTGTTGGCCCCAATGAAGAGACAGCCGCTGGCGGCGTACTTCTTGTCGAAGCCCCGGTGGATGTAGTACTCCGGATCATCGGGGGTGAACATGACCGGGTAGTCAATCCGGGTGTCCTCGATATAGAGCCAGCCGGCCATGTCGCTGTTCATGCTGTAGAGGGCGTCGTACTGGTAGAGGAGGCCGCTGGCGGCGTACTTGGGCAGTACGACGCTTCCCAGCCCGGACTGAATGCCCGTCCCCGTGCCGCTGGGGGCGGGATCCGCTTCGCCTCCCCGGGCGGCGCGGACCATCGCGGCCAGCTGCTCGTTGGCGGCGCGCTCTCTGCTGGAGCGGATGAGATCCTGGACCAGAAGGGAGCCGGATACGAGGAACACAAGGACGCAGGCGGCGAGAGCGGCGGTCCGCCAGTTCAGCTTCTTTTTCATAGGACCTCCCGGCGTTTTTTTATATCATAGCACAATTCCCGCCGTCCTGCAAACAAAAGCTGGGACCCCTTGAAAATCTTGGCGCGGCTTCTATTTTCCCCGTTGTCAACGGCGGCAAAGGGTGCTATAATACGGTCGAATTATTCGGAGAGGTTTGATACGATGAAGAAGAGACTGTTTCCACTGCTGCTGTCCATATGGACCCTGCTTCTGGCCGCTGGCTGCGGACAGACGGCGCCGCCCGCTCCGGACGCCGGCGCCGCTGCTGAGACTGTCGCGCTGACGGTTTGGGGCGCGGAGGAGGACGAGGCCCTCCTTCAGGAGATTTTCGCATCCTTCCAGTCCCACTACGCTGGTCAAGCGGTCTTTCAGATTACCTTCCAGCCTCAGAGCGAGTCCCACTGCAAGGACGCGCTGCTGGGAGATCTGGAGGGGGGCGCGGACGTGTTCGCCTTCGCCGACGACCAGGTGGCCGCGCTGGCCGCTGCCGGCGGGCTGGACCCCATTGAGAACGCCGGGGATATCCGCGCCGCCAGCCTCTCTGCGGCGGTGGAGGCGGCCAGCGTGGACGGCGAGCTCTACGCCTATCCCCTGACGGCGGACAACGGCTACTTTCTCTACTACAACAAGGCGTACTTCACCGAGGAGGACGTGAAGAGCCTGGACCGGATACTGGCCGCGGCGGAGGAGGCCGGACGGCTGGTGGCGATGGACTGGTCCTCCGCCTGGTATGTCTACGCTTTCTTCGGCAACACCGGATTGGAGATCGGCCTCAATGACGACGGCCTGACCAACTACTGCACCTGGAACAGCACAGAAAATGAGATCCGGGGGGTGGACGTGGCCCAGGCCATGCTGTCCATCGCCGCCAGCCCGGCCTTCGCCAGCCGGACGGACACGGAATTTATGGAGGGCGTCCGGGACGGCTCCATTATCGCCGGGGTCAGCGGCTCGTGGAACGCGGTGGCCGTCGAGGAGGCCTGGGGGGCGGACACCGGCGCGGCCAAGCTGCCCACCTACACCTGCAAGGGACGGCAGGTCCAGATGGCCTCCTTCTCCGGCTGCAAGCTCATCGGCGTCAACGCCTACTCCCAGCACCCGGTGTGGGCGGCGCGGCTGGCGGAGTGGATCACCAGCGAGTCCAACCAGCGCCTGCGCTTCCAGCTGCGGGGCCAGGGGCCCGCTAACACCAGCGCGGCGAACTCCCCGGAGGTCCAGGCGTCCCCGTCCATCGCGGCCCTGCTGGCCCAGTCGGAGTTCTCCCAGCTCCAGCGGGTGGGGGGAAAGTTCTGGGATCCGGTGGCGGCGTTCGCCGGCAGCATGGCGGCGGGAAACCCCTCCGGCGCATCCCTCCAGGCCCAGCTGGACCGGCTGGTAGAGGATGTGACGGCGCGGTAGCGCCGGCAGTATCACAAGGGGAGGAGAGCACATGAAAGGAAAGCTGACATTGCAGCAGCGGCTGATTCTGCCGATTGTCCTGCTGGGACTGGTGGCCCTGCTGTCCAATATTCTGGCGGTTTTCGGCATCAACAACGTCCACGCCAACGCGGGGACCATCGTGGATGAGTACATGGCCAGCGAGACGCAGCTGGAGGAGATCCGGCGCTCCATGATGGATATCCACCGGCTGGCCCTCAGCCACATCGTGGCGGCGGACCACGCCACCATGATCCGGCTGGTTCAGGAGATCAAGGCGGAGGAGGCCGCGCTGGACGAGCGTCTGGCGGCCTATGAGAGCGCTGTGGACGAGGGGGACATGGACACCTACCGGGCGCTTCTGCGGGACTACGACGCATTCAAGCACGCCCTGGTCCACCTGGTCTGCGCCAGCGCCGACAGCAAGACCCAGGACGCCTACGCCACGGCCAACGGGGACGTGGCGAGCTATGGCGGCGCGGCGGAGGCGGACATCGACGCCCTCTACGCCTCCGTCAGCGCCCAGGCGGAGGCGGCGCAAGGACGGCTCACAGCGGTCTACATCACCTCTCTGGTGGTCAGCGCTGCCGCCCTTTTAGCGGGGATTCTGCTGGTGCTGGCGGCGTTCCGGATCATCCGGAGGTACGTCATCACCCCCATCCGGGACGCCATGGGGATGCTCCAGGACAGCTCGGAGCGGATCAGCGGCGTGGTGGGGGAGGTCCGCCGCAGGACCCAGACCTCCAGCGGCAGCGTCCGGCAGCTCTCCGGTCTGACGGAGCGGCTCTCCGCCGCTCTGGAGGAGATCGCCGGCAGCGTCTCCTCCATCACCGCCAGCACCTCCGGCACCCAGGGCGACGCCAAGGATATGGCGGAGGAGTGCGCCGCCATCACCGCCTACTCCGCAGACATGCGGGGAAGGGCGGAGGAGATGGAGCGGTCCGCCCAGTCGGAGATGGAGGCGGTCCGGGCCCGGACGGAGGAGATCATGTCTGTGCTGAACCGGGCCATCGAGCAGAGCCACAGCGTCAGCCAGATCGGCATTCTTACCAAGGACATCCTGTCCATCTCCTCCTCCACGGACCTGATCGCTATCAACGCCTCCATTGAGGCGTCCCGGGCCGGCGCGGCGGGGAAGGGCTTCGCTGTGGTGGCCCAGGAGATCCGCAAGCTGGCCGACGCCTGCGCCGAGACCGCCAACCACATCCAGGAGGTCAGCGGGGAGGTCACAGGGGCGGTGGACTATCTCTCCGGCAGCGCCCAGGAACTGGCGGACTATCTGGGCAGGGCCATTCTGGCGCAGCTGGAGCGGTCTGTCCAGGCGGGGCAGCAGTACCGGGAGGACTCGGCCTACATAGGGCACTCCATGGACGCCTTCAACCAGCGGACAGACCGGCTGCGGATCGCCATGGATGAGATCGCGGGGTCCATCGCCAGTATCTCCGGCGCGATTGACGGCGCGGCCTCGGGCCTGACCGGCGCGGCCGGCAGCACCCGGGCGCTGGTGGACGACATGGCGGGCATCACAGCCCGTATGGACACCAACCAGGAGATTGTCGGGGAGCTGCAGAGGCAGATGGATGTGTTCGCCAATCTGTAAGTGGAAAAAAGAGGGAGCGCCTGCGGGGCGCTCCCTCTTTTTCGTCTCTCCGTCAGCCCGCCGCCATGGCGTCCGCCACCTGCGCGTCATCCAGCCACCACAGGCTCGCGGCTGTAATCCGGTGAATGCCTGGATCCTCCCCGGGGCGGGTGGAGACGGTCAGTGCCCCGGTGTCCGGGCTCCGGCCCAGGCAGGTGGGATAGAGGCTGACGTTCTCCGACCATTGGCACTCCAGGGCGTAGGTTTCCCCAAAGATTCCGGCAATCTTGGAGACGGGGCGCAGGGTGATATCCCCTGCGGTGGTCCAGCGGGTTCCGATCAGGCGCATCTCGTAGTGGAGCCGGGCGTCGGCGGGGATGGTCCCGTCCTCGCCGTAGGGGGACCAGTACACCGTCCCGTCGGTACCGGTGTAGGAGGAGCCGCGGTACAGCCTCCCAGAGGTCACGCGCACATCTGTCGAGTCGCTGAAGGAGATGGGCAGAGCGCTGCGGCTGTTGGCGGTCCACAGGAAGCCGCCCTTCTCCGGATCGGGGAACGCCTCCGCCAGATCAATGAGCTCGTAGAGCCGGAGAGGGATAATAGAGCCCTCCCCCAGCAGAAGAGCGCCGCCGTCCGCCTCGCTGAACTGCCAGACGGTAAACGCCTGGTCCCCGTCAAAATAGACTCTCCCCTCTGCGGAGCTGTTTTCCGGACAGAGCTGGCCGACCAGGCCGATTTCGTTGGCGTACTGCTCCAACCCGGCGCGCAGAAACATGTCGTCCACGGGCTCCTGGCCGGCCAGTTTTCCGGAGAAGGTCCCGCCGTCGCTGAAGGTGATCTCCAGCATGCCGCCAATCTCCTGGACCCGGGCATAATAGCTGCCGTCGGCGGGCAGATAGTTCAGCGACATCTGCTCATAGAGCAGAGCCCCGCCGGTGTAGACCGGGGCGTCCTCCCTGACGGCCAGGGGCGCGGCGGCGGGGTCCCCGTCCGCTTTTTCCGCCGGCGGATCCGTCAAAAAGCACACCGCCGCCGCGGCGCAGGCCAGGAGGGCGGCGGCTGTCACCCAGAAGGCCGGTTTCTTGTAGTGGAGCACATTCTTCACCCTCTCCTTCACGCCCACCTCCCCGAAGGCCAGGGGGCAGGCGGCGATTGTGCCCCGGCTGACACTGCACTGAAGCAGGGTCTGGGAGTAGCGCCTTCTGCCCGCCGGGTCCAGGTCCCGGGCCACCCGCTCGTCACAGGCCAGTTCGATGTCCCGGCACAGCAGCACATAGGCGATCCACACCAGGGGCTGAAACCAGTAGACCGCCAGCAGCAGGTAGGCGGCAGGCTTGACC
>JAAWUC010000096.1 GCA_022804995.1 Oscillospiraceae bacterium
CGTTGGTCACGTCGGCATAGCCGCCCGCCCGCAGACGACGGGTACGCTTGGTATCCTTCTTGGTGAGGATGTGGCTCTTAAAGGCCTTGGCCCGCTTGACCTTCCCTGTCTTGGTCAGGTTGAATCTCTTCTTCGCGCCGCTGTGGCTCTTCAGCTTAGGCATAGTATAGTACTCCTTCCGTTTATTCCTTTTGCGTGCTCTGACCCTCAGGTCACTTCTTGGGGGAGAGGAACATGGACATATTCCGCCCCTCCAGCTTGGCTCCCTTATCGACGTTGGCCGCCTCGGCGCACTGCTCCGCAAACTTATCCAGGAGCTTCCGCCCAATATCTGTGTGGGCCATCTCACGGCCGCGGAAGCGGACGGACACCTTTACCCGATTGCCATCGGTCAGGAATTTCAGCGCGTTCTTCAGCTTGACGTTAAAATCCCCGATGTCAATGCCCGGGGACATGCGGATCTCCTTGATCTCCACGACGTGCTGGTTCTTCCGGGCCTCTTTTTCCCGCTTGCCCTGCTCGAACCGGAACTTGCCGTAGTCCATCAGCTTGCACACCGGCGGGGTCGCCTGCGGTGAAATCTTCACCAGATCCAGGCCCTTCTCGTCCGCGATCCGCAGAGCGTCCTCCGCGGACATAATCCCCAGCTGCTCACCGCCGCTGCCGATCAGGCGCACTTCCCTGTCTCGGATGTCGTCATTCAGTTGATGCGTTACATTGCTAATAGCCGAAGCACCTCCTTCAACAAATTGCCCAATACACAAAATACGCGGTAAAACAAAATCGCGGACGCATCCGGCATCCGCGACAACAAACACGCCCACCGAGGGGCGCGGCTGCAATCTTGACCTCTTCGCTTCGCTGGAGGTGAGGCGGATGCTTCCTGCCTGCTTTGTTTTCCTATGGCAGGATACCACATCCGCCTCTGTTTGTCAAGAGGCAGTTTTTTTGGGGGGAGAGTCCAAATTGTAGGAGTACAAAGGAGTGGCGTTATGAAAAAGCTACATCGTTGGGTAACGGCGGTCCTGGCGTTGGTCTTACTGTTATCACTTGCCGGATGCGGCTCCGGTGACGGCAAGACCCATCTGGTCTTTCAAATTTGGGACGTGTACCAGCGTCCTGGCATAGAAGCTGTCTGCGCGGCCTACACCGCCCTGCACCCCGACGTGGAGATCGAGGTGCAGGTCACAAGCTGGAGCGAGTATTGGACCAAGCTGGAGGCCTCCGCTGAGTCCAATACTATGCCCGATATCTTCTGGATGCATACGAACCGGCTCCTGTACTACGCCGATTTTGGTATGCTGGCCGATGTGACAGACCTCTACAACGACGTGGACCCCAACTACAAAGATTTATGACGCCACTGGCAAATACGGCTTTATGGCCTACAACGACGACCAGCTGGGCTATTGGGCTTTCGCTTATCAGGCCGGAGGCCATATCCTCACCGCAGACCGCACTCAGGCCGGCTACACCAACCCAGGCTCGGTCAAGGGAATCGAATTCTATGTGAATATGCAGAAAGAGAACTGGTGTCCCGACCAAACCTTCTTTGCAGAGACTTCCCCTGGCACCGCCTTTTTCTCCGAGATGGGTGCTATGTACAATGGAGGGCACCTGGAGTCTGCCCCAGCTGATGGGGAACTACCCCAATATGCAGGGCAAGTGGGATATCGCCAAGCTGCCCAGGTGCGCCAACCCCATTGAGGACGGTGAGAGCCTGGACAAAGACGGACGGGCTACCATGTCCAACGGATTGTGCTACGCCACCGGCGCACACGGAAAAAAGCTGGAGGAAGCGCTGGATGTTATTAAATACTTCGGCACCGAGGAGGCTCCGCGCATCCAGGGTGAATCAGGCGCGGCTATTCCTGCCTATCTGGGCGCGGAGGAAACATGGCGCAACGCCTTTGCCTCTTATGACGCAGAGCTGAATTTGGACGTCTGTTTTGACCAGTTCGACTATGCGGTTCAGGCGGTATACAACTCTGCCAGCCCCAAGTGGAAGAGCCAGGTGCTGGATGAGCTGACCAAGGTGTATAGCGGCGGTCAAGAACTGACGGCAGGTCTGGAACGTATGCAGGAAATTGTAAATACCGAGACGGCCAAGAAACTGGCAAAGTCTTGAGAGGAGGGTCTATCTTGAGCAAAAAATTGTCCCCCGCCGCCTGATTGGAAGAAAACTGGGGCTGGATCATGGTGGCCCCGACCATTATCGGACTGATTGTACTGAACCTGTGGCCCTTTGTCTAGACCATCTATACCAGCTTCTGTGAGCATGAGGGCTTCGGGCGCTACTCGTTCACCGGACTTCAAAACTATATAGATATGTTCCAGAACGCCGAGTTCTGGAAAGCCACCTGGAACACCATACTGTTCTGTATCCTGACGGTCCCCGTGGGGCTGTTCATCTCCCTGCTGGTAGCTATGCTCCTCAACGCCAAGATTAAATTCAAAGGCGGCTTCCGCACCATCTTCTTCCTGCCTCTGGTGTGCGCTCCTGCCGCCGTTACTATGGTGTGGCGCTTCATTTTCAACGGAGAATACGGCACTCTCAACCAGATTTTCGGCAGCCATATCGGCTGGATCACCGACCCTAGGTTCGTTATGATCTCCTGCGCCATTGTGGCCATCTGGAGCAACATCGGTTACGACGCCGTCCTCCTGCTGGCTGGTCTCCAGAATATTCCGAAAACTCTCTATGAGGCCAACAGCATTGACGGCGCCGGACCGGTGAGGCAGTTCTTTACCATCACTCTGCCCATGGTATCCCCCACTCTGTTTGTTGTTATGATTATGCGCCTGATGTCCTCTGTCAAGGTCTATGACCTAATCTACATGATGGTGGAAGAAACCAACCCCGCCATCACCAGCGTACAGAGCTTGATGTATCTGTTTTACCGCTCCTCCTTCGTCGCCGGGGAGCGCGGCTATGGATCCGCTATCGTCCTTTGGACCGTTCTGCTCATCGGCCTGGTCACTGTGATTCAGTTCTACGGCCAGAAGAAGTGGGTAAACTACGACGTGTAAGGAGGGGTGACATATGAAAAACAGTTCATTGGAATCTTCAAGAAAACGGATGACCGTCCTCACCTACATAGCTTTGATTTTGGGCGCCATTATCATGGTCTTCCCCTTTCTCTGGATGATTCTCACCAGCTTCAAAACTGTGGCTGAAAGCAACGCGGTGCCCCCGGTCATTTTTCCCAGCACGTTCCGGTGGGAAAATTTTCAGGAAGCCGCCGCCAGTCTGCCGTTCCTCAAGCTGTATCTTAACACTGGCCTGATGATTCTTTTCCGGGTGATCTGCGCGGTAGCTTTCAGTTCCATGGCAGGCTACGCCTTCGCCATGCTGGAGTTTCGAGGCAAGAAGCTGCTGTTCGGCATTGTGCTGGTTCAGATGTCTCTGCCCAGCCAGATCTTCATCATTCCCCAGTATCAGATGGTGGCCAAGATGGGTCTGGCCACTCTGCGGGGCCAGTTCAGCACCAATTTTCCCATCCTGATGGCTGGGTCTCTGCTGGCCATGCTGCCTATGGTGATTTTGTATTTGATCTTCCAGAAGCAGTTTATCGAGGGGATTGCCTCCACCGGCGGGAAATAAGCCGCTTTCCCCAATGGCCCCGGCGCAGAAAAATGCCGGGGCCATTTTTATCCATCTCCTTGCCTTTTCGCTTTGTGTTTTGTATAATTAACCTGAAAATTCTTATTGGGGGTATCCCTATGATCGTGCTCGACCAGGAAAACAGAATTTTTACCCTGCATACGAAGCATACCACCTATCAAATAAAAGCCGATCAGTATGATGTGCTCCTGCACACCTACTACGGTCCCCGGATAGACGGCGCCGACCTGTCCAGCCTCATTCAGTGCGCCGGGCGCAGTTTCTCTCCCAATCCCAGCCAAGCCGGGACAAATCGGACCTATTCCCTGGACATTATGCCCCAGGAATACTCCACCTGCGGCGTGGGGGATTTTCGCCTGCCCTCTATCGAGCTGGAACTGCCCAGCGGAAGCCATACCTGTGACCTGCGCTACTGCGGGGTGCAGAAACAAAAAGGGAAATACACTTTAAATGGTCTGCCCGCCTTCTTTGCCGGTGAGGCAGAGGCCGAGACCTTGATCGTCCATCTGAACGATGCCGCTGCCCAGGTGATGGTGAGTCTGTATTTCGGAGTGTTTGAACATCTGGACCTTATCACACGCGCCGTAAAGATAACAAATGTAGGGGAGCAGCCAGTACACCTGTGCCGCTGCGCCTCCCTGTGCCTGGACTTTCTCCGGTGCGATATGGACTTTATTACTTTCAACGGCCACCATCTCATGGAACGGTGCCTGGACCGGGGGCCGCTGCGCTCCGGAGTACAAAGCGTAGGCAGTGTGCGGGGAGCGTCCAGCCACCAGCACAACCCATTTGTTATGCTCTGCGATCACAATGCTGACGGGGATATCGGGGTGTGCTATGGAGCTATGCTGCTGTACAGCGGGAACTTTGAGGCGGCGGTGGAGTGCAGTCAGTATGAGAACAGCCGCCTTGTCATGGGCATCCACCCCTATCATTTTTGCTGGACGCTAGAGCCTAACGGGAGCTTTACCGCTCCAGAGGCGGCAATGGTCTGTTCTCCCAATGGGTTTGGGCAGATGAGCCGTCAGTACCACCGGGCCATCCGGGAGCATCTTCTCCGCGATCCCTGGGCCGGACAGCGCAAGCCGGTTTTAGTCAATAATTGGGAGGCCACCTACTTCAACTTCAATGCGGATAAGCTGGCAGAAATCGCAAAGGAGGCCGCCCCCTTGGGGATCGAGCTGTTCGTTATGGACGATGGCTGGTTTGGCCGGCGCAATGACGACAATGCCGGGCTGGGAGACTGGTATGTCAACACCGAAAAGCTTCCCGGCGGGCTGGAGGCCCTGGCGCCCCGCATCCGGGAATTGGGGATGAAATTCGGTATTTGGATGGAGCCGGAGATGGTCAATGAGGACAGCCAGCTTTACCGGCAGCACCCGGACTGGGTGCTCCGTGTGCCTTGCCGGACTCCCGCGCGGGGCCGGGGCCAGCTGGTGCTGGACTTTTCCCGAAAAGATGTCCGGGAGCATATCTACGGCCAACTGAAAAAAGTGCTGTCCAGCGCCGATATCTCCTATGTAAAGTGGGACATGAACCGCAGCCTCACCGACGTGTGGTCCTCCGCTCTGCCCGCCGGCCGTCAGGGAGAGGTTTACCACCGATACGTTTTAGGCGTATATGACATGCTGGAGCGTCTGCGCCAAGACTTTCCCCAAATTCTCATTGAGGGCTGCTGCGGGGGCGGCGGCCGGTTCGACGGCGGTATGCTTTACTATACGCCGCAAATCTGGTGCAGCGATGACAGCGATGCCATCGACCGTCTGCGTATCCAATATGGCACCTCCTTCTGCTATCCTGTCTCCACAATGGGAGCGCATGTATCCGCCGTTCCCAACGAGCAGAACGGACGGGTTACCCCCCTGGAGACCAGGGGGACTGTGGCAATGTGCGGGGCCTTTGGCTATGAAATGGACCTGAGCAAATGCACAGAGGCGGAAAAGCAGGTAATCCGTCAGCAGATAGAGACGTACAAGGCCCGGTATGCGTTAATCCATCAAGGGGACTACTACCGGCTGGCCAGTCCCTTCCAGAACAGCGGCTACACCGCCTGGGAGCAGGTGTCTCCAGATAAGCGGGAGGCTCTGGTCAGCGTGGTGCTGGGCTGTACCCACGCCGCGCCGCCCTTCCGCACCTTGCCCCTCAAGGGGCTGGACCCCAAGTTGAACTATCAGGCGGACGGAACCGGCCCGCTTTATAGCGGCGCCGCCCTGATGAAAGCCGGTTGGCCTCTGCCTCAGGTGCCGGGAGATTATCAGTCTTTCCAATTTTATTTCCGCGCCGCCCGTTAAGCTGGTATAAAAGGAAGAGAGGAATTCAATATGAGAACCATTCAAATTACATTCAGCCCAACCGGCGGTACACAACGAGTTTCGGACTGCATCTTGGCGCAATGGCCCGCTCCAGCCGCAAAACTGGATCTGACAAAAGCGGATGAGGATTTTTCCGGCTTTCCCTTGGAAAACGGCGACCTTGTTCTAATCGCGGTCCCCTCCTATGGAGGACGCGTCCCAGCCCTTGCCGCACAGCGGCTGGCGGCGGTTCGGGGAAATCAGGCGCGGTGCGTGATTGTCTGCGTATATGGCAACCGAGCCTATGAGGACACCCTTGCGGAATTGCGGGATGTGGCGGAACAGGCGGGATTCCGGGTGTTCGCCGCCATTGCCGCTATTGCGGAGCATTCCATCATACGGCAGTATGCAGCGGGCCGTCCGGACCAGTCAGACAGCCGCGAGCTGTCCTGTTTTGGCAAAAAGATACTGGAGAAATATGATGCCAATGACTTCTCTAAAGCGGTGTCTATACCGGGAAACCGGCCCTACAAAAAAGCGGGTGGGATAGGGTTGGCGCCCAAAGCGGGCAAAGGCTGTACCTCCTGCGGCCTCTGCGCCGATAACTGCCCAGCGCAGGCAATCAGCCGGAATCATTTACGGACGGCGGACGGCAAAAAGTGCATCTCCTGTATGCGCTGCGCTGCACAATGCCCTCAGTCGGCCCGTACGGTAAACAGCACAATAGTCTTTGCGGCGGCACTGGCCCTGAAAAAGACGTGTTCGGCGCGGAAACATAACGAATTAATTATTTAAGTAAGAATCGGTGCGGCGATGCCGCACCGATTCTTATTATCGTCAATGCTTCGCTTTGCTTTGTCTGCGCCATTCCCGCGGCGGCAGGCCATAGCGTTTTCGGAACGCTTGGGAGAAATGCAGTTGATCTCGGTAGCCGCACTGGTCCGCAATCGTTTTAATGGGGAAATTGGTAGATCGCAGTAATTCGGCGGCACTGGTAAGCCTCTGGCGGATAAGAAATTCCTGCGGTGCGCAACCCATCACCGCCTTGAAACGGCGGCTGAAATAAATCCGGTTTAGCTTGCAGAAAGCCGCTATCTCATCTACGGTCAATTCACGGTGATAATTCTGCTGAATATAGACGACCGCCTCATGGATGTAATAGTCCTGCTGCATATCTTTATTCTTGTCCCGCCGGTTTGCGGAGTATTCAGCGAGTTCATCCAGAAAAAGAAAAAGCTGTCCCACCAGATGGAACGAATCCCGATCTGTATTTTGAGAAAAGTAGAGCATGCGCGTCTCTAACCGCTTCCCTTTCTCTGCGTTTTGAGGAAAATAAATCAGCCGATCCTGCTCTAGTCCCGCCTTAAGCAGGATTTCCGCTGCCCGCAGCCCATCAAACTCCAACCATACATATTTCCAGGGCTCTTGTTCGTCGGCTGTGTATAGATTGATCTGTCCGGGACAAATGAGGAAGCCTTGACCGGCGCTTAAGTGATATTCATGAATATCCCCATTGGCGGAGTGGGAAAACAAAGTCCCTTGACCGCTCATAATGTAATGAAACAAGTAGTGGTTGCGGACGAAGGGGCCAAAAGAGTGGAGTGGAACACACTCTTCCCAGCCATATTGGTATGGTTTAAGATCCAGAAAATCCTCATTAGGTTAAATTGAATGGACATGAGCGCTCACAGCTTTCACCTGCTTTTCTCATAAATTATATACGGCTCATTTTAATTTTGAGTATACTCCACGTAGTAAACATTGCCCCATCCCCTGTGGTATTGTGCTGGATACGTTGCTGTCTGTTGATATGCGGTCTAAAGTATGCGATAAGCATATCATACCAAAGAAATAATGACAAGCAATATCTTCAAAAAGGAGATCGCGGGAATAAGCCCTGCGGAATTGAGCTGATGCTGCGGCTGTATGTGCCGCAAAATTTGTACACGCCGTCAGACGGGGGAACGGTGGCGGAAGCGATCGATAGCCGGGCGTTCTCCGATTTCTGCGGGGCGGCGTATTGCTGTATTGCTAAAGCGTATCCGTGCCGGGAAAGAGTGGTTCATTTGAGAAAAAATCGAGCCGGATCGACTTCTTATACGTTCAAAGGCTCAAATCCTATCCGCTTTTCGATAGCATACATAACGCCAAGCAGTCTGGCATCATCCAGGTGCCGGGCCATCATACAGCAGCCGATAGGAGAACGGTCCGCCCGATAGCCAATAGGAACCGTCATGGAGGGCAGGCCGGTGAAGGGGGCAATATCAGTTATGCCGCCGGTACAGAGGATGGCGTCCAGGCGCTTATGATCCATCAACGCTGTAACTTGCCTGCGGGCTTCCGCCCGCGTCAGCATGGCTTTTAGGTAGATTGGCTCCGTCAGGCTGCCGCTGCAGCCGATTTCCGATTCCTCCATGCGATCCTGACCATAGAGGAGAGCAGCTTTCCCATATGCCTCATTGGCCTGTAAAATAGAGCGCAGTGTATATCCGTTCTCTTTCGCGAAAAAATAGTTGAGGGAGGCTTTAAACTCATATTTTTCTAAGGTTTTGATCTCCGGATATTCCCGAAGACAGCAGTTATCCTCCAGCTCCGCGCCGGACTCTCTCAGCAGCGTGACAAGACGGCGGGTGGCATCCTGCTGCTCTGCGTCAGTGAGAAAGGTCTCCGTGTGGTATAAGCCAATGCGCCTGCCCTGTAGATAGCAGGTATCCAAATACCGGGTAAAATCCTCCGTCTCCTGATTTTTGAGGATATAAGTGGCGGGATCATTGCAATCATAACCAGCAATGGCGTTCATAACGAGCGCTGCGTCCTCTGTGCAGGCAGTGATAGGACCTGCGGTGTCAAGTGTGCGGCTGATGGGGATCATACCGGCGCGGCTCACAAGACCGATAGAGGGCTTTAGGCCCACGACCCCGTTGTTTTGAGCCGGCCAGAGGATAGACGAATTCGTTTCCGTGCCGATACAGGCTCCAGCAAGCTGCGCCGCCATAGCCGCGGCACTGCCGCTGCTGGAGCCGCCCGGCTCTTTGGAGGGCGCATGGGGGTTTTTCACCTGCCCGCCCAGACTGCTGTAGCCGCTGGGCATACGGTAGGACATAAAATTCGCGAATTCCGTCATGTTGGTCTTCCCCAGGATCACCGCGCCCGCTTTTCGGAGCCGTTTGACCAGAAAGCTTTCGCGAAGAGCGTAGTTGTGCTCAAGCACGAGGGAGCCAGCGGTGGTGGGCATACTGTCGCTGGTGGCAATATTCGCTTTTACTAAGATGGGAACACCGGACAGAATGCCGGCATTCTG
>JAAWUC010000097.1 GCA_022804995.1 Oscillospiraceae bacterium
CCGGATGAATTAACAGCCTTTATTGGATTTTTTATGACGGATGTGTCCGTACAGAACACTGGAACAGGGAGCCAGATAATCAATGACCTGTGTGCTTATCTGGCCCGTATTGGGATGGTAAGTGTCCGTCTCGGCTGGGTAAAAGGGAATCCGCAATCAGAACATTTTTGGCATAAAAATGGTTTTAAAGAAACGGGAGTTACATATGATACGGAAAACTATACCGTAATTGTTGCCCAGCGAGGTTTATAAATTCCGGTTTATTGGGGGACTGCCTGGAACGGCGGTTCCCCGGTTTTGATATTTGACATCTTTTTCGGCAAGGGGTATCATAAACCGTGTGGCAGCCACGCAGTCAAGAGGTATTTTTCATTTTGGGGAGGAAATTTTTATGGAGCGGAAAAAAGGCTGGCTGACCTCCGGGGCTTTCGCCGCCCTGTGCGGCACCACCAAGGAAACTCTGCGCCACTACAAAGACGTGGGACTTCTCCTCCCGGCCCACCAGGGGGACAACGGCTATTTTTACTACGATGTGGAGCAGTTCTACGATTTTTACGCCATTTCAATCTTCCGTCAGACGGGCACGCCCCTGGAGAAGATCCGCCGCTGTCTCCGAGGGCAGGACACCGCCCAGACGCTGGCGCTGCTGCGGGAGCAGCGGACCCAGCTGGAGGCGGAGCGGCAGAAGCTGGAGCACATGGACTTTGTGCTGTCCGGCGCTCTGCACAATCTGGAGTTTGGGCCAGGACCGGACATGGTTCCCCGAACCGGCTGGTTTGACAGAGAGCACCTGCTGGCGCTCCCCGTCGGGGAGTTGGAGGGGCTGATGACTCCGGCGGACAGCGAGGATGAAACGCTAATTATTGTGTTGGAGCGGTGCCGGGCACTGTGCATCCAATACGGAATACAGACCGACTTCCAGTTGGGGGCCATCCACCAGCCGGGAGAGCAGGGCGGGCCGGGGGCCATCAGCCACCTCTATACCCGCATCAAAGAAAAAGCGGACTTCCCTTACTATAAGGAGAAGCCCGCCGGGAATTATTTATATGTCTGCTGCCGAGGCCGCTGGGATATTTCGGCAGCTTACGCCGCGCTGGAAGCGTATATTCGGGAGCGTGGGCGGAGTACGGAGGGGCCGTTCTACGCCTGTGATCTGGCTGGGTTCATCCTTAACTCGGTGGAGAAAAACGCGGCGTCTATGATCTCTGTGCGGCTGCTCGATGTCCCCGCTGCCAACAGATAACCCGGATAGGAAAGGTATGCCAAATCAACAAAATAGCGATGGAAGCGAAGGAAACAAAGGCGAGAAAAGAAGCGTCCAACTGGTCATATCTGGCGCCCCCTGTAGGGTCGCAGGAAAAGATTTGACGAAGCGGGCGGAGGGTGCTATAATCTTACAAATACACAAGAATATGGAGCGGCGGCGATCAGCCGCCCGCAAGGAGCGATTTAAATGGCGACTGCGATTATGACCGACAGCAACAGCGGTATCACCGCCCAGGAGGCGGAGCGCATCGGCGTTGCCCTGGCGGCAATGCCTTTCCTTGTCAACGGAGAGACCTACCACGAGGGGGTGGATTTGCCCCGGGACCAGTTTTTCCAGCTCCTCCGGAACGGGGCCTCCGTCTCCACCTCCCAGGTGGAGCCAGGCAGCCTGATCCGCGCTTGGGAAAACCTTCTGCTGAACCACGACGGCGTGGTCTATATCCCCATGTCCAGCGGCCTCTCCGGGTCCTGCGTCACCGCCGCCGCCCTGGCCAGCGGGTTCAACGGGCGGGTTCAGGTGGTGGACAACCACCGCATTTCCGTCACCCAGCGCCAGTCCGTCTACGACGCGGTGGGCCTGGCCCAGGAGGGCAGGACGGCGCTGGAAATCAAGGAGGCCCTGGAGGCCGACGCTTATTACGCCGGCATCTATATCGCCGTGGATACATTGGAATACCTGCGGAAGGGCGGACGGCTGTCCGGCGCGGAATCCCTGGTGGGGACGGTGCTCCAGATCAAGCCGGTGCTCCAGATCTCCGGGGAGAAGCTGGTTCCTTTCCGGAAGGTCCGGGGGATGAAGGCCGCCCGGAAGGTGATGGTGGAGGCCATGCTCACTGACGCGAAGGGACTCTTCCGGGACTTCTGCCGGTGGGGGGAGATGCAGCTGATGGTATCCTACTCCGATGTCTCCGACGAGGTCCGGGACAGCTGGCTGGAGGAGGTTGCCGCCGCCTTCCCGGGGCTCTCCATTGTCCACGCGCCTCTGGCGCTCTCCATCTGCTGCCACACCGGGCCAGGGGCCCTGGGGATCGGGATGTGCCATTTCCACACGCCCACCAACGGATAGGGAGGCCCGGCATGGTGTACAATATTTTGACCTATCTGCGGGATGCCGCCGCCCGATGGCCAGACAAGACCGCCTTTGCCGACGCGGAGGCAGTGCTGACCTACGGACAGCTGTGGGACACGGCCCGCGGGGCTGGCACGGCCGTTTCCCGGCGGCTGGGCGGAGCCCGGCGGGAGCCCGTTTTCGTCTGTATCGGCAGGAATGTGGGCAGTATCGCGGCCTTCTGGGCCGTTGCCGCCAGCGGGAATTTCTATGTTCCCATTGACCCCTCCCTGCCGGATCAGCGGCTGCGGGACATCTTTGAGACCATGACCCCCAGGCTGGTTGTCACCACCCAGGAGGACACCCGGCCCCTGCCCTTTACAGAGGCGGAGACTGTCTCCCTGGCGGAGCTGGCGGGAGAGGCGCCGGACGGCGCTCTTCTGGACCGCGTCGCGGAGGAGGTTCTGGACACGGATCCCCTCTACTGCATTTTTACCTCCGGCTCCACGGGTGTGCCCAAGGGCGTTCTGGTGAGCCAGCGCTCCGTTATCGACATGGCGGAACAGTTTACGGACGCCTTCCGCCTGGGGCCGGAGAATATTTACGGGAACCAGGCGCCCTTCGACTTCGACGTATCGGTAAAGGACATCTTCCTGGCGGTAAAAAACGGCGGCACGGTGGAGATTCTGGAGAAGCCCCTCTTCTCCATGCCCAAGCGGCTGGTGGAGCGGATGGAGGAGCGGGAGGTCAACACGGTGATCTGGTCCGTGTCGGCCATGAAGATCCTCTCCGCCCTGAGGACCTTTGACGTGCTTGTGCCGGGGCGCCTGCGCCTGGTGATGTTTTCCGGGGAGGCGCTGCCCTGCAAGGTGCTCAATGACTGGGCTTCCCACCTGCCGGAGGCCCGGTTTGTCAACCTCTACGGCCCCACGGAGATCACCTGCAACTGCACCTACTACGAGATTGACCGCACCTTTGCGGACACGGAGGCCATTCCCATTGGCCGGCCCTTCCGCAACACGGGGATTCTGCTTTTGGACGGGGACGAGCCTGTGACGGAGCCGGGGCGGACCGGGGAGATCTGCGTCACCGGCACCTGTCTAGCCCTGGGGTACTACCGGAACGGAGAGCGCACCGCCGCCGCCTTCTGCCAGAACCCAACCCGGACGGCCTGGCCGGAGCGGATGTACCGGACCGGGGATCTGGGAACCTGGAACGACCGGGGGGAACTGCTGTTTCTGGGCCGGGCGGACTCCCAGGTCAAGCACATGGGCTTCCGCATCGAGCTGGGGGAGCTTGAGATCGCGGCCAGCGCCGTCGCGGGCGTGACCTCCGCCTGCTGCCTCTACGACCATGGAAAGGAGCAGCTGTGCCTGTTCTACCAGGGACCGGAGAGGATGGACCGGGAGCTCCTCGGGGCGCTGAAAAAAGCGCTGCCCCGGTTTATGGTGCCCGCGCGAATCTACTATCTGGAGAAGCTGCCCGAGAACCGGACCGGGAAAATTGACCGCGCCGCCCTGCGGCGGACGTATATTCAATAGGAGGAGACACATGGACAAACTGATGCGGCTGCTGGCGGAGAGCTGTCCCGCCATCGATTTTGCCGGGGAGACCGCACTTATCGATAATGGTATTCTGGATTCCCTGGACATCGTTATGCTGGTGGGGGAGCTCAACGACGCTTTTTCCATCACCATCACGGCGGAGGACCTGGTTCCGGAGAACTTCAACTCTGCGGAGGCGATCTGGGCCCTTGTCCAGCGCCTCCAGGCCGAGTAGGCGATGTCCATTAACAGCGCGGCGTTTCTGCTGTTCCTGCTGGTGTCGGCGGCGGCCTACTATGCCGTGCCGAAGCGGTGGCGGTATCTGGTGCTGCTGGCGGCCAGCGGCGGGTTCTATCTGGCCTACAGCCTCCGGGCGGCCTGCTGCCTGCTCTTCACCATCCTGTTCACCTACGGCGCGGCCCAGCTCCTCGCCGCCCTCCACCGCCGGGAACGGGCAGAGCTGGACATCGAGCGGGAGGACCGGGCCGGCGTCAAAAAACGGGGCAAGCGCCGCCGCAGGCTGGTCCTGACGGCGGCATTGGTGCTGAATTTTGCCACCCTGGCCCTGTTCAAGTATCTGGACTCCTGGATGGGGACGGTGGGGGCTTTTGCGGGACTTTTTGGTGTGGAGCTCCGCTTCCGGCCTCTGAACCTGCTGTTGCCCCTGGGGATCTCCTTCTATGTGTTCCAGACCTCCGGCTACCTTATTGATGTCTACCGGGGCCGGACGTCCGCCGAGAAGAATCTGCTGAAATACGCCCTCTTTGCCGCCTGGTTCCCCCAGATGATCCAGGGGCCCATCAACCGCTATGACAAGCTCCAGCCCCAGCTGCTGGCGGGCAATGATTTCAACGCGGACAACCTCAAGTACGGCGTTCAGCTGATGATCTGGGGAATGCTCAAGAAGGTCTTTCTCGCCGATCCCCTGGCCGGGGCCGTGGGGGAGCTCTACGGAAATTACGGCCAGTACCCCGGGGCGGCGCTGTTTCTGGGGGCGGCGCTCTACTGCGTCCAGCTCTACTGCGACTTCTCCGGCGGCACGGACTTGGTCCGGGGGGCCTCCCAGCTCTTTGGCGTGGAGATGGCGGAGAACTTCCGCCGGCCCTACTTCGCCCGGAGCGTGGACGAGTTCTGGCGGCGCTGGCACATCTCCCTGGGGGAGTGGATGAAGGACTACCTCTTCTATCCCCTGGCCCTCTCCGGGCCCATGAACCGGCTGGGGAAGCGGGTGAAGGGCTCCCTGGGCCCCCATCTGGGCAAGCTGACGGGGCCCTGCCTGTCCACCCTGATTGTCTTTCTGGCGGTGGGTATCTGGCAGGGGCCGGGGTTCAGCAATATCGCCTATGGCCTCTGGAACGGGGGGCTTATGAGCCTGGCGATGCTCTGCGCCCCTCTCACCGGAAAGGTCAGAGAGCGCCTGGACTTGCGGGACGGCAAATGGTGGTTCCGGGGGTTCCAGACTTTGCGGACGCTGCTGCTGGTGATCATCGGCCGCTATTTCTCCCGGGCGGACAGCCTGCGCCAGGCCCTGGGGATGCTCAAGCGGACGGTGCTCCACTTCGGCCCGGCGGGGCCGGGGCTGTTCACCAGCTTCGGCCTCACCGGCTTCGACTGGCTGCGGCTGGGGATCGCCGGGGCGGTGCTGCTGGCGGTCAGCGTCCTCCAGGAGCGGGGGACGCCCATCCGGAAAACCCTGGAGAGGCAGCGGCCTGCGGTACAGTTCGGGGTGCTGTTTATCGCCGTGCTGCTCCTGGTGGCCTGCGTGTACCTGAATACGGACTACACCGCCATTATGTACGTCTATGAGAATGTCTAGGAGGGAGTCCATGTCCTCAAAAAAATGGCTTGTCATGTTTGCCCTGACCGTAGCGCTGGCCCTGGCGGTCTGCGCCGGGTTCAACGTGCTGGCGGACCCTTTCGGCGTATTCGGAGATCCCATTCTGGACTGGTACGGCTACAACGAGACCAACAACCCCCGCACGGCCAAGCTGGTCTGGCTGGAGGAGCACCACGGGGACTTTGACTCCTATATCATCGGATCCTCCTCCGCCGCCTCCTACAGTGTGGAGGAGCTGAACGAATATCTGGACGCCAGCTTTTACAATCTCTTCGTCTACGGCTGCGACACCGAGGACTACCGGGATTTCGCGGCGTACCTTCTGGACAGCTATGAGGTCAAATACCTGGTGCTGAACCTGGGCATCAACGAGGCCAACACCTACGACACCGGCCAGGACAGCCTCAACGACAGGATGCACGCCTTGGCCAGCGGGGAGAGCCTGCCCCTGTTCTACCTGCGGTATGCCTTCTCCAACCCCCGGTACGCCTCGGACAAAATTGCCGCCCGCTTCCGGGACACGGACCTGCCCCAGGTCTTTGACGTGTTCGACGTGCCCACCGGCTGCTACGACAAGCGGGTGCGGGATGTGGAGAAGATTGGGGACCCGGCGGTCTACGAGGCCGCCCACGGCGGGGACTTCTGGGTCTCTCCGGACACCGCCGGCCTGCCCTATATCGATCAGTGCATCCAGTCGGTGGCGGAGATCCGGGATATGTGTGCGGAGAAGGGCACGGAACTCATTGTCATTGCCTCCCCGGTCTATATCGGGCAGTGGAGCGTGTACGGACAGGAGGAGCTGCGGCGGTATAAGACCGCCCTGGCGGAGGTGGTGGACTACTGGGACTTCAGCCTCACCCCCGTCTCCTACGACAGCCGTTACTTCTACGACGCTACCCATTTCCGCAACACTGTGGGGAGCATGGTGCTGGCGGAGATCTTCGGAAACAGCCGGATCTACCGGCCGGAGGATTTCGGGGCTTACGTGACGGCGGAGAACTGCGCCGCCTATCTGGATGAGCTCTTCACCTACCCGCCGGCCTCGGATCCGGACAGCTATACCGCCGATGTGCCCATCCTGCTCTACCACCACATCGACCGGGATGCTGCCAGTGACACGGCGGTGACGCCGGAGACCTTTGAAGTCCACATCCGGACCTTGGCGGAGGCGGGGTATACCGCCGTCACCTTCCAGGAGATGATCGACTACGTCCACCACGGCGGCACTCTGCCCGCCAAGCCGGTGTGCATTACGCTGGACGACGGATATCTGAGCAACTATGAGCATGCTCTGCCCGTTCTGGAGAAGTACGGGATGCGGGCCACGGTCTTCGCCATCGGCGTGTCGGTGGGCCATAAGGAATTTTACAAGGACACCAACAATCCCATCACCCCCCATTTCGGCTGGGAGGAGGCCCGGGAGATGGCCGGGGTCATCGACCTCCAGTCCCACACCTGGGACCTCCACCAGTGGGCCCCCTTTGAGACGGGGGATCGGATCCGCACCTCCGCCCTGCCCCTGGATGGGGAGAGCGAGGCGGACTATGCCGCCGTTCTGGCAGCGGATCTGGAGCGGTATGAGGCGGAGCGTCTGCGGGAGCTGGGGGCGGGGTTCTGCGCCCTGGCCTACCCCGGTGGATACTACAGCGATTTGACGGAGGTGCTCATCCATCAGGCGGGGATCCCGGTGACGCTGTCCATCCGGACCGACAGCCGGAACGTGCTGGTCCGGGGCCTGCCTCAGAGCCTGTACGCCCTGTGCCGGTGGAACATGACGGAGCGGACCGGCGCGGCGGAGCTGCTGAGCATCGTAAACGGAGAATAGGTGAAATGGATATTTTTGAAAAAATTTACCGCCCGGAGGCGGAACACTGCATGGAGGACGGCCTTCTGCGCCTGCTGGAGGACGCGGCCACCGCCCATGCCATCCGGCTGGGCATCGGCCACGACCAGCTCCTGTCCCGGTACGGCTGTGTCTGGATGCTTAGCCGGAGCTGGTACCGAGTGCCCGGCCCGCCCAGGGCGGGGGAGGCGCTGCGGATTCAGACCTGGGTGTCCGCCGCGGAGAGCAGTTGGGGCAGCTGGCGGGCCCACCGGATTGGGGAGAGCGGAGAGAGCCTGGAGCTGTGGGTGCTGGCGGATGTGGAGACCCGGAAGCTGGTCCCCATCTCCCGCATCCCCATGCCGGAGGGGGCGGCGCTGGAGGCGGGCCGGACCCTGCCTCCTAAGGTGCCGCCCTTGCGGGGCGGCGAGCCCATCGGCTCCTTTACCGTGGAGGAGGCGGATCTGGATATCAACGGGCATATGAACAACACCCGCTATGTCCGCCGGGCCCTGGCCCTGCTGCGCGGAGCGGCGGACTGTCCGGATTTCTTTCCGGAGCTGCGTGTTACCTACTCCCGGGAGTGCCGGCTGGGGGAGGCCATCACCCTGACGGCGGAACGCCGCCCGGAGGGCTTCCTCCTCTGCGGCTGTGGCCCGGAGGGAAAGCCCAGGTTTGGCGTTTGGGCCCAGAGCAGGGAATAACGCTTCCTCCCCATATCTGCTGAAAATTATGTCTCTTATTTGACATTTTCGCTTAATGGGGGTACAATAGAAAAAATGTGTTAGGAGGGACCTCTATGCTCTACTCCGATAACCCCCGGGTCCATTACGAAAAGGCCCAGCTGGCGGAGGCCATCTGCCAGCTCCGCTTTCCCACCATCCTGTCCATCGGCACAAAAGAGCCCGCCGATTTCCAGGAGGCTATCCGAGCCATGTTCCCCCGCTACGCCGCCAAGCGGGAGCAGCCCGCCCCCCGCATCGCCAACCTGGGCACCCCTCAGGCCAAGCTGGAGGTCCAGGACCCTGTCGTCAACTACAACTTCGTCTCCGCCGACGGCCGCTGGAAGCTGAATCTGACCAACAGCTTTATCTCCCTGTCCACCGTGGCCTACCCGGGGTGGGAGGCATTCGGCCAGCATTTTGATCTGCCCCTGGCCCAGTTCATCCGCATCTATCAGCCCGCTTTTTTTCAGCGCATCGGCTTGCGGTATGTGAATATCTTCTCCCGCCGGGCCCTGGAGCTGGAGGGGGAGCCCTGGCGGGAGCTGATTGCCGCCCCCTATCTGGGCGTGCTGGCGGAGGAGGACGTGGTGGAGGGCAGGACCCGCAAGTGCTCCGTGGACGTGGAGCTGGAGCTGGACAGCTCCTGCCGGGTCAGGGTCCACGCGGGTCCCGGCATGGTGAAGAAGAACGTCCCCAGACTGTGTCAAAAGACAACAGTCTGGGGAGTCCCCAACCCCCGACTTTTATGCTCACGCAAAAAATATCCGGCATTGCTGGCGGAGCTACGCC
>JAAWUC010000098.1 GCA_022804995.1 Oscillospiraceae bacterium
ATTTTTGTGTCCCGATTATGACGGTATCACAGAGAAACATCCACATTTCAAAACTTTTGTGGAGTACATTTTTAGAAAACCGACTTTGTCAACAGCTCCGGAGTGGGACGCCCTCTCCCGGACCCTGACCATCACCAGGACCGGCGGGGCCGGGGACTATGTGCCCGACACGGGCCATAGCGGCAGGAGCGGCAGTGTCTCCGCCACCCGGGTGGACTACCCTGTGGTGGTGAACGACGAGGGGATTGACAACAGCGCCGCCAAGTATCCCCTGCTTAACTACGGCGGCGTCACCTATTTTCCCCTCACCTGGGCCTTCGCCGTGGATTCCTTCGGCTGGGATTACCGCTGGGACGCGGAAAACGGCCTGCGGATTGACAGCTCCGGCGGCACGCCCTACGTTACGCCGCCCATTGTCAATCCGGCCAATCCGCCCATCTCCACCGGGGAGCTCTCGGAGGCTGAGATCATCAACGGGATTATGCGGGCCTGGAGCCCCTCCGTCTGGAGCAGCAGCCCGGCGAGCCTCACTGTTGATTTGACCGGCGAATGGAGCCTGGAGGCCGTCAGGGAGGCCATTGGAGAGGCCCTCCGGGAGCATGTCAGGGACACGGACCTGACGCTGACGGACGTGGCGATATCCTACACCTTCCAGCTTCCCGCAAATCCCAGGGCCGGGGATGTGCTGACGGTGCCCTACACCGCCTCCTATGAGGGCGCCCCGGTGCTCCTGCCCTCAGGCAGGGCCTTCACCCCCAGCGGCTCGGCGGAGGAGGCTACCGCCTCCGTCCGGCTGGGCCCGGGCTGGGCGGGCAGGCCGGACACCGGGTTCCAGGCGGGCCGGGAGCTCTATCAAAAGCTGGAGGCCTGCACCCGGATCCCCATCCTCACCGCCGTGTCCGGAAGCGAGGGCTACTACGACCCTTCCCCCGCCATTCTCGAGGCGGTGAACGCCAACCTCCAGGCAGCGGGCCTGCCCTACCGGGTCGGGTCCATGTCAACGGGCAGCTACGTCAACCCCTACTGGACCAAGCCCGGCTACAGCCAGGACATCCAGTTCACTGTCTCCTTTAGCCCCACAGACGAGAACGCCCCGGCGGACCGCGGCCTGGAGATTACCGCCGGATGCGTTCTGCTGACGGTGGAGAAATAGGACCTCTTCTGAAAAAGAGCGGAGACGGGTTTCCCGTCTCCGCTCCCTATTTTTGCTTATTGGGCTCTGGGGATATAGGCGCTGGCGGTCAGGGGTGTTTCCCGGCGGACGATGGAGATCTCCTCTCCGAAGCCGTCATAGACGGTCTGGACCCGCTCCATCGCCTCCTGACAGAAGCTGACGTTCGGGTCGCTGTCCGCCCAGCTCCGGACATACTGCTCCAGGTCCGTGAAAATATACCGGCTGACCTCATAGCAGACGTACTCCTCATCCTCGTAGACCCGGCAGTCCTCCAGCGCGGAGAGGGGCACGGTCTGTCCGTGGACAAACACGCTGCCGCCCGGCGATTCAACAGCCGCCCGCTCATAGGTGAGCACATAGCGCACGGGGATTGCCGCCATGCTCCCCGGATAGCGGCCGCTGGGGACATTGGCAAAGAGCACCAGGGCGTGGGAATCCGCCTCGGCGATCAGCTCCCGTCCGGCGGTAAAGACGCCCCACTGGCAGGTCCAGCGCTGATCCGCCGGGTCGTCGGGGCCCTCCAGCCCCAGCCACTCCGGGTCAACCGGGGATACCACGGGCCCTTCCGGCTCGGTCGGCAGGCTCCCCACGGCATCAGAGACCGGTACCGGGGGAAGCGGCTCCGGAACGGGTTCCTCCGGCGCGGAGAAGCTGACGGAGCACATCCAATCCTGGCCGAAGGCAAAGTGGTTGTTGGTCACGACGAAGTAGTAGTAGTCGTCCTCCAGAGGGGCCTCCAGCTTTTGGATATCGTAGGCCCCGGAGAGATTCACGGTCATGACGCCCCGCTCCCCGGGGGCCAGGGCGGGGGCTTCCACCGCCACATCTCCGGCGGGGCTCAGCTCCTCCCCGGTGCGCCAGCGCAGGAGCTTCACGGCGGGCTGGAGGTTCAGGCTTTTGCCGGACCGGTTCTCCACCGTAATCTCCACCACGCCGCCCCCAAGATACTCCGCCGACAGCGCCAGATCGTCCCCCTCCAGGCCGGAGAACAGGGTCCCGGCAAAGGCAGTGGCAGTCAGCAGGACGGCGAGGACAGCGGCCAGCAGCAGGCTCCGGGCCGGCAGGCGGCGTGGGCGGCTCTCCGGCAGGCTGACGCCGGTTTTGGCCGTGAACCGGCGCCGGATGTTGGACATATTTTCCTCTCGCAGTTTCATAGACAGTCTCCTTTCGCGGTTCCGAGGGATGCCCGCAGCTTCGCCTTGGCCCGGTAGAGCCGGTTTTCCACCTGCTTCACCGGCAGATCCAGGGCGCGGGCGATAGCCCGGGGCTTCTCGTCCCGGTAGTAGCGCCGGATGATGATCTCCCGGTCCGGCTCCTCCAGGGCGTCCACGGCCTCTGTCAGGGCCCGCCGGGTGTCGGAGGCCAGGAGCTGGTCCAGGGGGCCCAGGTCCTCCGCCAGGGTGTTTTCGTCCAGGGGGAGGGCGGCGCGGGCAGTCAGCCGGCGGCGGCGGTCCACCGCCCGGCTCCGGGCTGCGGCGGCCAGCCAGTCCTTGAGCTTTCCCCGGTCCGGGTCGAATTTCTCCGGGTTCTCCCAGAGGTAGACGAACACGTCCGCCACAATCTCCTCCAAGTCCTCCGGCGCGGCCAGCTCCCCCAGGGCCCGGGCGGCGGTGGACCAGAGAAGCCGGGCGTAGCGGTTCATCGCCAGGGCGACAGCGGTCTCGCTGCCCTGCCGGAGGGCAGCGGCCAGATCTTTTTCGTTCAACGGATCACCTCGGTTTCTCCTTTCAGTATCGCTTGACCGGTCATCTTATAATACGAAGGAAACGGGAAAAACACTCAGCCAAAGGAGAAAAAAGTACGCCGCCCCAGCCGGGGCGACGTACTTGACGGGATGTCCTCCCTCTCACCGCATAAAGGTGTTCTGAATCCAGGCGTCGCACTTGGCCACCCACCCGGCGCAGGGGACGCTGACCTTCCACAGCTCCTCCGGCTGGAAGCAGGTCCGATCCGCCAGGGACTGGCCGTGGGCCCCGTGGGGGTAGATGTGGCACTCCACCGGCACCCCCCGGGCCCGGAGGGCCGTCTCAAAGAGGAGGGTGTTCTCCAGATCCACCACCGTGTCGTCCGCCGTGTGCCAGATGAAGGTGGGGGGCGTGCTGCTCTTGACCCGCCGCTCCAGGCTCAGCAGGGGCAGAAGCTCCTCGTACCGATCTCCCAGCAGGTTCTGAAAGGACGTGCGCTGGGCGTGGTCTCCGGAGGTGATCACCGGGTAGCAGAGGATCATCCCATCGGGCCGGTAGGCCAGGGCTTTCTTCTTCAGCGACCGGTAGACCTCGGGCCGGTTCCACAGAGTCCCGCCGCAGGCGGCCAGGTGCCCCCCCGCCGAGAAGCCCATGACCAGCACCGCCTTGGGGTCCACATGGTAGTCCCCGCAGTTGGTCCGGACGTAGTCCACCGCCGCCAGCAGCTGCCGCTGGGGGATAGGCCAGCGGCCCCGGGGGGCCGCGTGGTAGCGCAGTACAAAGGCCGCGTACCCCAGCCCCAGAAACCGCAGGGCAACGGGCTCCGCCTCCCGCTCGGACACGATGCCGTAGCCGCCGCCGGGGCAGATGATGATGCCGGGCCGCAGCCGGGACATCCCGGTTTCCGGACTGTTGTCCGGCGCGTAGGCGGTCAGCTGGGCCGGGCCGTCCGCGCTGGGGACGGTGAGAGAAATAGTTTCATATCGCATAAGGCTAACTCCTTCCTGAAAGGGAGATCACTGGAGCAGCAGCACCGAGCCGCTGCCGCGCAGATCCAGCACGTGGCAGGCCCCCTCCCCCGCCACCGCCTCCATCCCGCACACAAACTCATCCAGCAGGTCCAGGGGGACAAAGGCCTGGATGGTGCCGGCGAAGCCGCCGCCGTGGACCCGGCAGGCCCCCCGGTCTGCCAGCAGAGCCTCCGCCACTGCCAGCAGCACCGCCACCGGCTGGGACCGGCTCTCCCGGTAGTTGGATACATTTTGCAGGTACATGTAGGACGAGCGTCCCGACCGGTTCACACAGCGCAGAAACTCGTCAAAGTCCCCCCGGGCCAGGGCGTCGCACTCCCGGAGGGCCAGGGCGTCGTCGAGAAAGAAGTGGTGGGCCCGGAGCATGGCCCGGTCGCCGCAGGTGGCCCGCACCAGGGGGATGCTCTCCCGGAAGACCGCCGGGTCCACCTCCCCCAGCACCTCCCGGCCGAAGCAGGCGGCCGCCTCCCGCATCTCCTGGGGGATGGCGGCGTAGTCCGCCGTCAGATCCGCGTGGCTGGCCCGGGTGTCCACAATGCACAGGGCGTGGCCGTAGGAGGAGAGATCGGTATGTACCCGCCGGATGGCCGGCTCGGACTCGTTGGCGAAATCCACGGCGATAACGCCCCCCACGGAGCAGGAGAGCTGATCCATGAGCCCGCAGGGCTTGCCGAAATAGACGTTTTCTGTGTACTGGCCGATCTGGGCCACCTGGATCGGGGTGAAGGTCCTGCCGCAGAAGAGGTGGTTGAGAATGGTGCCCACCAGCACCTCAAAGGCGGCGGAGGAGCTCAGGCCGCTGCCCCGGAGGACCCGGGTGGTGGTGTAGGCGTCAAAGCCGGTGACGGGATACCCCAGCTGCTCCACCCGGGCCGCGATGCCCCGGACCAGAGCAACGGAGTTGCCTGTCTCCTCCGGATGGATGGACAAATCGTCCAGATCCACCTCCGCGATCCTGTGGTGGCGGGACTTGATACGGATGGTCCGGCTCCCGTTGGGGGCCACGCAGGCGATGGTGTCTAGATCCACGCTGGCACACAGGCCGTGGCCACGCTGGTGGTCGGTGTGGTTGCCCCCCAGCTCTGTGCGCCCAGGGGTGGAGAAGAGCAGCAGCTCTGTTCCGTCCCCGCAGGGGAAGATCTCCCCGAACTCCAGAACCAGCTCCGTCAGCCGCGCCGCCGCAGCCGCCGCCCCGGCTCCATAGACCGGCTCCAGGCGGGGCAGCAGCGCGCCGGTTTCCAATCCGCGCAGAAGGTCGTCTCGTCTCATAGCAGTCGTCCCCCTATGTAGTTTTTTGTCAAATAGCGCCGTGACCGGCCAGGGAGGGGTAATTTTGTATATGGACTTATTCTACCATCATCCCCCGGCCTATGGCAAGAGCGGATAACAAGGAATTTCAGAAAATATGCGTCTTTTTGCGCTCCGGACTGCCCGGCGGGGCCGGCGGAGGACTTTTTTTCGCGAATAAGACATTTATTCTTGACATTTTCCCCTGCTTGGGTATAATAATCTGTATCGGCTTCAGTCGAAATAGAGTTATGATAGAGGCGCGGCCGCCAAGAGTACCGCCCCCCAAACAGCGTCAGACAGCGCGGGGCGGAAAAGGGACTGCCGCCGAAGCGCCGTCCCGCTGTCTGGTGGGATGGAGGCTGGGCCGTCGGAGAATATCCGCCGGACTGTCACGGAGACGTGGAGAGCTGTCATGGCGGTGCGTGGTTGCTGTGCGTTCAGTCATGATTGCGTCATGACTGATTTTTTGTTTTAGGAGGAAAAAGCTCTATGGAACTCGCAGTTTCCAGCATGTACGGCACCTTCTGGGCCCTGGTGCCGCCTATCGTGGCCATCGGCCTGGCCCTCATCACCAAGGAGGCGTACTCGTCCCTGTTCATCGGCATTTTGGTGGGGGCCCTGTTCCAGTGCAATTTTGCCCCTGTCGCCACCCTGGACACCATCGTCAACGACGGCCTTGTCTCTGCCATTGAGGGCAATGCCGGTATCTTCCTGTTTCTGGTGCTGCTGGGCATCATCGTGGCCCTGGTCAACGCCTCCGGAGGGTCCGCCGCCTTCGGCCGCTGGGCGCAGAGGAACATCAAAACCCGGGTGGGGGCCATGCTGGCCACCTTTGTGCTGGGTATCCTGATCTTTATCGACGACTACTTCAACTGCCTCACCGTGGGCTCTGTCATGCGCCCCGTCACCGACGGCCACCGGATCTCCCGGCCCAAGCTGGCCTACCTTATCGATGCCACCGCCGCCCCCGTATGCATGATCGCGCCGGTGAGCTCCTGGGCCGCCGCCGTCTCCGGCGTGGCCGCCGATCTGGACACCGGCATCAGCGGCATCGAGCTCTTTATCCGGGCGATTCCCTACAACTTCTACTCCCTGCTGACCTTTGTGTTCATCATCGGCCTAGCCGTGATGAAGCTTGACTACGGCCCCATGAAGCTCTGCGAGAGCGAGGCTCGGGATAAGGGCGAGCTGGGGGCCCTGGAGGGCAGCGGCTCCAACGAGGGCAGCAGCAAGGGCAAGGTGCTGGACCTCATCATTCCGGTGGTTGTCCTCTTCGTGCTGTGCACGGTGGGGATGATCTATGTGGGCGGCTTCTTCGGTGTGGACGCCTGGGGCGGCACGGACTGCGCCGGCGACTTCATCGGGGCCTTCGGCAACACCGACGCCTTTATTGGCCTGCCCTGGGGCGGTCTGATCTCCCTGGTGCTCATTGTCATCTATCTGGTGGCCCGCCGGGTGTTGTCCTTCAAGGAGGCCATGGCCTGTGTGCCCAAGGGTTTTACCGCCATGGTTCCCCCTATCACCATCCTGACCCTAGCTGTGAGCCTGAAGAGCATGACCAGCGCCCTGGGCGCGGACGTGTTTGTGGAGGGCGTGATGAAGGGCGCTTCCCAGAGCCTCTACAGCCTCCTGCCCGCCGTTATTTTTGTGGTAGCCTGCCTGCTGGCCTTCGCCTCCGGCACCAGCTGGGGCACCTTCGGCATCCTCATCCCCATTGTGGTGGCGGTCTTTGAGCCCAGCAGCACCCTGCTGACCATCGGCATCTCCGCGTGCCTGGCGGGGGCCGTGTGCGGCGACCACTGCTCCCCCATCTCCGATACCACCATTATGGCCTCTGCCGGGGCCCAGTGCGACCACGTGACCCATGTCTCCACCCAGCTGCCCTACGCCATTACTGTGGCGGCGGTGAGCTTTGTGACCTTCATTGTGGCCGGCTTCGTTCAGAGCGCCGCGATCTGTCTGCTCCTGGGCGCGGTGCTGACGGTGGGCGCGCTGTATGTGATCCGGACGATGGCGGAGAAAAAATCTGAAATCTAGGGCGTGGTTGAAAAATAGATATAGCAAAAATTATAAATAAGAGTAAAATAGGGACAGGGAGCCAGCTATGTGATCCCGCCTCGGAGCAATGGTTCTAAGCCGTGGCTGGTTGATTGGTGGTTATATAAAGAGCGCCATTTGAAGGTAATACCTTCCCCATGAGGGTGCAGGGATAGCTGCGGAGCAACGTAAACGGGCTTGACAATCGGATGTCAGGTCCGCCGTCTCGCAGAACGTACGGATACATGGCCGCAGACCATGTATAGAAGTGTGCACATTATCCGAGGAGAAAATAATCCGGGAAGTGGTTCGAAAAGCCGGCAGAATCGAGGCTTTCGGCAAAAACTTCTCGGATTATTTTTTGTGCTTTATAATGTCGATACAGCGGTGGGCTGAATCAATATTATTATAAGGAGGTCACGAAAATGCGGCGAGAGGACATCATTCTGGAAACCTCGCTGAAAAGGCTTCTGGAGGCTTATGCGGAACACTGCAGAAGGAACGGACTTCTGGAAAGCAGTGTGCAGCTCTGCCGGAAATTGGCCCTGCGTTTTCTGAAAGGATTGGAGGATGCTGGGGTAACAGAAGCGGCGGGGATTGGGCTGCATGAGGTTTTCCGCGCCTGCGGAAAAGCAACTACTATCTGTTTGCAATCCATATATTTTTATAGCAATACAACGAATTTGGACAGCAGCGACGTTGGCGTAACGTGTAGCAATGCCGCGCCAGCGTTTGAGAAGAAGAAAAGCGTTCTCCACGAGATGGCGAAGTTTATGAAGTTTATAAAGATATTCGTCGTATTCACGTAATTCTTTGCGGTTTTTCTTCAGGGGGATAACCGGCGTCATCCCCTTATCAGCAGCTTTGAGAATGATTGCGTCTGTATCATAGCCCCGATCTGCCAGAAGATATTCCGCAGTATGCGGCCTGATTTTCTCCCACGCTCTGTCGCTCATATCGTGTCGATGCTGTTCTCCTTCCGTTTTTTGCCCTCCTCTTCTTTGAGGACTATTATATCATATTTTTATTGACGACACCATCTAGCTGGTCTACGGTAGCGTTCCTTGTTTTCAGCATCTGCAAAAACCTGCTTGACAAAAAGACGACAACGTGTTATATTTCGATTGTCAACACCGTGTTGTACATCAAGGAGGTAAAACCTATGATACAGCAAATTTCCGATGCCGAACTGGAGATTATGAAAATCGTATGGGGAAACCCGGAGGAGGTGACGCTGTTCCCCTATATCATGGACGGGATGGCGGCCAGGGGCAGGCCATGTCAAAAGAATACCCTGATTGTATTGCTGTCGCGGCTGATGAACAAGGGCTTTTTGAGTGCCAAGAAAATCGGACGCCGCAACGAATATACCACGCTTGTTTCGGAGACGGAATACCAGACGGCGCAGACAAAAAATTTCCTGGATAAGATTTATGAAGGCAGCGCAAAAGGTCTGGTTTCCAATCTGATTATGGGCGACCTCCTGGCAGACGAGGAATATGAGGAATTGAAACGGCTGCTGGAGAAAGGAAAAGGGCAGCAATGAACGCGGTTTTGAAAATTTTCCTGTCCATGTCTTTTTCCGGCAGCTTGCTTATTCTGGCCCTGCTTTTGGGAAAGCGGTTTTTGAAAAACAAAATCAGCCGGCAATGGCAGTATTACATTTGGCTGGTTGTTGTTTTGCGGCTGCTGCTCCCGTTCGGGACGGAAGTAAGCCTGATGGGGAAGGCATATCAGGCTGTCGAT
>JAAWUC010000099.1 GCA_022804995.1 Oscillospiraceae bacterium
TTAAAATCACACCAACGAGACTCCTTAACGGGTTGTTCTGTCCCGGCGGCGGAGGCGGACGATGCCCCGGCGGGGGCGGAGGCGGACGGTGTCCCGGCGACGGGGTTTATCCACGACGGGATAGATCTGCTTGAGCTCCCGCTCGCTGTAGGTACCAAAAATTTTCGTCATCAAACCCATTATACAAACACTCCTCTTTTGTGAGAGTAAAAATGCACACACAAATACAGGGTACAGTATAGCACATCCATTCTCTCCCGTCCAGCGGCAATTTGTCGGATTTCCGGCGGAATTTTGGGACGGCGGACACCCGTTTGTCAAAAATCCGTGCGAAAGCGCCAGTTTTTCTTGGTGGCGCCCCGCCGGGAAAGGCGCTATAATAGGGACAATTCTTTTTGAGGAGGCAGCGCTATGAGTTTAGGAAGCAGTCTGTTCCGCGCACGGAAGAGCAAGGGACTGTCCCAGGAGGCGGCGGCGGAAAAGCTGGGGGTGAGCCGGCAGACCATCTCCAAGTGGGAGACAGATGAGACTCTGCCGGACATCCGGCAGGCCAAGGGTCTGGCTGTCCTCTACGGCCAGTCCCTGGATGAGCTCATCGAGTTCGACCTGGAGGTCCAGGAGATCCAGGAGGCCATCGACCGGACCAGCGAGGCGGTGACAGAGAAGATCGACTGGACAAAGGCGTGGAGCAAAAAGTACCCAATCCTCGCCCAGTACCAAAGCGAGGTGGAGATCCCCCTCTACGCGTCGGAGCTGGACCGGCTTATCGGGGATCTGAAAAAGCGGTACGGCTACGACGATCTGAACGCCTTTCTCGTACTGAAGGATATTCTGGCCTCCGTCTGGAATAGCCGGAAGAAGCAGTAGCTTTCCCCACAAAGAACTGGGCGCGGCGGTTCGCCGCGCCCAGTTTTCTTATTGCTCCCGGTTCAGCTTCTCCACATAGGCGGCGGGCTTGGCCGTCAGTTCCACCCAGGCGGGGCGGAAGCCGCTTTTGACGGCGTTCCGGACGGACTTGACGTTGGACCATGCGGCGCAGTAGAAGGGGACCTTCCCCCGGGCCAGGATCTCCAGGGCCAGCCGGCTGGTCAGCGCGGCGGCAATCCCCCGCCGCCGGTAGGCCGGCAGAACGTCCACGCCGATCTGCCACATGCCCCCGCAGTCGGCGGAACAGGCGGCGAAGCCCGCCAGCGTTTCCCCGTCATAGGCCCCCAGCCCCAGCACGTCCAGCTCCCTGCGCTTCTCGCACAGGGCGTTGCTCCACTCCGGGCGGTACAGGGGCCCAAAGTCCTCCGGCCCCAGGATCCGGACCGGGAGGGAGCAGTTCAGGGGCCTCAGCCAGTCCAGATCCGGCAGAAAATATTCCGCCATGAAGCACACCCGCAGCCCCTTTTCCTCCAGCGCGTCATTCAAAACATGCAGGTTCGGCGTCTCGAAGCAGTGCTCCGCCGGGAAGCGGCGGAGGTAGGCGGACACGAGCTCCCGGCACTCCTCCGACACGGAGGCCACCACGTTGTTCCCGTAGGAGATCAGGTGGCAGTCGAAGGGCAGCTCCAGATACCGCCGGGCCCCGGGATTGGCCCGTGAGTCCACAACAACAGGTGTACCGCGCAAAAAATCCTCCTTTTCGCAGCCCGCGTCCACGGCGGACTGCCGGAGGGCGGCGTCCAGAATGCTCTGACTGGTGTATTTCATGTTGATTCCCCCATGCTTTCCACGGATTTTCCACCATTCTACCCCGCCGGACCGCCCGCGTCAAGGGCAAAGCGCCTCGACATCCCGCCCCCTCCGTGGTATACTGGTCCCACCGAACACGCGAAAGGAGCTGTTTTCTGTGCCCTACGACTTTACCACCATTCTCCGGCGGCAGGACGCCGTCGCCGCCGAGGAGATCCCCATCCCCGGCGCCGCCGTCCGGGAGGGCTTCTCCCGCATCCCCATGTGGGTGGCGGACATGAGCTTCGCCACCGCGCCCTCCATCCCGGAGGCCATTATCCGCAGGGCGGAGCACCCCACCTACGGCTACTTCTCCCCCACAGACGCCTACTACAACGCCATTCTCACCTGGCAGCGGGAGCGCAACGGCGTCCAGGGCCTGGAGCGGGAGCACATCGGCTACGCCAACGGCGTGCTGGGCGGGGTAATGGCCGCTATGAGCGTCCTCTGCTCCCAGGGGGACAGCGTGCTGCTCCACTCCCCCACCTACATCGGCTTTACCCAAGTGCTCCGCGGCAGCGGCTACCACATCGTCCACAGCCCCCTCCGCCGGGACGGGGAGGGCATTTGGCGGATGGATCTGGCGGACATGGAGCGGCGGATTGCGGACAACCGGATCCACACCGCCATCCTCTGCTCTCCCCATAACCCCGCCGGCCGGGTCTGGGAGCGGTGGGAGCTGGAGGAGGTCATGGCCCTCTTTGCGCGGTACGAGGTCCGGGTCATCTCCGACGAGATCTGGTCGGACCTGCTGCTGGACGGGCGCCGGCACACCCCCACCCAGTCCGTCTCCGCCTACGCCCGGGAGCACACCGCCGCCTTCTACGCCCCCTCCAAGACCTTCAACCTGGCGGGCCTGGTGGGCAGCTACTCCATCATCTACGGCGCCTGGCTCCGGGAGCGGACGGCCCGGGCGGCGGACCTGAGCCACTTCAACAGCATGAACGTGCTGTCCATGCACGCCCTCACCGGCGGCTACAGCCCGGAGGGCGCGGCCTGGCTGGAGGAGCTGCTGGCGGTGCTCTCGGAGAACGCCCGCTGGGCCTGCGCCTATATCGCGGAGCACTTCCCGGGCGTGGAGGCCGTCCGGCCCCAGGGGACCTATATGCTCTTCCTGGACTGCGCCGGGTGGCTGGAGCGCAGGGGCCGGACCCTTGACCAGCTCCTCCGGGCCGGGGTGGAGGTGGGCGTCATCTGGCAGGATGGCCGGGACTTCGAGGGCCCCACCCATATCCGCCTGAATCTGGCCCTGCCCAAGAGCCTGCTGGAGGAGGCGTTTCACCGGCTGGACCGGTACGTGTTCAACGCCTGATCCCGCCTCTTTTGACAAAAACCTGGACAACTTCAGAAAAAGTGCGCACCCCTCTCCCCGCCATAACAGGAGGGAAACCCCGGCAAACCTCCGCCGGGCACGGGTTTTGCACATTATCAACAGAGTTATCCACATCGTTATGTCAACATCTCCCCTTACAAAATCGGCTATTTCCCGCCTTGCAGGATCCGTCCGCAGACCCGAACCACATCCTCCGCCGGCTCCCCCCAGTGGGCGCCTTGACAGCTCCGCTGTTCTGTGGTAAACTGTGCCCAGCTTACAGAAAGGGGGCGCCGGGCGATGTGTTGGACGCAAAACGGCCTGATCCTGCATTTTTTAGGCTGCAATACCGCCATCATAGGGATTGGTGCGCCCTTTTTCCGGTGACAGAACCCCGGAACAGACGGCCGCGCCAGTCCTTTTCTTACTGCGAAAAAGAAAGGATGGCGCCATTTTTATGCCTAAAAATACAAAACTATTTTCCCTCCCCCGGCAGAAACGGGCCCTGCTGGCCCTGGAGTGGTCCACGGGCTTTCGCCCGGCGGGGAGCGTGTGGGTGCTGCTGTTGGCCCTGCGCGGCTTCTCTCTGGTGGAAATCGGCCTGGCCGAGGGAGTTTTTCACGCGGTCAGCCTGTGCTGCGAGCTGCCCTCCGGGCTCATGGCGGATCTTCTGGGCCGAAAACGGACCCTGACGGCCAGCCAGCTCATGTTCCTCCTCTCCGCCCTGCTGATGGCGGGGACCGCAGATCTGGGCGGAGTCTGCCTGGCCCTGGCAATATCCGCCGCCGGATACAACCTCCAGTCCGGCACCCGGGAGGCCGTCACCTACGAGAGCATGCTCCAGGCCGGCCGGGAAACGGATTATCTCCAGTTTTCCTCCCTGCAAAACGCCGTCTACCGGTTCAGCGGCGGCGGAGCCATGCTGCTGGCCGGGGCCACAGTGCGGCTGGGCTGGCAGACAGCCTACCTGCTGGACGCGGGCATCGCCCTAGCGGGGCTGGCAGCAGCGCTGATACTGTCAGAGCCGGTGTGCTCGGGCCGGGAGAACGCCGGCGTCACGCTCCGGAGCTTGCCGGAGGCCCTGCGGCAGACAGCGCAGGGCGCGTGGACCCTTCTGAAAACCGACCGGACGGCGGTGAGGATCATGCTCGTGAACGCCTTGATAGGAGCCTGTGCCACCCTGACCCAGTTTTTCCTCCAGCAGCGGGTGGAGGCGGCGATGCCAGTACCAGCCCTTCTGGGTCCGGCCCTGTTCGTCTTAGGATTGGGAGGAGGGCTGGCTGGTCTGCTGACGGGCCGGCTGGACCGCCTGCCCTATTGGAAAGCGGCGGCGCTGACCGGGACGGGGGTGCTGGCCTGCGCCCTGGCGGCACAGGGGCGGTTCCTGCCGGCGCTGCTGGCGGCGGGACTGCTGGCGGGGCTGCTGGACGACAGCCTCCAGCTGGTCAGCGACAAACGCCTTAACGACCGCTTCCCCTCCGCCCAGCGGGCCACGCTGGTGAGCGTGTCCTCCATGGCCTTCTCTGTCTTCATGATCCCCCTGTCCCCAGTATTCGGGTGGTGGTTTTCGCGGTTGTGATTTCGGCCAAAACGTGGTATACTTCCAGGGAAGCGGAACGTAGTTCCACATAAAAGTTCTTTTTGATTCTTTTTCTTTCAAGAAAAAGAATGGAGACAAAAGGAGGCCCCCCATGAAACTGATGGTTATCGACGGCAACAGCATCATCAACCGGTCCTTTTACGGCGTCCGGCCCCTGACAACCCGGGAGGGACTGCCCACCAACGCGGTCTACGGCTTTGTCACCACCCTCCAGAAGCTGCTGGAGGAGGAGAAGCCGGAGGCGCTGTGCGTCACCTTCGACCGGCGGGAGCCCACCTTCCGTCACCTGGAGTACGACGGCTACAAGGCCCAGCGGAAGGGGATGCCCGAGGAGCTGGCAGCCCAGATGCCCATCCTCAAGGAGGTGCTGGACGCCATGGACGTGCCCCGCTATGAGCTGGCGGGGTTCGAGGCGGACGACCTCATCGGCACCATCTCCCGCAGGTGCGAGGCCGCCGGCTGGGAGTGCGTGGTGGTGACGGGGGACAAGGACAGCCTCCAGCTCATCACCGATCACACCAAGGTCAAGCTGGTCTCCACCCGCATGGGGCAGACCACCACCAGAGACATGACCCCCGAAACCTTCCGGGAGGCGTATGGGTTTGATCCTATTCACATCATCGACCTGAAGGCCCTCATGGGGGACGCCAGCGACAACATCCCCGGCGTCAAGGGCGTGGGGGAGAAAACCGCCATGGCCCTGGTGCAGCGGTATCAGACTGTGGACGCCCTCTACGCCGCCATGCCGGAGGTGGAGGCCAAGCCCGCCGCCGTCAAAAAGTTGGCCGAGGGGGAGGACAGCGCCCGGATGAGCTGCCGTCTGGCCACCATCGTCACCGACGCGCCCCTGGACTTCAACCCGGAAGCGAACCTGCGCCGGCCCGCCAAACCGGAGCTGTATCAGGTGTTTCTGCGGCTGGAATTCAACAAGCTGATCGAAAAAATGGGCCTCTCCGCCCAGGAAACCCCCGCCGCCGCTGTCAAGGAAACGGACTTCACCGTTCAGGTGGAGCAGGTTACAGAGGAGGCCCAGGCGGAAAAGCTGCTGGAGCTCTTCCGGAAAGCGGACCACACGGCGCTGCTGGCCCTGCCGGATCTCACCGCCGTGGCGGTCCAGTGCGAAACCGGGGAGAACACGGCGGTTCTGGGAGAATTCTACTTCCACCGCTACCGGGGGGACTGGAACGGCCTGCTGGCAAAGCTCTTTGCCGGAGATATCCGGAAGGTCTCCCACGATGTGAAGGACTTGACCCGCACACTGCTGGAAAACAGCCTTCCCGCCGAGGGATTCCTCTTCGACACCGCCCTGGCGGGCTACCTGCTGGACGCCACGGCGGGACATTACGACATCGCCCGGCTCTTCGCCTCCTGGTTCAAGGAGGAGCTGCCCAAGCCCGTGTACCTGGAGCCGGACGCCTTTACCGCCCTGGGCAGTCCCGCCGGGTCGGAGGCCGTCTTCAACCGCTACACCGCCGCTGTGGAGGCGCTGTACGGGGCCATGCTGCCCAAGCTGGAGGAGACCGGGGTGAAGGAGCTGTACTTTACCATCGAGCTCCCCCTGTGCCGGGTTCTGGCGGAGATGGAGCTGGCGGGCTTCCGGGTGGACGCCGGGGCTCTGCGCTCCTTCGGGGACACGCTGACCGCCGCTATCGAGACTCTGGAGCAGCAGATTTACTCCTACGCCGGGAAATTCAACATCAACTCCCCCAAGCAGCTGGGGGAGGTCCTCTTTGAGCGCCTGGGGATGCCCCACGGCAAGCGGACCAAGACCGGCTGGTCCACCAACGCGGAGGTCCTGGAAAAGCTGCGGGGGGCCCACCCCATTGTGGGGGAAGTGCTGGAGTACCGGCAGTACGCCAAGCTCAAGAGCACCTATGTGGACGGCCTCCTCAAGGTCATCTCCCCCGACGGCCGGGTGCGCACCAGCTTCCAGATGACCGTCACCGCCACCGGGCGGCTGAGCTCCACGGAGCCCAACCTCCAGAACATCCCCACCCGGACGGAGCTGGGCAGCGAGCTGCGGCGGATGTTCTCGGCGGAGCCGGGGAAGGTGCTGGTGGACGCGGATTACAGCCAGATCGAGCTGCGGCTGCTGGCCCACATCTCCGGGGACGAGGCCATGGAGGAGGCGTTTCTCTCCGGGGAGGACTTCCACACCGTCACCGCCTCCCAGGTCTTCGGCGTGCCGGTGGCGGACGTCACGGGGCAGATGCGCCGGGCGGCCAAGGCGGTGAACTTCGGCATCGTGTACGGCATCTCCGCTTTCTCCCTGTCCCAGGACCTGGCTGTCTCGGTCCAGGAGGCCAAGGCGTATATGGACGCCTACTTCGAGCGCTTCCCCGGCGTGAAGGGCTACATGGACAGCGTAATCGAGAAGGCCAGGGAGGACGGCTATGTGGAGACTCTGTTCCACCGGCGGCGGGCTTTGCCGGAAATCAAGGCCTCCAATTTCAACACCCGGTCCTTCGGGGAGCGGGTGGCTCTGAATATGCCCATCCAAGGCACGGCGGCGGATATTATCAAGCTGGCCATGGTGAAGGTCTTTGACCGGCTGAAAAAGGAAAAGCTGGAGGCCAGGCTTATCATGCAGGTCCACGACGAGCTAATCGTGGAGTGCCCCGAGGGCGAGGAGGAGCTTGTGAAAAAGCTCCTCACTGAGGAGATGGAGGGCGTGTACAAGCTGGCCGTGCCCCTGACGGCGGAGGCCCACAGCGGGAAAAACTGGCTGGAGGCGAAGTAGATGGACTACCGGCTCCTCCCCGCCCTGCCCGCCCACCTGGACCAGCTGGAGGCGATGGAGAGGGCCTGCTTCTCCGACCCCTGGTCCCGGCAGCTCCTGGCGGACCTGCTGGCGCTGGAGAACGCCCGGACTATCGCCGCCGTGGACGGGGACGGGACAGTCCTGGGCTACGCCAGCCTTCAGACGGTGCTGGACGAGGGCTATATCAACAATCTGGCCGTCCTGCCGGCCTGCCGGCGGCTGGGAATCGCCTCCGCCCTGCTGGAGGACTTCCGGCGGTTCGGGGAGGCGAAGGGCCTGGCCTTTCTCACTCTGGAGGTGCGGGCCTCCAACGCCCCGGCCATCGCCCTCTACACCAAGCACGGCTATACCCAGGCGGGGCGGCGGAAAAACTACTACAGCCATCCCAAAGAGGATGCGATCCTGATGACACTGGAGTTTACAAAAGCATGAAATTAGAAATCCTGACGCCGGAAGAACTGAAAAAAGCCTACGAGACGGACTTGTCCGAGGCATTTCCTCCCTCGGAGCTCAAGCCCCTCTCCGCTATGGAGAGCCTGCGGGAGCGTGGGGTATACGACCCGCTGTGCCTGCGGGATGAGGCGGGGGCGGTCCTGGGCTATATCCTGCTGTGGAAGCACCTGGACGGGCGGTATATCTTGATTGACTACCTCTGCGTCCCTGCCGGACGGCGAAACGGCGGCATCGGCGGAAAGCTCCTGCAGACCGTCATAGACGCCTATCCCGTGGGCACGGTTTTCCTCGGGGAGTCCGAGGCCCCCTCCGGGGAGCCGGCGGCGGATGAGATAATCCTGCGGCGGCTGGCGTTCTACCGGCGAAACGGCGCGGCGTTTCTGGGGTACGACTGCGCCCTCTTCGGCGTACACTTCAAGACCATCTGCTGGGCGGAGCCCATGCCGCCGGAGAAGGAAATTCTCCGCAAGCACCAGGAGATCTATTTGGCTCAGTTTGGCCGGGAGCGGTACGACCGGTACATTCAGATCCCCCTGGCTCCCGGTGAGGAGCCCCGGCCTCTGACGGAGTGGACGGAGGATTGAATACAGAAAGCCGCCCTGCCAAATACTTGACAAGGCGGCCCTGGTCCGGTTATAACGAAGGCAAGGGTTAGGCGCCGCTGATAGACGGTCAGCCCTTATAGGCTAGGGTTATATTTGAGTACAACCGTCACCGTGCAGGGTGGCGGTTGTCCCTTTTTACGCGTATGGTCACGGTGAATCCGCGCCAATGGAACATAAGTGTAAGGGGCATCAGCGTTTCATCTGCTGGAACTATCTAT
The DNA here is from genome assembly GCA_022804995.1 of Oscillospiraceae bacterium. Lineage (GTDB taxonomy): Bacteria > Bacillota > Clostridia > Oscillospirales > Oscillospiraceae > Pelethomonas. Next base: position 8,666 of record JAAWUC010000099.1, read on the forward strand.
TTGCAGGTTCTCTGCGACGAATCCCCCCGCCACCGCCGAAGGCGGTGGCCCTCCCCCCTTTCACAAGGGGGGCAAGGGGGCGAATCTTTGATCGGACAGGCCGGCTATGGGGCCGGCCCCTACAGAACACTCCGTAGAGGCCGCCGCTCTTGGCGGCCCGATTTCTGCGCTGATGGAAACATCCCAAGGGCTACCGCCAATCCCCTTGCCCCCCTTGTGAAAGGGGGGAGGGCCGCGCCGCA
>JAAWUC010000100.1 GCA_022804995.1 Oscillospiraceae bacterium
CCCGGGGTGACCACCCGGATGATGTCCCGCTTCACCAGCCCCTTGGCGGCGGCGGGGTCCTCCATCTGCTCGCAGATGGCCACCTTGTAGCCCTTGGCGATGAGCCGGGCGATATAGCCGTCGCTGGAGTGGTAGGGCACGCCGCACATGGGGGTCTGCTCCCCCTCGGGCTTGCCCCGGTCCCGGGTGGTCAGGGTCAGGTCCAGCTCCTGGCTGGCCAGCAGGGCGTCCTCGTTGAACATCTCGTAGAAGTCGCCTAAACGGAAAAAGAGGATGGCGTCCTTGTTCTGCTCCTTGATTTCCAGGTACTGCTGCATCATGGGGGTGGTTTCCGGCGGCATGGCGGTTCCTCTCTTTCTGTGGTTTCCCTATTCCGGGGAAATTTCCCCGAACAGCGCCCAGGTGTTGCTGTCGATGATTCTAACGTCCATATACTGCCCGATAAGGTCCCTGCCGCCCTTGAGATGGACCAGGCGGTTGCCCTCCGTCCGGCTGGAGAGGGGCCACTGGCTGTCGCCGCTCTCCCCGTCCACCAGGACGCGGACGGTCCTGCCTACATAGCCTCGGTGGAGCTGGCTGGAAATGCGGTTCTGGGCCTCCAGGAGCTTGTCGAACCAGACCTGCTTCTCCGCCCGGGAGACCGGGTCCGGCAGCTTCGCCGCAGGCGTCCCGGGCCGGGGGGAGTAGATAAACGTAAAGAGGGCGTCGTAGCCCACCTCCTCCACCAGCGAAACCGTCTCCATGGCCTCCGCCTCCGTCTCCCCGGGGAAGCCGATGATAATATCGCTGGTGAGCACGATGTCCGGCATGGCCTCCCGGGCCTGCCGGACCTTTTCCAGGTACTGCTCCCGGGTATAGCCCCGGTTCATGGCCTTCAGCACCCGGCTGCTCCCCGACTGGACCGGCAGGTGGAGCTGCTTTGCCACATGGCCGCACCGGGCCATCGTTTCAAAGAGCTTCGCCCCCGCGTCCTTCGGGTGGCTGGTCATGAAGCGAATGCGGTAATCTCCGGGAATTTTGTCAATCTCGGAGAGCAGGTCCGCGAAGTCCATGGGCTCGTCTAGGTCCTTGCCGTAGGAGTTTACGTTCTGTCCCAGCAGGGTGATGTCCCGGAAGCCCTCCTCCGCCAGCCGCCGGATCTCGGCGAGGATATCCTCCGGTTTCCGGCTCCGCTCCCGGCCCCGGACGTAGGGCACAATGCAGTAGGAGCAGAAGTTATTGCATCCGTACATGATGGAAACCCATGCCTTGACGCCGCTCTCCCGGACCACCGGCAGGCCCTCGGCAATGGAGCCCCGCTCGTTTTCAATGGAAAACACCCGCTTCCGCTTTGTGCAGACCTGGTGGAGGAGTTCCGGGAATTTCCACAGGGCCTGGGGGCCGAAGACCAGGTCTACATGGCGGTAGGAGGCCCGGAGCTTCTCCGCCGCCGTCTCCTGCTGGGCCATGCAGCCGCACAGGCAGATAACCGCGTCCGGATTGCGCTCCTTGACGTGGACCAGCTGGCCCACCACGCCGAAGACCTTCTTCTCCGCGTTCTCCCGGATGGCGCAGGTGTTGATGACAATGATCGCCGCCTCGCAGGGGTCCCCGGTGAAGCCGAAGCCCATCTCCCGGAGCATTCCCATCAGCCGCTGGCTGTCGGCTACGTTCTGCTGGCACCCGTAGGTCTGTATATTGGCCAGAAGGGGCCCACGCCCCTCCAGCAGCTCTTTGATCTCCCCGCAGAAGCGGAGCTGGGCCGCGATATCCGCCGGATCAATCCGCCGGGCCGCTCTCTCGTCTGTCATAGCGTTCTCCTGTCGTAGGTTGGCAATAATAGTTCAGTATAGCATTTCAGGGGGCGGTACGTCAAATAAAAATCTCCCCCGGCGGCAGGCGGAGCGTTACCGCTCCATTTTCCAGAAGGCCGCGCTGTAGGGGGGCAGCTCACTGCCGCCGCCGAAGTCGTGGGGGGCCCCGGTGATGAGATCCACCGCCGTGCCGCACCCGGCGTCGAAGTGGGCGGTGTAGGGCGCGCCGTCGGCGTTGACCGCCACCAGCACCCGTTCCCCGTCGCAGGCCCGCTCGAAGATGATCTGCCGGTTGGTCAGGACCACGTTCCGGTAGGAGCCGTGGCACAGCGCCCTGCTGCCCCTCTTCGCGGCGGCAAGCTTCGCGATGAACGCGGTCAGCTCGTTGCTCTCCGGCTTGTCCAGGGCGGGGCGCAGAGCGTCATCTCCCTGGGACTTCCTCCCCTCCAGGCCCCACTCGCTGCCGTAGTACACCGAGGGCGTCCCCGGCATTCCGAAGAGAATCCCGTAGGCGGGGCGCAGGTGCTCCTTGTTGGTCAAAATGCTGGCGATGCGCTCCACGTCGTGGTTGTCCAGGAAGCTCAGCAGGTGCTTCCCCTTGTACAGCGTCCACTGCTCGGGGCCGAACTGCCGGGCCAGGCTGTGGCCGATCTCGAAGAGGTTCATGGAGTTGAAGCTGGACCACAGGCCCTTGTAGCACTCGTAGTTGGTCACGGAGTGGCAGGCGCTGTCGTTCATCCACCGGTTGTAGTCCCCGTGGAGCGTCTCCCCCATAAGGACGAACTCCGGCTTGAGGCCGTCGGCAAACTGGCGCAGCTGGCGCAGGTAGTCGGGGCTCAGGCAGTAGGCCACGTCCAGGCGCAGGCCGTCGATGCCGAACTGCTCCACCCAGGCGCGGATGGCGTCAAACTGATGGCCCACCACGGCGGGGTTTTGCAGATTGAGCTTCACAAGCTCGTAGTGGCCCTCCCAGGCATCGTACCAGAAGCCGTCGTTATAGCCGGTATTGCCGTCGAAATTGATGTGGAACCAGTCCTTATAGGGGCTGTCCCACCGCCGCTCCCGCACATCCTGGAAGGCGTGGAAGCCCCGGCCCACGTGGTTGAACACCCCGTCCAGCATCACCCGCAGGCCCGCGGCGTGGAGGGCGTCGCAGACGGCCTTGAAATCCTCGTTGGTCCCCAGGCGGCAGTCCACCTGGAAATAGTCCCGGGTGTCGTAGCCGTGGCGGTCGCTTTCGAAGAGGGGGTTGAAGAGGACGGTGTCCGCCCCCAGGGCCTTGATATGATCGATCCAGTCCAGAACCCTGAGAATTCTGTGCTCCCGGACGCCGTCGTTCTCTCGGGGCGCGCCGCACAGGCCCAGAGGGTAGATCTGATAGATAACCGCGTTGTCAAACCACATAGCTTTTCTCCTTTTTGATGGCGTGCCGCCCGACGGACGGCGCATAAAATACCTCTTATCTTTATCGGCCGCCCCACAATTTTCCTTATAGTCTCCCCCGGATTTTCAAAAAATCCCCCTTGACAGTCCCTTTTCCCCTGTGCTATAATCCCCCACAAGCACATCATCCAAACGCGTGGAAGGCGTTCAGTCAGGACAGGAAGACTCTCAGAGAACCGGCGGCTGGTGTGAGCCGGCGAGCTTCCCCCTGGCGGCTGGCGCCGGAGCGGGGCGCCCCAACGGTCCGAGCGCGGACCCAGTAGGACGCCACGGGCCTGCCCCCGTTACCCATGGGCACCGGCTTGCTGGAGCCGGCAGAGTGTACACGGTTATGTGTAAATCCGGGTGGTACCGCGGTAAAGTGATTTTATCGCCCCGGGAGCGGTCAGACTGCTCCCGGGGCGATTTTTCGTTTCCCGGCCCCCATTCAAATTCATGCAGAAGGAGACCTCAGCGATGAAAACCATCCACATTGCAGACATTACCCTCCGGGAGATCGGCATGGTCCGGTCCACCGCCCTCAGCTTCAAGGAGCGGGTGGAGATCGCCCGCACCCTGGACCGGCTCCAGGTGGATACCGTGGAGCTGCCCGCCATCCGAGACCCTAAGACCGACGTGCTCAGCAACAAGACCATCGCCTCCGTGGTCAGCGCCGCCCACCTCTCCGCCGCCGTGGGGCTCACGGAGGAGAGCGTGGAGCAGGCGTGGGAGAGCGTCAAGGGCGCCCGCCGCCCCGCCCTCCACGTGATGGTCCCCGTCTCCCCGGTGCAGATGGAGTACATGTGCCACAAGAAAGGCCCCGCCATTCTGGAGCTGGTGAAGGCCCTGGTGGCCAAGGCCCGGTATTACACCGAGCGGGTGGAGTTCTCAGCCTTGGACGCCACCCGGGCCGAGAGCGCCTTCCTCTACGAGGTCCTCTCCGCCGCCGTGGAGGCCGGGGCGGGGACTGTGACCCTCTGCGACTCCGCCGGGATCATGACCGCCTTTGAGTGCGCCGGGTTTGTCAGGGCCGCCCTGGAGAACGTCCCGGCCCTCTCCAGGGTGGAGCTGGGGGTGGAGCTGTGCGACGGGATGAAGATGGCCTGCGCCTGCGCCGCCGCCGCCGTGGAGGCCGGGGCTTCGGTGGTCAAGACCGCCATCAGCCCCATGAACGTGCCCCTCACCGAGGACTTCGCCGCCTTTATCCGCACCAAGGGGGATGCCCTGGGCATCCGGTGCGATCTGCGGACCACGGAGCTGGCCCGGGCGGCGGGACAGCTCCAGTGGATGCTCCAGACCCAGCGCAGCAGCGGCTCTCCCTTTGACAGCGGGGTGGACGACGGGGGAAATCCCGCCATCTGCCTGTCCGCCGGGGACGACATCGCCGAGATGGTGAAGGTGGTCCGCCACCTGGGCTACGACCTCAGCGAGGAGGACAACGCCAAAGTTTACGAGGCCTTCCAGCGCATCGCCGCCAAGAAGCACTTCGTCTCCACCCGGGAGCTGGACGCCATTGTGGCCAGCTCCGCCATGCAGGTTCCCGCTGCCTACCGGATTGTCAGCCACGTCATCACCTGCGGCAACAGCATCTCCGCCATGGCTAACCTGACCTTGGAGCGGGACGGGGAGCGGGAGCAGGGCATGGCGGCAGGGGACGGCCCCATCGACGCCGCCTTCCTGGCTATTGAGCAGATCATCGGCCACCACTACGAGCTGGCCGACTTCCAGATCCAGACCGTCACCGAGGGCCGGGAGGCCATGGGCTCCGCCCTGGTGAAGCTCCGGGCCGGGGGAAAGCTCTACTCCGGCAACGGCATCTCCACCGATATCATCGGCGCGTGCATCCGGGCCTATATCAGCGCTTTGAACAAGATCGTCTACGAGCAGGCGTGAACGGGGGGCAGAGACAATGAAGCTTTCTTATACCATCCGCCACTGGCCCGATCTGGACTGGGGCCGGTTCTGCGCCGCCGCTGCGGACGCCAAGCTGAGCGGCCTGGAGATCGACAGCGTGAGGAATCCCGTCCTCACCGGAAAAAACAGCCCCGCTAACCCGGAGCTGGCCGCGGCCGCCCGGCGGCAGCTGGCGGATCTGAATCTCTCCATCCCCTGCGTGGGGGTGGAGGGGGACCCGGTGAAGCCGGAGAGCGCCGGGGAGCTGGCTGCGGCCCTGGAGGCCGCGCGGAATCTGCTGGTCCCCTATGTGGTGCTCCACACCACCTGCGAGGACACGAAGGCGGTGATCGCCGCTCTGGAGGGCCCCGTCGCCCAGGCGGAGCGCTCCGGCGTCACCCTGCTGCTGGAGACCATCGGCGGCATGGCGGACACCGGGAGGCTGGTGGAGGTGCTGGACTACTTCGCCTGTGACCACCTGGCCGCCTGCTGGAATACCCACAGCACCTGCCTGATGCAGCGGGAGACCCCGGAGCAGACCATCACCAATCTGGGGGCCTACGTCCGCCATGTGCGTCTCACCGACGGCGCGGCCACCGGGACCCCGGAGCTCGCCGGCGAGGGGGCTCTGCCCATGCGGGAGCTGATGAACGCCCTGCGGAGCGTCAACTACGACGGCTTTATTTCCCTGGTCTGGGACCCCGCCTGGGTGGCGGGACTGGACGATCTGGAGATGATCCTCACCCACTACGCCGTCCACATGGCCCGCTACGAGCGGGAGGGCCGCAAGAGCCATCTCTACTACAACACCGCCGGGACAGGGCAGTATGTGTGGAAGAAGGACACGGTCATCGACTGCACCTTCCCCCAGGTGCTGGACAGGATGGTGGAGGAGTTCCCGGACCAGTACGCCTTCAAGTACACCACCCTGGACTACACCCGGACCTACAGCCAGTTCCGGGACGACGTGGACCAGTTCGCCCGGTCCCTTATCGCCATGGGGGTCAAGCCCGGGGACAAGGTGGCCATCTGGGCCACCAATGTGCCGGCCTGGTTCATCACCTTCTGGGCCGCGACGAAGATCGGCGCGGTGCTGGTGACGGTGAACACCGCCTATAAAATCCACGAGGCGGAGTATCTCCTCCGCCAGTCCGACACCCACACCCTGGTGATGATCGAGAGCTACCGGGACAGCCACTACGCGGAGATCATCGCCGAGCTCTGCCCCGAGCTTCAGACCGCCCAGCCGGGGAAGCCTCTCCACTGCAAGCGCCTGCCCTTCCTGCGCAATATCGTCACCGTGGGCTACCGGCAGGCCGGGTGCCTGACCTGGGAGGAAGCCGTGGCCCTCTCCGGCCGGGTCTCCCCCCAGGAGGTCCGCCGCCGGGCCGCCAATGTGGGCCTCCACGACGTGGCCAACATGCAGTACACCTCCGGCACCACCGGCTTCCCCAAGGGCGTCATGCTCACCCACTACAACGTGGTCAACAACGGCAAGTATATCGGGGACCACATGGATTTGTCCACCGCAGACCGGATGATGATCCAGGTGCCCATGTTCCACTGCTTTGGCATGGTACTGTCCATGACCGCCTCCATGACCCACGGGACCACCATGTGCCCCCTGCCCTACTTCTCCCCCAAGCCCGCCCTGGCCTGCGTCAACCAGGAGCGGATCACCACCTTCAACGGCGTGCCCACCATGTTCATCGCCATGATGAACCACGAGGATTTCGCCAGGACGGATTTCTCCCACATCCGCACCGGCATCATGGCCGGGGCCAACTGCCCGCCGGAGCTGATGCGCAAGGCCGCTGACGTGATGAACATGAAGCAGATTATCTCCGTGTTCGGCCAGACAGAGGCGTCCCCGGGGTGCACCATGAGCAGCTTTGACGACCCCCTGGACGTGCGCACAGAGACGGTGGGCAGCCGGTTCGCCAACGTGGAGTGCAAGATCATCGACCCGGACACCGGGGAGGAGTGCCCCATCGGGGTCAGCGGGGAGTTCGTGGCCCGGGGCTACAACATCATGAAGGGCTACTACAAGATGCCCAAGGCCACTGCGGAAACCATCGACGCCGAGGGCTGGCTCCACTCCGGCGATCTGTGCTGTGAGGATGAGAACGGGAACTTTAAAGTCACCGGGCGGCTCAAGGACATGATCATCCGAGGTGGGGAGAATATCTATCCCCGGGAGATTGAGGAGTTCATCTACACCAACCCCAAGGTCAGCGATGTGCAGGTCATCGGCGTGCCGGATGAGCAATACGGCGAGGAGATTATGGCCTGCATCATCCTCAAGGAGGGGGAGGAGATGACCGAGAAGGAGCTCAAGGACTTCGTTCTCTCCCACATGGCCAAGCACAAGGTCCCCCGGTACGTGGACTTCGTAAAGGCGTTTCCCATGAACGCCGCCGGGAAGATCCTCAAATACAAGATGCGGGAGGAGGCTGTGGAGAAGCTGGGACTGAAGAAATAACGCGGAAGCTCCCCGCCCCGTGAGGGGCGGGGAGCTCTGCTGCCTTTGGGCGCTACAGGGTGAACTGCACCGCGCAGAAGGCCGCGTATGCCGCCAGCAGAACCACGCCCTGAATCCGGGAGAGCTTCCCCCGGATCAGCGCCGGTACGGTCAAAAAGAGCATAACCGCCAGCATCACCGGGATGTCCAGCACCAGGGACGCGTTATATCCCGCCAGGGTGGCCGACTGGGGGACGGGGAAGGGCGCCAGCGTCACCGACACCCCGCTGACCAGCACCAGGTTGAAGAGGTTGGCGCCGATGACATTCCCCAGGGACAGGGCGCTGTGGCCCTTGACGAGGGACGTCACCGCTGTCACCAGCTCCGGCAGGGAGGTCCCCAGAGCCACGAAGGTCAGCGCAATCACCGACTCCGGCACCCCCAGGGCCTGGGCGATCAGGGTGCCGTTCTCCACCAGCAGGTTCGCCCCCACGGCGATGAGCACAGCGCCCGCCGCCAGCAGCAGGAGATCGTGGAGGAGGGAGTGCTCCTTGGCGTCCTCCTCCGGCTCCTCCGCCCCGGCGGGGGCGTTTTTCATCTGGACAACGGTGAGGACCATGTAGACCACGAATATAGCCAGCAGAATAAGGCCGATGGTCCGGCTGAAATATCCGGTGGTGTAGGCCACTCCGGCGTAGAGGGCCGCCGCCGCGAAGAAGAAGATCACCGGTGTGCGCAGCGCGGCCCGGTCCACCTTCCCCGGGCGGACCGCCAGGGTGATGGCGGCGATCAGGGCGGTGTTGCAGATGACAGAGCCGATGGCGTTGCCGTAGGCGATCTCCCCGTGGCCGCTGAGGGCCGAGGTGGTGGAGACCATCACCTCCGGCAGGGTGGTGCCGATGGATACGACGGTAGCCCCGATGAGCAGCTCCGGCAGATGAAACCGCCGGGCCAGCCCCGTGGCCCCGTCCACAAACCAGTCCCCGCCCTTGATGAGGCACAG
>JAAWUC010000101.1 GCA_022804995.1 Oscillospiraceae bacterium
TATACAGGTCCCTTTCTTTACTTTCGTGAAGTGGGGCTCCCTTCCGGCTGGGTGGGGCTAAAATTCCGTGCAGATGGAGCTGCTGGTCCGGTGTATGCACTGATACTATCTATAGTGTTCCACTATTACAAAAAAGAGACAAGCTGGCGCCTATCTCTCTTTTCTGGTGCGCCCCCTTTGCCTGCGGCAAAAGGGAGGCTACCTGCGGGTGGGTTGATTGAAATACTGCAGGGAGAACTCGCAGGGGTTTCCCCCACAGGCACCCCTTCCTTGCGTAATCGTAACATCTTACCTAAAATCGATTTTGACCGCTTATTCCAAAAAAATTTAGATGCCGTAAGCGGAAAGCTTACGGCATCAGGGCTTTCTGGGGTTTTTGGCCCCCGAATTTTCACCAGTCAAACGAGAGATGAAAATGGGGGCTTTCAAACAGCTGGCGGGAGTCGAACCCTCGTGACAGGCAATTGAAAAGGGGCGCTAAACATTTGGAGTGCCTGTTCCGGACGCCGATCCGTCAGTTCCATAGGAATTGACAGACCGGCGCTTTTTGTTTTTCTAGGAAAGCACAATATCCCCGCCTATGAGGCAAACTCGTTCGCGCATGGACAGCTTGTTGTTGGTAGACACAACGTGCCAAGCGAGTATTCAAATCATGTTTTTATTAGACCCATTTTGTCTCGAAGTCACTATGCGATATTTAGATTTTCGGGTGGAATGGCCGGGGGCTGCTGGGGGCCGCCTTGATAACCAAAACAGGGCGGCCCTCGGTGGACTCCGGCCATATTGCGCAAAACCGCCGCTTTGAGTTTTCCCCAATAGCGGCGGTCTGGTGTAGGTTGGCTCATTCTTTATGTGTCTTGTTATTATGTCCTTGTCAAACACACTAACGGGTCTTTTTACACGTTTTTAGAGACATATTTTGCAGTGGGTGCGTTTTCTGATTTGTATAAAGCGTTTAGATATTAACGGGTATCAACCTCCGTCAAATATCCATCCAACGTACCGCTGAGAAGCAGGGCATTGTAGAGCGGCCTCCGTTGGTTCAGATTTTCTGCAATATGCCGTATCAACTGTCTCTACTACATTTTCTTGAAACCATCGTTACGGAACCGCATCATCATAGCGCCGCCTGCTTTTTTTGCCATTTGGGGAGGCCTGCTCTTTTACACGGGGATGCTGCCGTCCATCCTACCCAGCATACGGACCACGTTGGCCGTCCACTCATCCTGGTTGGCCTTGGCGGTCAGAAATGCATGGATGAGGTCCGGCGCCAGCCAGTCCCCCACAATCTGCGCACCCAGGCACATGACCTGCACGTCGTCGTGCTCCACGGCCTGGTGAGCGCAGTGGACGTCGTGGATGATGGAGGCGCGGATGCCCGGGATCTTGTTGCACGCGACGGAGGCGCCCACACCGGTGCCGCAGAACATGATGGCCTTCTCCGCCCTTCCGTCCAGAATGGGCTGGCAGATTGCCTGAGCTACGCCGGGGAAATAGACGGGCTCCTGGTCGTCATGGCATCCGTTGTCGATGATCTCGTATCCCCACTCCCGCATCCTAGGAATCATGTCCAGCTTCATGCGGTAGCCGCAGTGATCGCTTCCTACCGATATGACCATAGCTTGTTCTCCTTTTTCATATACATAAATGTTATCTATCCCTCGGAGCCGGAAACGGCTTTGCCGAGATACGCCTCCCGGACCTTGGGATCCCGCAGCATCTGCCGGGAGGGACCCTGGGCGGTGATGGCGCCCCGCTCCAGGATATAGGCGCGGTCCGACACCTTCAGGGCCAGCCGGGCGTTCTGCTCCACCATCAGAATGGGCACGCCCGAGCGATTGATCTCCACAATCTTCTCAAAAAGCTCGTCGATGACGATGGGGGCCAGGCCCATACTGGGCTCGTCGAGCATCAACAGCTTGGGCTTCCCCATCAGCGCCCGGCCGATGGCCAGCATCTGCTGCTCGCCGCCGCTCATGCTCCAGGCCAGCTGCCGCCGCCGTTCCTTCAGCCGGGGAAAGATGGCGAAGACCATCTCCATATCGCCGCTGCTGTCCCCGGCCCGCAAGCGCATTCCCCGGCTGGCCACGGTGCCCACCAGCAGATTTTCCTCCACTGTCAGACCCGGAAAGACATGCCGTCCCTCCGGCACCTGGAGCAGGCCCAGCCGGGCGATCCGCGCCGCCTTGGCCTGGAGGATTTCCGTGCCCTGGAAGGAGATGCTGCCGGTGGTGGACACCGTGCCGGAGATGCTGTTGAGCAGGGTGGTCTTGCCCGCGCCGTTGGCGCCGATGAGGGACACCATCTCATGTTCGTCCACCTGGAGGCTGATGCCGTGGAGGGCCTCAATGCTGCCGTAGCGGGCCGTCAAGTTTTCAATCTTCAGCATCGTCACTGCCTCCTCCCAGATAGGCGCGGATCACTTCCTCGTTGTTCTGGATCTCCGCCGGTGTGCCGGTAGCGATCTGATGGCCGAAGTTCAGCACCGTGATCCGGTCACAGATGCTCATAACCAGCTCCATGGAGTGCTCAATCAGCAGCACGCCGATGTCCCGCTGGACCGCGTAGCGGATCAGATCCGCCACATACTGGGTTTCACGGTTGTTCAGCCCCGCCGCCGGTTCGTCCAGCAGCAGGATATCCGGATGGCTGAGCAGAACCCGCACCACCTCCAGCAGCTTCTGCTGGCCGTAGGAGAGCTTGCTCACAGGGTCGTGGAGGCGGATGTGCTCCAAACCGGCGCAGGCGAGGATCTCCGGCAGTTCCCGCTCCAGCTCCGGCTTTGCGCCGGTCCGCTTCCGGGCGGCCATGTCGCTGCCCATGATGATATTGGTCAGCACGTCGCACCGGTCCAGCAGATGGGGGTGCTGAAAGGTGCGGCCGATGCCGGCCTTGGCCCTCCGGTAGGTGGGCTGGCGGGTGATGCTCTGGCCCTTGAATATCATCTCGCCCCGGCTGGCCCTGTACACGCCGGTGATGAGATTGATGAGGGTGGTCTTGCCCGCACCGTTGGGTCCGATGAGCCCCAGGACCTCGCCGCCATAGATCTCCAGACAGATCTCCTGGGCCGCAGTGACGCCGCCGAAGCTCTTGCACACATCAGACAGAACCAGCTTCGGTCTTCTCTCTTCGCTTCGCAAGGCGTTCATAGAGCGCTCTCCCTCCTCCCAAGATTCCCTCCGGCTGGAAGATCATCAGGATGATGACGCCCAGGCCGTAGATAAGCTGCATGTAGTCCTGGAGGGAGCGGAACCCCTCCTGGAGCAGTGTGATGACGCAGGTGCCGATGATGGCTCCCACCGGGGACATGGTGCCCCCGATCATGATCATAATGAGATAGATAGTGGACTGGTTGTACGTGAAGCTCTGATAGCTGAGGTATCCGGAGAGGGAGGCGTAGAGGGCCCCCGCCGCGCCGCACAGCGCGCCCGAGATGGCGAAGGCGATGCTCTTGGTCAGAAGGCTGTTGATGCCCATGCTGTCGGCGGTCATCTCGTTGTCCCGGATGGCCATGAAGGAGCGGCCCAGCGCAGAGCGGAAGAGCAGGAGAATCAGAGCTGTCGCCGCCAGGCAGACCGCGAAGATGACGTAAAACTTGCTCTGCTCCGTGGAGGCCGTCCAGCCGAAGAGGGAGAAAGCGGGAATCCCCTTCATACCCACTGCGCCGCCGGAGAATGCCTCCCAGTTCATGAAGATGCCGTTGAGAATGGTCATGAGGCCGATGGAGGCGAAGGTGAAGTAGTACTGCCGCAGGCGGAAGAAGGCAAAGCCCAGGAGAAAGGCCACCAGGGCCGTGCCGCCCACGGCGGCCAGAAAGGCAGCGGCGCTTCCGCCGGGGGTCTTCAGCAGCACATTGCCTGCCAGATAGGCCCCCACGCCCCACAGCCCTGCCTGGGCGAAGGAGTTCTGCCCGCACAGCCCCAGCAGCACATAGACGCTGAGCACGCAGAGATAGGAGATCATCGCCACGCTCAGCACGTGGACGGTGTAGACCGAGGCGAAGCCCGGAGCCGCTGCCAGCGCCAGAGCGAAGACTGCGGCTCCGGCTGCCGGCAGGGGATGGATTCGTTTCTTTTGCAGCATCGTATCCCTCCTAGGCTTTCTCCTGAATTTTCTCCTGGAACAGGCCCTTGGGCCGGAACATCAGGAAAATAATCAGGACCACATAGATTAGCACCAGCTGGTAGGTGGACGAGATATAGGCCCCGCCGAACTGCTCCACCAGCCCCACGATGAGTCCGCCGATGATGGCGCCGGGCACACTGCCGAAGCCGCCGATGACAATGGCGGCAAAGGCCTTGGGGCCCGCGGTGGCGCCCATGGTATTGCTCAGAAAGAAGATGGGGGCCAGCAGTCCGCCGCAGATGCCGGTGATGGCGGCGCTCAGGGCGAAGGTCATGCCGATGGAGACGACCACGGGGATGCCCGAGAGGGAGGACATATACTGATCCTGGGCGGTGGCCTGCATGATGTAGCCGATGAAGGTTTTCTCCAGCAGGACGTACACCAGCAGCATCAGCAGAAAGGCGATGGCGATAATGGCCGCGTACTGCCACTGGATGGTGGCCCCCGCGATGGTGACCGAGCCCTCCTTCACCTTGTCCAGGGAGAGGGGGATAGAGCCCCAGAGGAGGCGGGCTCCCTCCTTGAGTACAATAGATGCGCCCATGGCGCTGACGATAATGGCTTTGGCCTGGGCTCCCCGCAGGGCCCAGTAGGAGGTGCGCATAAAGAGGATGCCGATGGCTCCCATGCACAGGGATGCCAGAATCAGGGCGGGGACGATGGGAAGTCCCAGGACTTGGTTGAAGGTGTAGGCGAAGTAACCGCCGAACATCAGGAAATCACCCTGGGCAAAGTTCATAATACCGACGGTGCGGAAGATCAGCACCATCCCCATGGCGATCAGGCCGTAGACGATGCCCACCGCGATACCCGATACGAGAAGTTGTATGACCATATCTGCTCCTTCCGTGCTGACTGTCTCCGGCGGAGGCGGTTATCAGGTGGTGATTTCCTTGACGATGGTGGGGACCTGGTCCTTGACCTGGACGATGAGCCCGCCCTTGCCGCAGTTGCCCCGAGTACTGCAATCGTAGGTGGTGATGGCCCCCTGGTAGCTTGTGAGGGTCAGCATGGCGTCGCGGACGGCGGTGCGGTCCGTGCTGCCGGCGGCCTCGACGGCGGCGCAGATGACGTAGACGTGGTCGCGGATCTGGGCGGCGGCCTTGGCGCAGGCCTCGTCATAGGCTTCGGTGTACTTCGCGGAGAAGGCCGCGCCCAGCTCATTGGGGGTGTTGGGCACCCAGGCGGTGACGCTGTACACGTCGTTGATGGCGTCTCCGGCCAGATCGATGGCGATGGGGTCGCCGAAAGCGTTGGAGCCGAAGATGGGCCTGTCAATGCCCATATCCCGGGCCTGCTGGATGATAATGGCGGCCTCGGTGTAGAGGCAGGCCATGACAATGGCGTCGGAATTGGTCTGAATGGCCTGGGTCAGTTGGGCGGTAAAGTCCTTGGTGCCGCTGGTGTAGGAGAGTACGTTCTCCACTGTGCCGCCCTGAGCCTCGATGCCCTCCTGGAAGAGACGGGCCTGATCAGAGGAGGCGGTTTCGGTGTCGTGGATGATGGTGAAGGTCTTGGCGCCTGTCTCATTGCAGGCGTAGTCCATCAGGGCCGCGCAGAGGGTGGAGTCGCAGGCCCGCAGCTGGAACACCCACTCCCCCTGTTCGCAGGTGGACTGGAGGGCGGGGCTGGAGCCCTGGCCGGTGGTGAGAATTTTGGAGCTCTCCGCAGAGGAGGCGATGGCGATGTTGTCGTTGGAGTTGTCCGGTCCGATAATGGCCACAATGTCCTTGTCGGCGGCCAGCTTCAGATAAGCGTTGGTGGCGCCCACGTCGGTGCCGGTGGAATCCTGAATCTCGATCTTGATCTCCCGGCCCAGCACACCGCCGGCGGCGTTGATCTCCTCCTCCACAAGCTTAGCCGCGTTGGAGGCGTAGCTGCCCTCGGCAGCCCGGTCACCGCTGAGGGGGACGGTCAGTCCGATTTTGATGGCGCCGCCGCCTTTCTGCCCGCAGCCGCTCAGTAGGGCGGCGAGCAGGGTTACAGCCAGCATACAGGATAAAATCCTTCTCTTCATGTGCGTTTCCTCCATTCATAGTAGTTCTTCTAATTTTTGAAAACGTTTACATTTTTGGGGAAAAGAAAAGAGAAATTGGAATATTTTCAAAATAACCCGTAATTTCACTTCAATAATATTTTTTTACAAATGTATACGTTTTCTGTATAGATATATCATAGCGAATAGGTCCATCATTGTCAATAGCGGATTTTAAAAACTGAGGATTTTTGTTAAAAACCGACATTTTTGCCACGCGGTTTTTGGGCAGTTTATAGAGAACGGCCCCTCCGCAGGGACATTTTAAAAATTTCCTTGCAATTATGCGGAAATTATTGTACCATTCTCTTGTAAACCTTTACTTTATGGCGCTTTGTAGGAGAAACGTATGGCCAATGCAACAATAAAAGATGTGGCCCGGGAGGCCGGCGTTTCCATCGCCACTGTTTCCCGGGTGCTCAATAAGAGCGCGTCCGTGAAGCCGGAGCTGGTGAGCAAGGTCAACGATGCCATTGAGCAGCTGGGCTACTATCCCAACTCCATCGCCCGGACGCTCAAGAGTGACAGCTCCAAGACGGTGGGGTTTGTGGTGTCGGATATCTCCAACGACTTTTTTACTGTGATGGTCCGCTCGGTGGAGGATGTGCTCAACCGGCGGGGCTACAACCTGTTTGTCTGCTCGACAGACAGCAGCCAGGACCGGGAGCGGGAGTACCTCTGCCTGCTCCGGGAGAAGCAGGTTGACGGCATCATTATCAATATCAGCGGAAAAAACAATGACTTTATCACGCAGATCAGCCGCCAGCTGCCGGTAGCGCTGTTTGGACGGAAGGTGCCGGACCCCGCGTTCCAGGGGGACTACGTAGACAACGACAACTTCACGGGCCTGCGGGAGCTGACGGCGCACCTGCTGGCCCTGGGGCACCGGCGCATCGGCTTGCTCAACGGCGAGTCCTACGTCTCCTCGGCCATGGAGCGGCTGGACGGCTTCCGGAGCGCCATGCGGACTGCGGGTATCACGGTGGACGAGGCGTACCCCTATCTCTACCACGGAAACTTCAACCGCCTCTCCAGCGGTGCAGAAGGGGCACGATTTCTCTGGGAGCGGGGGGCTACCGCCATCATCACCGCCAATAACCTGCTGGCCCTCGGGGTGCTCCGGTTCTGCCGGAGCGCACAGCTGGCTGTACCGGAGGCACTGTCGCTGTGCAGCTTTGGCGCCATCTGCAACCACGATCTGCTGTATGTCCAGCCCACCTGTGTGGAGCAGTTCCCGGCGGCGATGGGCGCGCGGCTGGCGGAATTGATTATTGAGCGGATTGAGGCGAAAAACGCCATCGGCAGCCGGGAGATCCGCTTTTCTACGAAGCTGATCCCGGGAAACGGGACCTGTCCGCCGGGGGAGGTGCGCCAATAGGACCGGCCGCTCTTCCGCAGAGGGTGAAAAACCGGCAAAAGGGCCGCGCTGAAAATTTCCAAGCTGCCCATCATGGAGAGTGAACCGTGATTGTCCGCATGAACTACCAGCAGTACCGCACCGCCCGGAGGCTGGTGCATAGCTGCTACAATTATGATTGCGGGAACTGTCTGCTTCTGGACGATGGCGAAAGCCCACGCCTATGTCAATCACTGGCCCCAGGCGTTCAAGAGGAACATAGGACTGCTTTTGTTCGGGGACGCTGGGACTGGAAAATCCTTCGCGGCCGGGTGCATCGCTAACGCCCTTCTCGACCGGGACGGAAATCGATAATAGTTTTTGCCTCGGCCTCTCTGCCGTTCTTGAAAAGCAGAGATATTGTGGTAATATGAACATACAGAAAGCGGGTAATTGTTTTGGCTGAAATGGCGCTACGCATTATCACGTGGTGATTATTGATTGCCAGACACAAAAGGATATGAAGCGGCTGGCTGGGGCGCGCTCCACCTGTCTGGACGCATATGGAACAGATTCTATCGGGAAAAAGTATGATATGGAAATCCAGCGGGAGGATAAAGGCGCAGATCCGCACCGGGGCTATTGAAAGCCGGGAACCTGTTGTCAGATTCCCGGCCTTTAGGGCTTTGTTGGAACAAATATCAGTAGGAAAGGAAGAAAACAGAATGAAGAAAAGGCTAGTTTCTCTTGCGTTATGCCTGGGGCTGATTACCCCGGCAATAGCGGCTGACACATCTGGGCCGGACCCTGCATCCGCCAAGGCGTTTTATAATGCGCTGTCTACCTATGGAAGCCAAGATGTTTATGTTGCCTATGCTGATCTGAGAAGCTGTACCAATAGGCTAAAACCGCTTGAGTAAAGTGCTGAAGGCAGCAATGGTGCAAACAGCTTGTGCAGAACGGACAGACACTTCATAGTC
>JAAWUC010000102.1 GCA_022804995.1 Oscillospiraceae bacterium
ATGTGCTGGACGTTCCCGCTGGTCTCGCCCTTCCGCCACAGCTCCTGCCGGGAGCGGGACCAGAAGCAGGTCCGGCCCTCCTTCATGGAAATCTCCAGGCTCTCCCGGTTCATGTAGGCCAGGGTCAGCACCTTTTTGCTGGCCGCGTCCACCACCACAGCCGGGATGAGGCCGTGGCTGTTGAATTTCAGTTCATCTATAGTCAGCATACTGTGTTTCCTCACAATCTCATGATGATCCCGTCCGCCGCCAGCGCCCGCTTGAGGTCCGGGATGGAGACCTCGCCGAAGTGGAAGATGGAGGCCGCCAGCCCCGCGTCCACCTTGGGCAGGGTGTGGAAGAGCGTCTTGAAGTGGTCCGCGCACCCGGCCCCGCCGGAGGCGATCACCGGCACGTCCACCACATCGCACACCGCCTCCAGCATCTCCAGGTCAAAACCGTTCTTCACGCCGTCGGTGTCGATGCTGTTGAGCACGATTTCTCCAGCTCCGTTGGCAACACCGGAGCGAATCCACTCGATGGCGTCCAGGCCCGTGTCCTCCCGGCCCCCCTTGGCAAAGACCCGGAACTGCCCGTCCACCCGCTTGGCGTCCACGCTGAGAACCACGCACTGGTCCCCGTACTTCTTCGCCGCCGCCGGAATCAGGGACGGGTCCCGGATGGCCCCGGAGTTGACGCTGACCTTATCCGCGCCGCACTTGAGCACCCGGTCGAAGTCCTCCACCGTATTGATGCCGCCCCCCACGGTGAGGGGGATGAAGATGGTGGAGGCCACCTCCGTGAGAATGTCCGTGAACAGGGCCCGGCCCTCGGCGGAGGCGGTGATATCGTAGAAAACCAGCTCGTCCGCGCCGCAGTCGGAGTAGAACCTCGCCAGCTTCACCGGGGAGCTCACGTCCGCCAGCCCCAGGAAGTTGACGCCCTTTACCACTCTGCCGTTTTTGACATCAAGACATGGAATAATACGTTTTGTAATCACTGGGGCCCCCCTTCCCGGACCGCCTGGGCCAGATCCACCGCGCCGGTGTACCACGCTTTGCCCACGATGGCCCCGTAGAGCCCCATCTCCCCCAGCCGCCGCAGGTCCTCGTTGGAGGACACGCCGCCGGAGGCGGTGACAGAGCAGCCCACAGCCTTTTGCAGCGCCGCCAGCCGTTCCCAGGAGGGGCCCTCCAGGGTGCCGTCTGTATCAATATCTGTAAAGATTATATACTTTACGCCCATGCCCTCCATTTTTTTCGCGAACGCCAGGCAGTCCAGTCCGGCGTCCTCCATCCAGCCGGCGGTGCGGACGGTGCCGTCCTTGGCGTCGATGCCCACGGCGATCTTTTCGGGGCCGTAGGCCGCCACCGCCTGCCGGACAAAATCCGGGGCGCTGACGGCGGCGGAGCCGATGACCGCCCGCCAGACGCCCAGCGCGAACACCGCCTCCAGATCCGCCATGGAGCGGATGCCGCCCCCCAGCTCGATTTTCAGGCCGGCCTCCGAGACGGCCCGGACAATCTCGCTGTTTTTCCGCCTGCCGTCCCTTGCTCCGTCCAGATCCACCATATGCAGATACCGGGCCCCGGCGTCATAAAAGAGCCGGGCTGTGGACACCGGGTCCTCCGCCACCTGATGGACCGTGGCAAAATCCCCCTTATAGAGACGGACAACCTTGCCGTCCTTCAAATCAATCGCCGGAAATATCAGCATTTTGTCTCCGCCTCCTCACATCTCGCAAAAGGCCCGCAGGACGTTCAGCCCCACGGCCCCGCTCTTCTCCGGATGGAACTGGGTCCCATACACGTTCCCCTTTGCCGCCGCCGCTGTCAGGTCCGCCCCGTATTCCGCCGTGGCGATGGTGTCCGCCCCGCAGTCCATGGCGGCGAAGGAGTGGACGAAGTACACGCAGTCCCCCTCCTTGATATAGCGAAACAGAGGGCTTGCCGGTTTCTCCTCCGGGAGTTTCAAGGCGTTCCAGCCGATGTGGGGAACCTTATAAGCCGCCGGGACGACCTCCCGGATATCCCGCACGCCGCCGGGGATGAGCCCCAAGCCCTGGTGGCGTCCGTATTCCGTGCTGTACTCAAACAGCAGCTGCATTCCCAGGCAGATGCCCAGCAGGGGCTTGCCCCGTCCGGCCTCCTCTTTGACCAATTTATCCAGCCCCTTTTCCGCCAGAAGCGCCGCCGCGTCCCCGAAGGCCCCCACCCCCGGCAGGACCAGCTTTTCCGCCTGCCGCAGAGTGTCCGGGTCGCTGGTGACGATGGTGTCCGCCCCGATGGCGGCGAAGGAGCTCTTGAGGGAGAACAGGTTGCCCACGCCGTAGTCGATAATGGCAATCACTTACAGCACTCCCTTCGTGGAGGGGATCTCCTGGGAAAATTTCGGGTCAATAGCCACCGCCTGTCCCAGGGAGCGGCCCAGACTCTTGAAGGCGCCTTCTATAATATGGTGGCTGTTCCTCCCGGCCAGCTGCCGGACGTGGATGGTCATATTTCCCCGGCGGGCCAGGGCGATGAGAAACTCCTCCGCCAGCTCCGTGTCGAAGGTGCCCACCCGCTCTGTGGGGATATCCAGGCTGCAGCACAGCATCCCCCGGCCGCTGATGTCCACGGCGGTGAGAATCAGCGCCTCGTCCATGGGCAGGAGCATGGAGCCGTAGCGGGTGATGCCCCGCTTGTCCCCCAGGGCCTGGGCAAAGGCGTCCCCCAGGCAGATGCCGATGTCCTCCACCGTGTGGTGGTCGTCCACATAGGTATCCCCGCTGCACGCCACCTCCAGGTCAAAGCGCCCGTGGCGGGCAAAGAGGGTGAGCATATGGTTGAGGAACCCGCATCCGGTATAGACCTCGCTCTTCCCCGTGCCGTCCAGGTCCAGCCGCAGGGTGATGTCGGTTTCCGCCGTCTTCCGGCTCAGCTCCGCTGTCCGCATCAGCCCACCTCCCTTAAAATCTCCCGGACCTTCTCCAGGAAAATATCCATCTGCTCCCGGGAGCCGATGGTCACCCGGCACCAGTCGATGATCTCAGGCTTGTCCCAGTGCCGTACCAGCACGCCCCTGGCCTTCAGCGCCCGGTAGAGCGTTCCGCCGTCCACGGCCCTGCAGCGGGTGAAGATGAAGTTGGCCTTGCTGGGCAGGGTCTCGAAGCCCAGCTTGTCCAGCTCCGAGACGGTGTAGGCCCGGTTCTCCTGGATCCTTTTGCTGTTATTGACATAATATTCGTCGTTCTCGATGGTGGCAATCGCCGCCGCCATAGTCAGGCGGTTGATATTGTAGGAATTGGTGGAGTATTTCATCATATCCAGATCCCCGATGAGAGCCGGACTGCCGATGGCGAAGCCCAGCCGCCCTCCCGCCAGGGAGCGGAATTTGGAAAAGGTCTGGCACACCAGCAGGTTCTCGTATTTCCCCACCAGAGGCAGGCAGCTCTCCCCGCCGAAGTCGATGTAGGCCTCGTCGATCATCACCACATAGTCCGGATTGGACTTGACAATCCCCTCGATTTCCTCCACAGAGATGGTCTGGCCTGTGGGGGCGTTGGGGTTGGCGATGACCACGTTTTTTCCGATGCCGCAGTAGTCCCCCGGCTCCAGCCGGAAGCCCTCCCGGAGAGGGATCTCCTGGGCGGGCAGGCGGTACAGGCTGGCGTATACCGGGTAGAACCCATAGCTGACGGCCGGGTAGGCCACCCCCCGCTCCCCGTCGCAGAAGGCCATGAAGAAGTAGTTGAGCAGCTCGTCGGAGCCGTTGGCCAGAAAGACGTTCTCCATCCCCACACCGTAGTGCCCAGCCAGGGCTTCCCGCAGGGCCCTGCCCTCCGGGTCCGGGTAGAGGTTCAGGCGGTCGATTTCCAGCGCGTTTACCGCCTCACGCACCGCCGGAGCGGGGGGGAAGGGGGATTCGTTGGTGTTTAGCTTGACATACTGCATATCCTGGGGCTGCTCCCCGGGGACATAGGCCTCCAGGTCCGCGAACCGCCGGCTCAAAAATCTGCTCATATGGCTTCTCCTTCCTGCGCGCCCCTGACCAGCGCGCTCCGGGCATGGCCCTCCAGGCCCTCCTGCCGGGCGAAGGCGGCGATTTTCTCCGCGACACGGTCCAGGGCGCTGTCACTGTAGTAGATGAACTGGGACTTCTTGACAAAGTCCTCCACCGACAGGGGATTGGAAAACCGGGCCGTGCCGCTGGTGGGCAGGGTGTGGTTGGCCCCCGCGAAGTAGTCCCCCAAGGCCTCGGGGCAGCTCCGGCCCAGGAAGACGGACCCGGCGTTTTTCACCTGCTCCAGATAGTCGAAGGGATTATCAACGCACAGCTCCAGGTGCTCCGGAGCCAGGGCGTTGGCGATTTCAACCGCCTCTGGGATGTCTCTGGTAATAATCATCTTCCCCTTGGCCTCCAGAGACGCCCGGGCAATCTCCGCCCGGGGCAGCAGCGCCGCCTGCCGCTCCAGCTCCACGGCCACAGCCTCCGCCAGGGCCCGGGAGTCCGTCACCAGCACGGCGCAGGCGTTTTTGTCGTGCTCCGCCTGGCTGAGGAGGTCCGCCGCCGCATGGCGGGGGTCGCTGTTCCCGTCGGCAATGACCAGAATCTCGCTGGGGCCGGCAATCATGTCGATGCCCACCAAGCCAAAGACCTGCCGCTTGGCCTCCGCCACGAAGGCGTTGCCGGGGCCCACGATCTTGTCCACCCGGGGAATGGTCTCGGTACCGTAAGCCAAGGCCGCTACCGCCTGGGCCCCGCCGCAGCGGAACACCCGGTCCACCCCGGCGATCTTTGCCGCAGCCAGAATAGCGGGCGCGATATCCCCATTACAGGTGGGCGGGGAGACCATGACAAGCTCCGGACAACCGGCAATCTTGGCGGGGATGCAGTCCATGAGCACCGTGGAGGGCAGGGGCGCGGTGCCGCCGGGGATGTAGACCCCCACCTTCTCAATGGGCGTCACCTTCTGCCCCAGCACCACGCCGGGCTTCTCGCTGATGACAAACCCGTTCTGGACCTGCCGCCGGTGGAAGGCCCGGATATTCTCCGCCGCCTCCTCCAGCACCGCCCGGAGGGCCGGGTCCAGCGCCGCCAGAGCCTGCTCCATCCGCGCCGGAGGAACTTCCAGCTCATGGACGTCCGCCTTGTCGAACTCCCTGCTGTACCGCCGCAGGGCCTCGTCGCCGTGCTTCCGGACCTCGGCAATAATCCCGGCCACCGTGCCGGACAGGTCCCGGGTGTCCTCCGTCCGGGCCAGAATCTCTGACAGCGGAACCTTCTCCGCGTCTAAAATGCGAATCATGACAGAATCCTCCGCTACTCTATATTATAATGTATCCGCCACCCGCCGGTGGAGGGCGGCGATCTGCTCATGCTTGAACTTATAGCTGACCTTGTTGGCGATAAGCCGGGCGGAGATGGGCACAATGGTCTCCTTGGGCTCCAGGTCGTTCTCCAGCAGGGTCTTTCCCGTCTCCACGATGTCCACGATTACGTCGCTGAGCCCCAGGATGGGCGCGATCTCAATGGACCCGTTGAGCTTGATGATCTCGATATCCCGGCTCCGGGAAGCGTAGTACCGGGCGGCGATATGGGGGAACTTCGTAGCCACCCGCAGCGTCCGGTCCGTCCGGTCCCGGAAGTCCCTCCTCCCGGCCACGCACATCCGGCACTTTCCCAGCCCCAGGTCCGCCAGCTCGTAGACGTCCGGGCTGTACTCCAGCAGGATGTCCTTCCCGGCCACGCCCACATCGGCGGCACCCCGCTCCACATAAATCGCCACATCCGACGGCTTCACCCAGAAGTATCGGACGCCGGCCTCGGGGTTTTCAAAAATCAGCTTCCGGTTCTCCTCCTCAATGGAGGGACAGGGGTACCCGGCGGCCTTGAGCCGCTGGTAGACCTTCTCCCCCAGCCGGCCCTTGGGCAGGGCGATATTCACAAGCTCCATCACGCCTGGCCCCCTTCCTCAAACCGGACCGTCTCCCGGAAGCGCAGCCCGGGGGGCTCCCGCCGGTCTGTCCGCACGACCCGCCCGTCCCGGCCCAGGGCCCGGGCCTTCGCCGCCACGGCGGCGGGATCGTCCTCCGGGCGGTACAGCAGCAGCACGTCCCCGTCGTATCCGCTCTCCGTCTCCTCCAGCCGCTCCAGCTGGTCCAGGTACACGGCGAAGCCCACGGCCCCGCCCTGCCGGCCCATCTTCCGCAGCAGGTTGTCATACCGGCCCCCCGCCAGCACGCCGCTGGCCAGACCCGGCAGGTACCCCCGGAAAATCAGCCCGTTGTAGTAGCTCATATCGTTGACGATGGAGAAATCCAGCCGCAGGTTCTCCGCCAGGCCCAGGCTCTCCATCATCCCCCACAGGGTCCGCAGCTCCGCCAGGGCGGCCCGGGAGGCGCCGTCCTCCGCCAGCTCCTCCAGCCGGGGGAACAGCTCCGCGCCGCCGTAGAGTCCCGCCAGCTTGCACAGCTTCTCCGACAATGCGTGCTCCACGCCGTTTCGGGCGCACAGCTCCCGCAGGGCCGGGACGTTCTTCCGCCCCAGCTCCGCCAGAATGTCCCGCCTTACCGCCTCTGCCAGCCGCTCCGTCAGTCCGGCCGCAAAGCCCAGATGGCTCACGTCCAGCAGATACGCCCTGCCGATGGCCTCCAGGCTCTCCGCCGCCAGGGAAAGGACCTCCCCCTCCTCGAGGAGCCCCACCTGGCCGATGCACTCCAGACCGGTCTGCATAATCTCCCGGTAGCCCACCGCCGCCGGGGAGGTGCGGTAGACATTCTCGTGGTAGTACACTTTCTGAAGCCCCTCCCCCGCGTCCGGGGCGTTCTTGATAATGGAGAGGGTCACGTCGGGCTTGAGGGCCATCAGCCGCCCATCCTTGTCCGTAAAGCTGAGAATATCCCGGCTCACCAGAAAACGCCTGTTGCGGGCGTAGAGCTCGTACTCCTCAAACCGGCTCATCCTGTAGAGGCAGTAGCCCCGCCGCCGGTACAGGGCCCGCAGCCGGGCGCTGGCCCGCTCGCCGCCCTTGAGGGCTGAAGCGTCAAACATCCTCTTGTTCCTCCTCTTCCCGCTCCTCCAGCCTCTCCAGCACCGTCCGGTAGCCCCCGGCGCCGTAGGTACAGCACCGGTTGACCCGGCTGATGGTGGCGCTGGAGGCGCCGGTTTCCTCGGCGATCCGGCTGTACACCAGCCGCTGCCGCAGAAGCCGCGCCACCAGAAGCCGCTGGGAGCAGTCCTGAATTTCTCTGCCGGTCATCAGATCCTCCAGGAAGGCCCGGCACTCCTCCTCTGTCTCCAGGGCCAGGATAGCCCGCACCAGCAGGGCGGAGCCCGCGCTGTGAAATACGTCCATAAGCCGCCTCCTGTCGTCCTTTCGCTTTAGCATGATAGCACGGCAGTGTGAAAAAGTCAAGGGCGGAACAGGGGCCCTCCGGTGTCGAAAATTGGGGGAGAGCTAGCGGTTTTTCCGGCAAATTCCACCAAAATACGGAAAAAATTTGGATAAAACGTCAAATTTATCGACGGAGTTTTGGGAATTGGCTGGAAGATATGGACAAGATAGCCGGAAATCGTTATAATATAAACGAACCATGCAGAGCAATGATTCCGACCTTCCCCGCCCCAGGCGGGAGAACTGGAGAGGAGGAGCGAGGCGAATGAACGAGCAGAGCAGTCTCTATAAAAATTCCCTGAAGCTGGAGCGGCGGACCGCCTCACTCTACGTGCAGAACACAGGGAGCCAGCAGTGCGCGCCCAGCTACGGCTGGGGTCCCGGTGTGCGCAACCACTTCCTGCTCCACCACATTATCGCCGGGCGGGGGGTGTTCCTCTGCGGCGAGCGGCGCTATGAGCTGAAGGCCGGGGACACCTTCCTGGCCTACCCGGACACCACGATCCACTACTGCGCCGACGCCCAGGACCCCTGGGAGTATGTGTGGGTGGGCTTCGCTGGGCTGGATGCGGCGGACTATGTGGCCCAGACGGACCTGAAAAAGGAGGAGCCGGTCTACTATGGCCGGGACAGCGATGAGCTCTGCCGGCTGGTGGAGAACATCTACCGCAGCTACGGCACCGCCACCCATGAGAACCTGGCCATGACGGCCCAGCTGTACAGCCTGCTGTCCTTCCTGGTGCGCACGGCCACCGGGAGCCGGGACCGGCAGAGGGAGACGGCGGACTGCGCCCTGCTGGCGGCGGAGTACATCGTCAACCACTACGAGACGCCCATCACGGTGGAGGGCCTGGCGGAGTACGCCTCCGTGAGCCACTCCAGCCTATACCGCCGGTTTATGAAGCGGTTCCAGATGTCCCCCAAGCGGTTTCTGCTGGAGTACCGCATCGAGCGGGCCTGCGCCATGCTGGCGGGGACCGATCTCTCCATCCAGGAGATCTCCAACTCCGTGGGCTTTGAGGATCCGTTCTACTTCTCCCGGGCCTTCAAGGAGATCAAGGGCGTCTCCCCCCGGCAGTACGCCAACCAG
>JAAWUC010000103.1 GCA_022804995.1 Oscillospiraceae bacterium
TGGTGTGTGTTGTGTGTGTTTTAGGAGGGAGAAATCGCATTGGGGTGTGGCCCCTTTGCTGAACTAATAGTACCGGAAGATTAAGAAGAAATCATGTCCTTGCTGTAAACAAGCTGTGAACTCTTTTGCGCCTCTCACTTCAGCTTCTGCCACTGGGCCACCGCCAGCTGATCACAGCGGTTGTTGTGGGGATTGTCGGCGTGTCCCTTGACCCAGTGGGTGCGGACCTGATGGATCTCACACAGCGCCAGCAGCCGCTCCCACAGGTCGGGGTTCAGGGCCGGCTTTTTGTCGCTCTTCACCCAGCCCCTAGCCCGCCAGCCCTTGGCCCAGCCCTTCTCCAGGGCGTCAATCACATACTTGCTGTCGGAGTACAGCTCCACCTGACAGGGCTCCTGGAGGGCCTCCAGCGCCCGGATAACCCCCGTAAGCTCCATGCGGTTGTTGGTGGTGTTCCTCTCCCCGCCGGAGAGCTCCTTGGCGTGCTCCCCGTAGCGGAGGATGGCCCCCCAGCCCCCGGGCCCCGGGTTGCCGGAGCAGGCCCCGTCGGTGTAGATGGTGACGATCTTCATATTGCGCCTCTCCTTTTCCGTTCCTCTGTCTCCCCCACAGTATACCGGAAACAGCGGGAAAACGCAACGGGAGATTTGGCGGCCGCCCCGCAAACTCCCTGTTGCATTTGTCCCCCGGATTTGTT
Organism: Oscillospiraceae bacterium; assembly: GCA_022804995.1. Classification (GTDB taxonomy): domain Bacteria; phylum Bacillota; class Clostridia; order Oscillospirales; family Oscillospiraceae; genus Pelethomonas. The sequence goes on from JAAWUC010000103.1 coordinate 698, forward strand.
ATTCTGATAGGCAGAGAAATTCGCACACGATCTGCCCGCCGCAGACGGGCGGCAAAAAAGGAGACATAATGATTCGAATTCTGGTTGTGGAGGACGAGAAGCCCATCTCGGACCTCCTGGATATGAGCCTGACCTCTGCCGGGTACACCTGTGACTGCGTGTTCACCGGCATCGAGGCTGCGGATGCCGTCAACAGCCGGCGCTATGACCTGATTCTCCTGGACGTGATGCTCCCGGGCATCGACGGGTTTGAGCTCATGGAGTACCTGGCCCCCATGGAGATCCCCGTCATCTTCATCACCGCCCGCAGCGCCGTCAAGGACCGGATCAAGGGCCTGAAGCTGGGGGCCGACGACTACATCACCAAGCCCTTTGAGATCGCCGAGCTGCTGGCCCGTGTGGAGACGGTCCTGCGCCGCTACCACAAGACCGAGAGCCGCATCACCGTGGGGGACGTGGTGGTGGATACCCAGTCCCGGGTGGTCACCAGAGGCGGCGAGCCGGTCCAGCTCACCGCCAAGGAGTACAACCTCCTCATCCTCTTTTTGCAGAATAAGAACATCGCCCTCTTCCGGGAAACCATCTACGAGCGGGTCTGGGAGAACGACTATATGGGCGACAGCCGCACTGTGGATCTCCACGTCCAGCGGCTGCGGAAAAAGCTGGGCTGGCAGGAGCGGATCGCCGCCGTCTATAAGGTGGGCTACCGCCTGGAGGTCCATGACGAATGAAGTTTGCCTGGAAGGTGACGCTGCTGTCCCTGTGCATCCTGGTGCTCTCCCTGGGGGTGGGCAGCTATCTGCTCATCTCCCTGTCCTTCCAGACCACCCTGGAGCGGGAGATCGCCGTGGCTCAGGAGGAGCTGCAGCTCCTCCGCCTGTCCTATGAGGCGGTGTGCGACGCCCGGGGCGTCACCCTGGAGAACCTGTCGGGCAGCGCCCGGAGCCTCCAGCGGACCCTGGAGGAGGGGGACTACTTCGCCGGACGGGCCTTTCAGGTGAGCACCTCCGGCGGGGCCCAGGTGTACTCCACCCTGAACTCCGGCAGCGACAGCAACCTCCTCCGCCAGATCGACAGCCGCTCCACCGGCTACTCCATCCGCCGGGACGGGTCCTCCGGCCGGGTGCTCATCCACTGCGCCGGGCCCGTGGCCCTGCCCGACGGCATCCTGTATATGGAGACGGTCCGGGATATCAGCGAACTGTTCACCACCCGGGACCTCCACTACCAGATCTACCGCTGGATTCTCCTGGCGGTGGCGGTGGCCAGCGGGTGTGTCATGTACGCCCTGTCCCGCTGGCTCACCGGGCCTATCCGGAGCCTGGGCAGGGTGACGGACCAGCTGGCCGCAGGGGACTACTCCCACCGGGCGAAGGCCTCCGGCGGAGACGAGATCGCGGAGCTCGCCCGCAACTTCAACCACATGGCCGACGCCATCGCCCAGAATGTCCGGGAGCTGGAGGACGCCGCACGGCGGCAGGAGGACTTCACCGCCAGCTTCGTCCACGAGCTCAAGACCCCTCTGACCTCCATCATCGGCTACGCCGACATGCTCCGCTCCCGGGAGCTGGAGGAGGAGAAGCGGTGCAAGGCCGCGGGGTACATCTTCTCCGAGGGGAAGCGGCTGGAAAACCTGTCCCTGAGCCTGATGAACCTGGTGGTGGTGGGGCGGGGCGCGGCGGAGGCCCGGGAGGTGGATATGCTCCGCCTGTGCGAGGAGGCGGGGCGCATCAGCCAGCCGGCCATGGCCGACAGGGGGCTGACCCTCTCCGTTCGGGCGGAGCCCGGGACGCTGTGGGGGGACGCCGCCCTGCTCCAGACCCTCCTGCAAAACCTGCTGGACAACGCCAGGAAGGCGTCGGACCCCGGCGGGCGGGTCTACCTCACCGGACGGCCCCAGGGGGACCGGTATCTGATCATCGTGGAGGACCAGGGCCGGGGCATCCCGGCGGAGGAGATCGGAAAAATTACCGAGGCCTTCTACATGGTGGACAAGTCCCGCTCCCGGGCCGAGGGGGGCGCGGGGCTGGGGCTGGCCCTGTGCCGGGAGATCGCCGAACTCCACGGCGGGACCCTCCGCTTTCAGAGCGAGCTGGGCTTCGGCACACGGGCGACGGCGGAGTTGGGAGGTGCGGAGCGTGCGGAAGAGGAGTGAACGGCTGGCACTGGTGCTGTACCCGGCGCTGACGCTGGCGCTGGTGGCCCTGGCGATCTTTCTGCCGGCAAAGCTGTCCCAGTGGAACGACCGGCTGCTGCTGGACGAGCCCCATGTCCTGCGGCAGGACGCGGAGCGGGAGGGCTTTGCCGAGAGTATGCAGCTGTCCATCGGGGAGAAGCTGCTGATGACCCGCAGCGGCTCCGCCTCCGTGCTGCGGCTGGAGGAGGACGAGGTATCCGTCAGCTTCGGCATTGTAGACGGCAGCGCCACGGTCTACAAGGGGCAGGAGAACTACTATACTTACATCACCGGAGTGGAGGCCACCCTGCCGGCGGACAGCGGGGACTATAACGCCGGGGCGGAGGCCGAGAAGTGGCACGGGCGGCTGGTCCAGATCCAGGACGAGCTGCGCACCCTTTACCAGCTGGGGGCCATGCCCCAGCTGTGGAGCTCCGCCGATACGGTGGGCATCTCCTCCGGCGGACAGGTGCTCTATATGGACAGCGACACCCAGGTGGGCTTTCAGGTCTACTACGCCACCCTCAGCCGGGACCCTTACTCCATGGACGTGGCGGTGGATGTGCAGTCCGGGCGGATTCTCGCCTTTACCATCTCCTGGCCCGTGGGGGCGGAGGTGGACCTGACCTGGGGCCTGCGGGGGATGAGCAATTTCGGCGAGGGCTGGCGGGACTACTGGGGGCTGGACAGCGTGGACAGCAACTGGAGAAACAACCGGATTCTGGGCATCCTGGACAAGCAGGAGGCGACGCTCATCAGTGACGGCAGCTACAACGCCAATGCGGACATGGCCTTCTCCTACGACGGCCAGACCATCTATATTCCCATCAGCTCCACCGCCGCCTGGGGCAGAACCTGCCAGATCCAGTGGAACAGCCGGAGCTTCGGGTGATTGGGCGGAGACAGAGAAGGAGGCACATCAGCAATGAGAAAATACCGCCGCAGACGCGGCGTCTATATCCATCCGGTTCCGGTTGTTCTCGCCCTGCTGGCGGGAGCGGCGGCGGCGATCCTCTGCCTGCGGCTCCTCGGCGGGGGCGGCGGAACATCGCCGGAGGAGCCCCCCGAGCTCCCCGATGACACCCCGCCGCCGGTCCGGGAGGAGCTGCCGGAGCACCGGACCACCCCCTCCGGCATCGCCTGCACCAGGACCAATCTGGGGGAGGAGGCCATCCATACCGGAGAGCTGATTCTGGTCAACAACCAGATCTTCTACCGGTTTCCGGAGGAGGAACCGCCCCTGGCCAGCGTCTATGAGGAGAAAAACGACAGCTACTACGTCCGGGATATGGAGGTGTACCTCTCCCCTGTGGCGATGGGGCCCCTCAACGAGATGCTGGAGGACTTCGTGGAGCAGGGGGGCAGCCGGACCATCAATGTAGTGGCGGGGTACCGGACAGAGGCGTATCAGCAGCACCTCTTCGACCAGAGCGCACAGCGCAGCGGTCAGGACCACGCGGAGCGGTACGTGGCCCAGCCCGGCGGCAGCGAGCACCACACGGGCCTGGCGGCGGATCTCTCCATCCTCTACCGGGACGGCTCCAGCGGCGACTACGACGGCTCCGGCGAGTACGCCTGGATCAACAGCAACTGCCCGAACTACGGCTGGGTGGTCCGCTACGAGGCCGGGAAGGAGGCGCTGACGGGCATCTGGGACGAGCCCTGGCACTTCCGGTATGTGGGGATCCCCCACGCCGTCCAGATGGCCGGAGAGGGGCTGTGCATGGAGGAGTATATTGAGTATCTGAAGGGGTTTCCCTTTGACGGGGAGCACCTTGTTGTGGAGTGCGGGGCGGGAACCTATGAGATCTGGTACGCCGAGGGGGCGGAAAATGTCTACCTCCCGGACCAGGGGGAGTACACCGTCTCCGGCAACAACGTGGACGGGGTGATTGTCACCGTCCGGACGGCGTGACAGCGCATATTATGACAGGCGCGGCTTCTTGAGAAAGCCGCGCCTGTCTCCTTTTATATCTTCTGCTCCAGAAGCCAGGTGAGAAAGCTCCTGGCTAAATCCAGCTGCCTGCCGTCCATGGTCCGCAGCAGCTCCGCCACGTCCCTCCACTCCTCCCCCTCCCGCCGGGAGGTCCCCACCAGAAATTCATCCGGCGTCGTCTCCAGTGCGATTGCAAGGCGCATGACAACCTCTATGGAGGGGATGGAAACCGCACGCTCAATATTGGTAAGATAACCATAGCTTATTTCAGCAAGCTCTTCAACCTCAGACTGCTTTAATCCCAGCTGATTTCTGCGGCGGGTAATCCGCTTCCCGATTTCCTTATAGTCCAGCGCCATATGTGTCTCCTCTACCGTATCTACAGTTTTATCATAGGAAAGATTTCTCATTAGTAAACATATTATAAAACGCATACACGTGTTGAAAGGCGATTAAAACGACCATATTATTGGATTTGCATTTATACATATGAAGGGCCCGATCTCAGCTTTAAAGTGTGTTGGCAAAAGTTTATGTCAACACGCTTTTTTGCTATTGCAGATTTTTCCATAATAGGTATAATAGGGATATAGCGGCGGGGCGGTGCCGGGCCGCGGTGAAATGAAAAGAAAGCGGGTACAGCCATGAGACAGATAAAAATATTCATTTGGGTCCTGGCGGACATTTTCGCTCTGGGCATACTTGTTGTAAGCCGCGCCCCCGCGCAGAAGCTGCCCCCCAAGAAGGAGCGGCGTAGGCTGCGCGGCGGCACGGCGTCCGCTCTGGGGGCGCTGAAGTCCTTTGCCGGCATCACCCTGGATGGCGAGATGTTCACCCAGAAGGATATCGCCGCGAAGGATATCACAATTATCAACTTCTGGACCCTGACCTGCGGCTCATGCCTGGTGGAGCTGCCGGATCTGGCTGCATTCGCCGGCGCACTGCCGGACAATGTGCGGATGATGACGGTCTGCGTGGACGGCGGCGGCGATCCGGAAATAACGGCGGAGGTGCTGCAAAAGGCCGGGTTTGAGGGCGTCACCATTATCGCCGGCGGCGGCGATCTCGCGACCCTCTGCGGCAATTTGATGTATACCCCCACCACCGTTGTGGTAGACAGCGAGGGGAATCTGATGGGCGACGCGATCATTGGCGCCCAAACGGATCTGTCCGGGACGTATCTGGCGGCGGTGAACGCGGCGCTGAAGGAAACCGGAAAGACGGAGATCCGCCTTGCGGAATGAGCTGGCGCGGTATGACCTGCCGGATCCGGCGGCCCGCGGCCTTTGACGTGACGGGGGCGGCGCCCCCTATTTTTGTCAGCATGTCCACCCCGCCGGAGCGCGGGAGGCAGTGTCCATAAAACAGCCCCCGGCCGGAAGGCCGGGGGCTGCTGCTGTTTTGGCCGCTAGATCTCCCGCCGGCCCTCCAGCGCCCGCATGAGGGTGGCATCGTCGGCGAACTCCAGGTGCCCCCCCACGGGGATGCCGTAGGCCAGCCTCGTCACTTTCACCCCGAAGGGCTTGAGCAGCCGGGCGGTATACATGGCCGTGGCCTCCCCCTCGGTGTCGGGGTTGGTGGCCATGATGACCTCCCGGACCTCCCCCCTGGCTACCCGCTCCACCAGGCTCTTGAGCTCCAGATCGTCGGGCCCCACGTGGTTCATGGGCGAGATGACCCCGTGAAGCACGTGATAGCGGCCGGTGTACTCCCGGGCCCGCTCCATGGCGGCCACATCCCGGGGGTCCGCCACCACGCACACCGTCTCCCCGTCCCGCTTGGACGAGGCGCAGATGGGGCACAGCCCCCCGGCGGTGAGATTCTGGCACACGGGACAGCAGGTGACGGTCCGCTTGGCCTCCAGGATGGCCCCGGCGAACGCCTCGGCCTCCGCATCGCTCAGGCTCAGCACATGGAAGGCCAGCCGCTGGGCGGACTTGCCGCCGATGCCCGGCAGGCTGGCGAACTGCTCCACCAGCTTCTCCAAAGGCGCGGGAAAATACTCCATACCGTCACCCTCTCAGCTCCCGGATGCGCCCGGGGATGTCCTCCGCCCCATAGACGGCGCTGCCGGCCACCAGCACGTTGGCCCCGCTGGCGATGACCGTCTTGCAGGTCACAGGGTCCATGCCCCCGTCCACCTCCAGCTCGCAGCCTGGGTTTCTCTCGTCAATCCAGCCCCGCAGCCGCTCCAGCTTGGGCATCATGTCCGCCATAAACTTCTGCCCCCCGAAGCCCGGCTCCACGGTCATCACCAGGATGATGCCGCAGCTGTCCAGAAAGGGCAGCGCCGCCTCCGCCGGGGTTCCGGGCTTGAGGACCACGCCGGCCCGCTTTCCCTGGCCGCGGATGAGCGCCAGGGCCCGCCGGGTGTTCTCCTGGGTGTCCGCCTCCACGTGGACGGTGACGATGTCCGCCCCGGCCTGGCAGAACTGCTCTACGTACCGCACCGGCCGGTCGATCATCAGGTGGACGTCCAAGGGCAGCTCCGTCACCTTCCGGATGGCCGCGACCACCGGGATGCCGATGGTGATGTTGGGCACAAAGCTGCCGTCCATCACGTCCACGTGGAGGTAGTCCGCCGCCGCCACCCGGCGGATATCCCGCTCCAGATTCGCAAAATCGGCGGAGAGGATGGAGGGCGCGATTTTAATCATAAGAAATCCCTTCTTTCATGTGGTGGAGCCGCCCGGACCGGGAGGGACAAGGCCCCGGCCCCGGAGCGGACAAAACACCTCGGAGCCCGGAGCGGCATAGGATACCGTAAGCGGCGACAGCGTCCGGCGGCGGGGCCCGGTTTTCCCGTCCCGCGCAGCCCCGCGCCCCGGCCCGAGCCACGGGCGCGCCGCATTATATAGGGGGCCGCCGGCGTCCGGCGGCCCCCGTCAGCGCCGTATGATGCTTCAGTATAACAAATCTCTCCGCAAAAATCAAGCGGCGCGGACAGGCAGGGCTGATTTGCGGCTTTTTGCCGGATTTTACAATTTGTATTGCATTTCCGGAAAATTTATGGTACACTTTGTCCATCTTATATATAGGAGGAAGAAACCATGAATCACGCAAGAAAGCTGCTCTCCGTTCTTCTGGCTCTGGTGCTGGCGGTATCCATGCTGCCCGCCGCCCTGGCTGCGGACGGAGAGACTCACATCACCATCCTCGGAACCTCGGATATGCACAGCGATATCTGGGGCTTTGACTACGCCAGCGTCGAGGAGACCGACAACAGCGGCATGGCCCGCCTGTACACCTACATCCAGCAGGTGCGCCAGGAGAACCCCAACACCGTCCTGATCGATGCCGGCGACGACATCCAGGGCACCATCATGAGCGACGACATCTTCAACAAGGCCCCCGACCGGGCCCATCCCGTTATCGCCGCCATGAACCTTATGGGCTATGACGCCATGACCGTGGGCAACCACGAGTTCAACTGGGGCATCAAGTCCATGCAGACCATCCTGGGCCAGGCCGAGTTCCCCGTCCTCTGCGCCAACGTCACCGATAAGGACGGCGCTCTGGTTACAGGCGCGGGCTGGACCATCGTGGAGGCCGGCGGCGTGAAGATCGCCGTCATCGGCGTCACCTCCCCCAGCGTCCCCCGCTGGGACGGCGGCAAGGAGGGCATTGACGACTGCAC
>JAAWUC010000104.1 GCA_022804995.1 Oscillospiraceae bacterium
CATCCCCTCCTCCACCGGCGCCGCCAAGGCCGTGGGCAAGGTCATCCCCGAGCTCAACGGCAAGCTGACCGGTATGTCCATGCGCGTGCCCACCCTGGATGTGTCCGTGGTGGATCTGACCGTCAACCTGGCCAAGCCTGCCAAGTACGACGAGATCTGCGCCGCCATGAAGGAGGCCGCCGAGGGCGAGCTGAAGGGTATCCTGGGCTACACCGACGAGGCCGTCGTGTCCGCCGACTTCCTGGGCGACACCCGCACCTCCATCTTTGACGCCAAGGCCGGCATCGCCCTGACCGATACCTTCGTGAAGGTCGTCTCCTGGTACGACAACGAGATCGGCTACTCCAACAAGGTGCTGGAGCTCATCAAGCACATGTACAGCGTGGACCACAAGTAAGCGAACCAGCCTGCTTTTCCAAAACCGCCGCAGATCTTCCGAGGTCTGCGGCGGTTTTCCGATTTGAAAATCGGAGGCGGAAGTTTCCCTATTTTCTGTCTTTACAAATCAGAATATTTGTTCTATAATAAACTTATCTTTTTAAACGTCTACGGCGGAGGAACAACTATGGGCGAGAGGGAAAAAACCTGCTGCTTCTCCGGCCACCGGCCGGAGCGCCTGCCCTGGGGCACTATGGAGGGTACCCCGGGCTGTGCCGCGCTGAAAACCCGGCTGCGGCTGGCGGTGGAGCAGTCCTATGACCGGGGGATGCGGCACTTCCTCTGCGGCATGGCCCGGGGCTGCGACTTCTACTTCGCGGAGGCGGTTTTGGACCTGCGGCGGCAGAGGCCGGATATCACCCTGGAAGCCGCTGTCCCCTGCGCCACCCAGTCCAGGGGCTGGCCGGAGGCCGACCAGCGGCGCTACCGGGCCCTGCTGGCCTCCTGCGACCGGGAAACCCTGATTCAGGAGCAGTACACCTACGGCTGTATGCAGCGGCGCAACCGCTACATGGTGGACCACAGCGGCCTGCTCCTCGCCGTCTACGACGGCTCCCCCACCGGCGGCACCTGCTTCACCATCCGCTACGCCCTCCAGCGCGGGGTCCCCTATATCGAACTGCGGCCCTAGGCGATGGTTATTGACGGCCCAGTCACGATAAAAAGCCCTTTCGTATGTGTAGTACTGCCACACACGAAAGGGCTTTTTTATGGGTGGATGCTGGTTACACCAGCTCGATCATCGCGGTTTCCGCCGCGTCACCCCGGCGGACGCCGGTGCGGGTGATGCGGGTGTAGCCGCCGTTGCGCTCCGCGTAGTTGGGCGCGATCTCCTTGAAGATCTTCTTGACCACATCCTCCCGGGTGATGAAGGCCATCGCCTGCCGGTAAGCGGCCAGGTCGCCCTTCTTCCCCAGGGTAATCATCTTTTCAGCCATCGGCCGGATCTCCTTGCAGCGGGTGACGGTGGACTCCATCTTCCCCTTGTCAAGGAAATCAGTCACCTGCTGACGGAGCATCGCTCTGCGCTGATCGGTCGTCTTACCGAGCTTACGAGTTCCGGGCATTGTTGGTTTCCTCCTTAAAAAGGCGTATCAGCCGTCGCGGACGGCTCAGTTGTTTTCTTCGTCGGCCAGGGACAGCCCCATCATGGCCAGCTTGTTGATGACCTCCTCCAGGCTCTTGCGGCCCAGGTTCCGGACCTTCATCATCTCGTCCTCGGTCTTGGAGATCAAGTCCTCGACGGTGTTGATGTTGGCCCGCTTGAGGCAGTTGAAGCTCCGGACGCTGAGGTCCAGCTCCTCAATGGTCAGCTCCAGCACCTTGTCCCGCTGAGTCTCCGCCTTCTCCACCACCGTGGACTTGGAGCCCACCGTCTCGGACAGGTCGGTGAACAGGGTGAAGTGGTCGCACAGGATCTTCGCCCCCAGGCTCACCGCGTCCCGGGCGGAGATGGTGGAATCGGTCCACACCTCAATGGTCAGCTTGTCAAAGTCGGTCATGTTTCCCACACGGGTGTTCTCCACCGTATAGTTGACCTTGTACACCGGCGTATAGATGGAATCGACAGGGATGACGCCGATGATGTTCTGCTGGGCCTTGTTCCGGTCAGCGGGCACATAGCCCCGGCCGTGGCTCAGGGTGATCTCCATGTTCAGTGTCGCGCCGTTTCCAAGGGTGGCAATGTGAAGCTCCGGATTGAGCACCTCCACCTCGCCGTCGCTCTTGATATCGCCGGCGGTCACCTCGCAGGGACCTACCGCCTCGATGAAGACGGTTTTCACTCCCTCGCTGTGGAGCTTGGTAATCAGCTGCTTGATGTTCAGCACGATCTCCGTCACATCCTCCTTGACACCGGGGATGGTGGTGAACTCGTGCTGCACGCCGGCAATCTTGATGCTGGTGGCGGCGGTGCCGGGCAGGGACGAGAGCATGATCCGGCGCAGGGCGTTGCCCAGGGTGGTGCCGTAGCCGCGCTCCAGGGGCTCGACCACGTACTTGCCATAGGAATCGTCGCCCGGTGTCTCAATACACTCGATCTGGGGCTTCTCAATTTCAATCATGCAGTAGTTACCCTCCTTCTCAGTTCGGGGCGGAGCCGGTGGGCCCGCCCCCCAAATTCAATTCGCGTGATAATCGAGGGTAGCCTCCGATTACTTGGAGTACAGCTCGACGATGAGATGCTCCTCGATGGGCATATCGATATCGTCCCTGGCGGGCATCTGGGTGACAGTGCCCTTCAGCGCGTTCTTCTCCTTCTCCAGCCACTTGGGCACCAGGACCATGGGCGCGTCCTCGCCGGTCAGGCGCTTGAAGATGGCGGAGGAGCGGCTGGCGTCGCTGACCTCGATGACGTCGCCGGCCTTCACCAGGTAGGAGGGGATGTTGACCTTCCTGCCGTTGACGGTGAAGTGGGCATGGCTGACCAGCTGCCGGGCCTGGCGGCGGGTCATGGCGAAGCCCAGGCGGTAGACCACGTTGTCCAGGCGGCGCTCGATGAGGGTGAGCAGCTCCTCGCCGGTCTTGCCAGGCATACGGGCGGCCTTCTCATAGTAGGAGCGGAACTGCTTCTCCATGATGCCGTAGACAAACTTGACCTTCTGCTTCTCCTGGAGCTGGAGAGCATACTCGCTCTTCTTCTTGCGCATCATGTTGCTGGAGTTGCGCTCGGTATTCTTCTTGGCGTAGCCCATCACGGCCGGGGAGATCCCCAGAGCCTTGCAGCGCTTGGCGACGGGCTGCATATTCTTAGCCATAATAAAATTCCTCCTTCTTCCAAATCAGACCCGGCGGCGCTTGGGGGGCCGGCAGCCGTTGTGGGGGATGGGGGTGACGTCCTTGATCATCGTCACCTCCAGGCCCACGGCCTGGAGCGCCCGGATAGCGGCCTCACGGCCCTGGCCGGGCCCCTTGACGAAGACCTCCACGGTCTTCAGGCCGTGCTCCATCGCGGCGCGGGCGGCCACCTCGGCGGCGGTCTGAGCGGCGAAGGGAGTGGACTTCTTGCTGCCACGGAAACCCTGTCCACCGGAGGAGGCCCAGGAGATGGCGTTGCCCTGGGTGTCGGTGACAGTCACCATGGTGTTGTTGAAGGAAGAACGGATATGGACCTGGCCCCTCTCGATGTTCTTCTTTTCGCGCCGGCGGCGGATAACCTTCTTGCCAGTCTTAGGTGCAGCCATAATTCTCCCTCCTTACTTCTTCTTGTTGGCAATGGTCTTCTTGGGACCCTTGCGGGTGCGGGCGTTGGTCTTGCTGCGCTGGCCCCGCACGGGCAGGCCCCGGCGATGGCGGATGCCCCGGTAGCAGCCGATCTCGCTCAGCCGCTTGATGTCCAGGGCCACGCTCCGGCGCAGGTCGCCCTCCACGGTGTAGCCGTGATCGATGGCCTCGCGGAGCTTGCTCTCCTCGGCCTCAGTCAAATCCTTCACCCGGGTGTCGGGGTTGATGCCCGTCTTCTCCAGGATGTCCTTGGCGCTCTTGCGGCCAATGCCGTAGATATAGGTCAGCCCGATTTCAATTCGCTTGTCCTTGGGCAGGTCAATGCCGGCAATTCTTGCCATATTTCAGCACCTCCAAATTCACTTAGCCCTGTCTCTGCTTATGCTTGGGATTCTCGCAGATCACCATCAGGCGACCCTTGCGGCGAATAATCTTGCACTTCTCGCACATGGGCTTTACGGACGGTCTAACTTTCATATTGCGTTTCCTCCTACTTCGTACGCCAGGTAATCCGGCCACGGGTCAAATCATAGGGAGACATTTCCACCGTGACTTTGTCGCCAGGCAGGATCCTGATGAAGTTCATTCTGAGTTTTCCGGAAATGTGGGCCAGGATCGTATGCCCATTTCCTATGTCTACTTGGAATGTAGTGTTGGGGAGGGCCTCGGTGACCACACCCTCAACCTCGATCATATCGGATTTTGCCAAGTGTTATCCCTCCTGGTCTGGATTACCCCCCTCGCCGAAGGCGGCGAGGGTCCTGCGAAGCTCGCTGTTCGTCACTTTTTCGTCGTTTTTGATTTTCTCGGCGGTCCGGCCGGAGCCCTTGGCGAAGAAGACGGTGTGCTTGCGCTTCTTCCGCTTGGGACTCTCCAGCTTCCGGAGCCTGCCGTCCGCCAGCAGGAGGTAGTCCTCCTCCACCGCCAGGACGAAGAAGAGCTTGCCTTCATCCCTGCCGGCGGCTGATCTTACGATATCTGATCGCGCGATGTCCATAGCCAATTACTCCGCTTTCGCATCGGGGTCCGTCAGAAGCTCCGGCTCCCCGTCCGTGATCAGAATGGTGTTTTCGTAGTGGGCACTGAGCCGCCCATCCGCCGTCCGCACCGTCCAACCGTCCGGCATCGTATAGACGCCGGCGCCTCCCGCGTTCACCATGGGCTCCACGGCGATGGTCATCCCCCGCAGGAAACGGGGGCGGCCGGCCTTGGGCTCCACATAGTTGGGCACCTCCGGGTCCTCGTGCATCTTTCTGCCGATGCCGTGGCCCACGAATTCCCGGACCACGGAGAAGCCCCGCTCCTCCACGAACCGCTGCACGGCCCCGGACAGGTCGGGCAGCCGGTAGCCCTCCCGGGCGTACCGGATGCCCTCGAAAAAGCTCTGGCGGGTCACCTCCATGAGCCGCCTGGCCTCCTCGCTGACCTCTCCGCAGGGGAAGGTCCCCGCGCAGTCCCCGTGGAAGCCGTCCTTGAAGGCCCCCACATCTACGGATACAATATCGCCCTCCCGCAGCACCCGGTTCCCCGGGATGCCGTGGATGACCTCGTCGTTGACGGAGATGCACACGCTGGCGGGATAGCCGTTGTAGTGCAGGAAGGAGGGACTTGCCCCCCGGGAGCGGATATAGCGCGCTACCGCTCTGTCGATCTCTCGGGTTGTTACGCCAGGGGCTACCATAGCTCCCGCCAAGGCGCGAGCCGCCGCGGTAATTTTTCCCGCCTGACGCATCAGATCGAGTTCATGGCTGGATTTCAGGGTAATCATTTCCCCTCCATGCCCAATGCCTTCAGAATTGCCCGCGTCGTCTCGTCCTTGGTGTCGGCGGACTGCACGGACCGGAGCAGCCCCCGCCGGCGGTAGAAGTCCACCAGGGGCTCTGTCTCCGTATGATAGACCTTCAGCCGCTCACGAACGGTCTCCGGTGTATCATCCTTGCGCTGGATCAGCTTCCCGCCGCAGTTGTCGCAGACGCCCTCCACCCTGGGGGGGACGGCCTCCACGTTGTAGCTGGATCCGCAGGCCTCGCACACCCGGCGGCCCGACATGCGGCGGAGGATCTCCTCCTCGCTGATCTCAATGGAAACCACGGCGTCAAAGGCGATGCCGGCCTTCTCCAGGGCCTCGGCCTGGGCGATGGTGCGGGGCACCCCGTCCAGAATATAGCCGCCCTGACAGTCGTCTCTCGCCAGACGCTCATCGACAATACCGATGATGACCTCATCGGGCACCAGTGCCCCGGCGTCGATGAAGCTCTTGGCCTTCAAGCCGGTGGGCGTGCCCTCTTTAATAGCGGCACGGAGGATATTGCCGGTGGAAATGGTGGGGATGCTCAGCTTCTTGCAGAGAATCTCCGCCTGGGTGCCCTTTCCGGCACCGGGGGCGCCTAATAAGATCAGTTTCATGTCCTTCTCCTTATTCCAGGAAGCCCTTATACTGGCGCATCAGCATCTGGTTCTCCAGGGCCTTCACCGTCTCCAGGGCCACGCCCACCACGATGATGACGCTGGTGCCGCCGATACCGATGCTGACCTTGGAGAATTTATCGGCCAGCAGGGGCAGGATAGCCACGATGCCCAGGTAGATCGCGCCGAAGAGGGTGATCTTGCTGAGGACCTTGGCAATAAAGTCGCTGGTGGGCTTGCCCGGACGGAAGCCGGGGATGAACCCGCCGTTGCGCTTGAGGTTGTTGGCGATTTCCACGGGGTTGAACTGAATGGTGGCATAGAAGTAGCTGAAACCGATGATCAGCAGGAAGTAGATCACCAGGTACAGCACGCTCTTGCTGTCGATGGCGTCCAGCACCGCCGCGCCGAAGCTCCCCTCGCCGGGGGGCGGCAGAAAGGCGCCGATGGTCGCCGGAATGGTGGCGATGGACTGGGCGAAGATGACAGGCAGGACGCCGGCCATGCTCACCTTCATGGGCAGGGTGCTGGACTGCCCGCCGTACATCTTCCGGCCCACCTGCCGCTTGGCGTACTGGACCGGGATGCGGCGCTCCGCGTCGTTGACAAAGACAATGAGGACCACAAGGCCCAGAACACCAACCGCAATCAGCAGAATGGTCCACCAGGGGATGGCGCCGGACACCAGGCCGCTGTACAGACTGCCCACCATGGAGGGTACCCGGGAGATAATGCCGGCGAAGAGGATCATGGAGATCCCGTTGCCCACGCCGAACTCATTGCACTGCTCACCCAGCCACATCAGGAAGCTGGAGCCGGCCACAAAGGAGATGATGATCACCAGGGCCGCCCAGATGCCGTCGCTGGTCAGCATGCTCTGGCCGTTGAAGCCCCTCTTCAGGATGAAGAAGTAGCCCAGAGCCTGGAGCAGGGCGATGGCCACGGTGGAGTAGCGGGTGATGGACTGGAGCTTCTTTTTGCCCTCCTCGCCGCCCTCCTTCTGGAGCCGCTCCAGGGCCGGAATGGCCACAGTCAGCAGCTGGATGATGATGGAGCTGTTGATATAGGGCTGAATACCCAAGGCAAAGACGGTAGCCTGGGCGAAGGCGCCGCCGCTCATAGCGTTGTAGAGCCCAAGGATGGTGGTGCCCATGCTGTTGAGATAGCTGCCCAGCAGGTCCGTGTTCACATAGGGCACCGCGATGGCGCTGCCAATGCGGTAGATCACGAGAATCAGCAAAGTAAAGTAGATCTTTTTCCGCAGCTCGGGGATACCCCAGGCCTTGCGTACTGTTTGGATCATGCTACTTCACCTCCGCCTTCCCACCGGCCGCCTCAATGGCCTCCTGAGCCGACTTGGAAAATGCGGAAGCTTGTACTGTCAGTTTCTTTGTAATCTTCCCATTACCCAGGACCTTGTAGCCGTAGGTGCACTTGCTGAGAATCCCCTTCTCCAGAAGGGCCTCGGCGGTCACAACGGCGCCGCTGTCAAAGGCGTTCAAGGCGCTGAGGTTGACGATCTCCAGGGGCTTGGCAAAGATGTTGTTGAAGCCCCGCTTGGGCACCCGGCGGGCCAGAGGCATCTGGCCGCCCTCGAACCCAACGCGGACGCCGCCGCCGCTGCGGGCCTTCTGACCCTTGTGGCCGCGGCCGGCCGTCTTGCCGTTGCCCGTACCGGCGCCACGGCCCTTGCGCTTCCCAACATGGGTGGAGCCGGCGGCGGGAGATAATTCGTGCAGATTCATAGGTCCGGTACCTCCTTACTTGGTCTCTTCCACTTGGAGCAGATAGCCGATCTTGGCGATCTTGCCCCGGGTGGGTGCATTGTCGGGCTGCACGGTGGTGTCACCGATTTTCCGCAGGCCCAGGGAGTTGGCGGTGGCGATGTGCTTGGCCAGCCTGCCGTTGAGGCTCTTGACGAGCTTGATGTTCAGATTTGCCATATCTCGTCTCCTCCTTACCCTACGATCTCTTCCACGCTCTTGCCCCTGGTGCGGGCCACCTCTTCGGGGCCCCGCAGGCTCCGCAGGCCCTGGAAGGTGGCGGCAACCACGTTCTGGGGGTTGTTGGAGCGCAGGCACTTGGCGCGGATATCCTTGATGCCGGCGGCCTCCATGACCGCGCGGACGGGGCCGCCGGCGATGATGCCGGTGCCCTCGGGGGCGGGCTTGAGCATGACCCGGCCGGCGCCGAACTCGCCGATAACCTCGTGGGGAATGGTGGCGCCGGAGACGGTGATGTTCACCATGTTCTTCTTCGCGTCCTCCAGGCCCTTGCGGATGGCCTCGGGGACCTCGGCGGCCTTGCCCAGGCCGAAGCCCACCTTGCCCTTGCCGTCGCCGACGACCATCAGGGCG
>JAAWUC010000105.1 GCA_022804995.1 Oscillospiraceae bacterium
TTCCGGAGACTGCTCCCATTTCCACGTCAGTTCTGCACGCCAGCCCATTGAAGCCTTTTTCCATTGGGCTAATCTCAAATCTGCCTTCCAGGATGCCTCGCGCGCCCGCTCTCTCCTGGGCGTCTTTTTCCTCGTCTTCTCCGCTCTCGCTTTTATCGCCTTTTTAGAGCGTTTCTACTATTGATTCGCGTTTGTTAAGGAACCCCAAGAAGACAGCTTTGACTACATTGCATCGGTAAGTGCGTTTTCTGATAACACTTCAGATTAAAAAGCGATTTTTTGCTGTTCACTCCTATTATTTCAAAAAAATGCTATCGAGATAACTCACAGTACTATAAAGCTATCAGTTAATATGGCCAGTAACTAAACAGGAGTGCGGTAGATTTCCATAATCAGCCGCACTCCTTTTAGCTCAAATCATTTGAAAATGCCCCAACGCCGCCATGATCGCCTTTTCCTTCTCCGGCGGACAAGTAGGAACCTTAGCATTCTCCGACTTAGGCTGGTTATAGCTGCCGCCTACCTCCAGCCCACATTTCCGCTTGACCTGGGAGATATATAAGTGGGAAACGTTTAGACCAAACTTCTCCAACACATACGCTTTGATTTCATCATAGGTGGCCTTGCTCTCAGTGACGGTCAAATCCAGCTCGTCCAGGTTCAGGTCGACCTCAATATGGGGTTCTGTTTTAAGTTTGGACAATAAACATACCGTCTCCACATGCCGTGTCCCGGGAAACATATCCACGGCCAGCGCTTTTGCCAGCACATACCCAGCCTCCCGGAAGCGCGCCGCATCCCTACCTAAAGTCCCGGGGTCGCAGGAGACATATACCACCCGCTCCGGATCCATACCGGCCACGGCATCCACCACCTCCGGCCCCAAGCCCTTCCGAGGAGGGTCCACTACTACTACCTCCGGCCGCAAGCGCTCCGCCGCCAGTTTTTCCGCCACAGCCCCGGCGTCACCCAGAAAAAACTCCACATTTTCCGCGCCGTTGTTCCGGGCATTCTCCCTGGCATCGGCAACCGCTTCCGGCACAATCTCCGCGCCAATTACCCTGGCCGCCCGCCTGGCCATCACCAGCGAGATCGTTCCAATGCCGCAGTACAGATCCAGCACTGTCTCCCGCCCTGTCAGCCCTGCGAATTCGACAGCTTTCTCATACAGCCGCTCCGCCTGCTCCCGGTTTACCTGATAGAAGGAGGGCACGCTCAGCCGAAACCGCAGACCACAGAGGGTATCCTCCAGCCGATCCACCCCCCACAATATCCGCTGGCCCGGCCCCAGAATCACATTTGTCCGGTCCGTATTACTGTTGAGTACAACCCCCACCGCCTCCGGGCATGCTGTTCTAATCCTATGGACCAGTTTCTCCTCATGGGGCAGCGCCTCCCCGTTGACCACCAGACACACCAGCGCCTGCCCCGCCCGGTTGGTCCGAACATAGAGGTGCCGCAGCAGCCCCCGCCCCGTCCTCTCATCATAGGCGGAAATCCCCAGCTCCCGCAAGCCTCTCTCCACCGCCCCGGCAACAGCGTTAGCCTGGGGCGTCTGGAGGCGGCAGTCCAGCGCGGACACCACCTCATGGCTCCGGGCCCGATAGAACCCCAAACTCCCGTCAGCGCTCACCGGAAACTGGCACTTGTTCCGGTAGCCGCTCACCGCTTCGCTCCCCAGAATCTCCTCCACCCGAACGTCCGCCCCGCCTACCCGGCGCAGAGCATCTTCCACCCGCTGCCGCTTGGCCTCCAGCTCCTCCTCATAAGAGATATGCCGGAAATCACAGCCGCCGCAGACGGGATAGTGGGGGCAGTCCGGCTCCACCCGGGCAGGGGAGCGCTCCAGCACCTCCTCCACCCGGGCATACGCCACGCTCTTCCGCACTTTGAGAATCCGAAGGGAGCATACCTCCCCCCGGACGCCGCCATGGACAAAAACTACCCGTCCGTCAACTCTGGCCACGCCCAGCCCCTCGGCGGTATAACCGGTGACGGCGGCGGTGTGCAGTTGATTTTTTTGAAGCTCTGACATAGGGACCTCCGGATTTGGTTTTTACGACTGCGGCTCGCCGAAGTAATCCCGGCACCAGCCGTTCCATTTCTCCTCCTGCTCTTCGTGGCTGTAGAGGGCCATATCCTCCACGCGGAACACGCCCCGCCGCCGGGCCTCCTGGACAATGCCGGCAAAAAGCGCTTTCTGTTCCGGCTCCAGAGGGCTGTCGAAGGCCATGGCCGTCCGAATGCCCATCTGCCAGGCGGTATAGAGCCGGGTGTGGCCGTCCAGGGTGCAGAGCGCGCCGTCCAGCACCGTTACCGGAACCACCAGATCCCCGGCGGACCGGATAAAACGGCTCACCGCCGCGCACTTGTCCCGGTCCACGGAGAACTGGGTGGGCTGGAGCGCGGCGATTTCGATCTCCCGGCGCTCCACAGGGGGCAGACGCAGTAAGCATCTGCCCCTCTCGTCATAAAACTCTGTAATGTGCCCGCTGAAGAAGCGGAACAGCTCCACCGCCTCCGCCAGCGCCGAAGGGTCAATGGCGGAGGCGGAGACAACGGCTGCATGGTCCGAAGCAATACGGAAGGCCCAGGGCTGTCCGTCCACCAGGAACGCGCCGTGCTGGTCCAGCACCTCCTGGGGGAAGCGGCTGTCCGTATAGCTGTTGATGCGCTCGATCTCCATAGAAAAAACCTCTTACTCCTCCCACTTGTCGATAAGCTGCTTGAGCTGATCGGCGAAGCGGGCCAAATCCTTGTTGGCGCGGCCCTTGCTGCGGAGGATAACCTCCTGGAGCAGCTTGCCCACGGATACCAGGCGCTGGTAGGCGCTGGAAACCTTGCCGCCGCCAAGAATAGAGGGCTTGCGGGCGGGCAGATAGCCGGGCTCCACCTGCCGGTTGGCAATAAGGTCGTACACCTCTGTATACTGCGGCGCATGGGCGCTCATGCCCAGCCGCTCCAGACTGTCCGCAAAGTAGGGGGCCACCTCCCGATCCCCGTGGACCACAAAGAAGTGGGTGGTGTCCTCAAAATGCTTTGCCCACTCCAGCAGGTGGTTCCGGTCGGCGTGGCTGCTCAGGCCCTTGAAGTTGACGATCTCCGCCATCACCGCCACCTCCTCGCCGAAGAGGCGCACGTTCTTAGCCCCGTCCAGCAGGGTGCGTCCCAAGGTCCCCGGGGCCTGGAATCCCACAAAGATGACCGCGCTCTCCGGACGCCACAGGTTGTACTTCAGATGGTGGCGGACCCGACCGGCGTCGCACATGCCGGAGGCGGAAATGATGACCTTTGGCGTCTTATCCATATTGAGAAGCTTGGACTCCTCCACCGACTCGGTGATGTGCAGGTTGGAGAAGCTGAACATATCCGTCCCATCCTTCACCAGCGCCAGAGCCTCCGCGTCCAAATAGCCCCGCAGATCGCCGCAGAAGATGGTGGTGGCCTTGCTGGCCAGGGGGGAGTCGATGTACACTGGGAAATCCCCCACGCCCTTCACCAGCCGCTCCTGCTTGATGCGCCGCAGGAAGTAGAGAATCTCCTGGGTGCGGCCCACGGCAAAGGCGGGAATCACCACATTCCCCCCCCGTCCCAGCGCCCTCTCAATCACCTGGGCCAGCTCGGAGGTGTAGCTCCACACCTCCTGATGGTTCCTGTCTCCATAGGTGGACTCCATCACCACATAGTCTCCCCGGGTGAGGAGCACCGGGTCCCGGATGATGGGCTGGTTGATGTTTCCGATATCGCCGGAGAACACAATGGTCCGCTCCTCCCCGTCCTCCTCGGCGTCGATGGTGATGCTGGCGGAGCCCAGCAGGTGGCCTGCGTCCGAGAAGGTCACCATCACACCCTCGCACAGCTGGAAGGGCACCCCGTAGCGCCGGGTATGAACGTAGCCCTGAACCCGCTGGGCATCCTCGATGGTGTAAATAGGCTCCACCGGGGGCAGGCCCGCGCGCATGTGCTTCCGGTTGGTGTACTCCGCGTCGGACTGCTGGATATAGGCGCTGTCGATGAGCATGATCTCCATCAGCCGGGCGGTGAGCCGGGTGGTCCAGATCTGGCCGGTAAAGCCCTGCCGGACCAGCAGAGGGATGCGCCCGGTATGGTCGATGTGGGCGTGGGTCACCAGCACATAGTCGATGGTGCTGGGGTCGAAGGGGAGCTCCGCGTTGTCAATCTCATCCCGGCCCTGCTGAAGACCGCAGTCCACCAGGATTCGCTTTCCGTTTACCTCCAGGCAGTGGCAGCTTCCCGTCACGCACTGGTCCGATCCGTAAAAGTACAGTTTCATAGCCATGCCTCCTCGTGGTTGGATATTGTTATTTTATCACAAAGAGTGCCGTTTGACAACCGGCTCTTTCGAGCTTTTCGCCCAAATTTACTGAAAATCCGACGGAGCGCCGCAGTATTCAATACCGGGGTTTGCTCGCTCATACCGCTCCCGGACCGAGACCGCCTCCTCCGGATAGTCGCTGATAATGCCGCTGATCCCCATCTCCAGGTACTGGAGCATCCTCTCATTGTCATATACGCTCCAAACATACACCGGCAGATTCAGCTCTCTGGCCTGGGTGGCCAGGCGGTTGCTTGCCAGGCTCTCCTCCACCGCGAGAAAATCCATGCCGTACCGGAACACCGCGTCATCAATGTCCCCCGCCGTGCTGTAGGCGCAGAACCCCGTCCACCACTCCGGGTGGCGCTCCTGAAGCGGCAGCAGGCAGAGGTAGTCCAGGGACATGAACATCGCCCGCTCCCCGAAGCCGTAGTCCTCCACCAGCTCCATAACGGCCCAGGACAGCGCCTCGCTGGTCCCTGCGGCGGGCTTGAGCTCAATGAGCAGCCCCATGTCCGTCCCGCCCTCCGTCAGCGCGGCCAGCACCTCCTCCAGGCTGGGGATGCGCTCTCCGGCCTCCGGAAAGTAGTGATCCTCAATGGGGATCTCCCGCAGCTCCGCCCACGTCAGCTCCCCCACGCTCTCGCCCCGCCCGGCCATCCGCCGCAGGTTCCCGTCGTGAAAGAGCACCGGCACGCCGTCCTTTGTCAGCTGCACATCGATCTCCGCGCAGTCCGCCCCGGCCTCCGCCGCCGCCAGCACCGCCGTCAAACTGTTTTCCACTCCGCCGGTGCCGCCCCGGTGTGCGATAGCCAGAGGCCGGTGGACCAGCAGAGGCTGGGAGCAGGAGAGGACCAGCCCCGCCGCTGCCGCCAGGCCCAGGGCCCCCAGCGCACACCGCCAGCGCTGCGTCCGCAGCCGCTCCTCCCACCGCGCCCGCCAGGCCGCGCTCCGGCGCGCCAGCATATCCCAGAGGGCCAGACCGTCCCTGCTCCAGGCGGGCTGGAGAAGCATCCCTTCCCGCTCCAGCGCCCCCACCAGAAAGAAGAGAAACAGAGCCATTGCCGCCGCCTGGAGCAGGGACGCCAGCAGCCAGAAGAGCAGATCCTTCCGAAACGCCTGGGAGTAGAGGAGGTACTTGAGAATATACCGGTCAAAATCGTCGTTGCCCAGCAGGTTCCGCCGCCAGTACCGGGCCAGCTCCGTAAAAGCCCGCTCCCACACCGCCAGCGTGGCCACCACGGCTATCCCCCTTTTCCAGCCGGACCGCCGCCAGAGCCGCAGGCTCCCCCAGGCCGCCTGCCCAAGCCGCTCGTGGCGCAGGGTCATCCGCAGGGGAGCAAAGATCAGCAGAAGATGGACCGCGTACTGGACCATATAAAATGCCAGCATCCCCGCTTGGCCCGGCAGGCTCTTCCGCATCTCCTCAAAGACAAACTCCGGCACTGTCACCAGCGGTACCATGGTTGATACATAGCCCAGCCGCGCCATAGGCAGCAGGAGTACAAAATACAGGGCTCCCGCCGGCAGGGACCAGCCCCTCAGGGTCCCCAGATCCCACACCGCCGCCTTCATCACCTGGGCCAGCGTAAACGCCTCCCCCCGGCGGCACAGGGCGGCGATCCGGATCGCCACGCTGTACTCATAAAATACCAGACAGCCCGCCCCCAGCAGCAGCGCCAGAAAAATCAGCGCGACCTTGGGGGTGAGGAAGGTCCAGAGCATGCCTCCGTTGAAGCTGAGCCCCACAGAGGCCACATAGGTCTGATAGACATCCCGGAACACCGGGTTGATCAGGAGGAAAAACAGCAGCTTCCACAGGATCTCAAACCGGATCATCTCCCGGACTGCCCGCCAACACCTCATACGCTCCCACCTCGACAAAAAATTCCAGGCCATTCTACCACACCCCGTTCTGGATTGCAAGGCGGGAGAATTTTTAGACTTTTGTAATAAACACCTGTAGGTTTCTTAATATTTTCTGTCTATAGTAGTCCTTGCAAGAGACAATGTCTTCTTTTCATCCATTCTTCCTACACATAAGGAGAGCCAGGACGCCGCCCCCTCTGCGGTATCCCGGCTTTTCTTATGCTGTTTATGCTGTGTGCGGTTGGCTCAGCGGCTTTTCCCGCCCCGGCGGCTTCTCCGGCCGTCGGTGAAGGCCACCACCCGGCCGGGGACTATTCTGGGTTCCGTGCGGATTACCCGGGCCGGCTTGGGCGGCGGCGGGGCGGTCTTGACCGGCTCCGTGGCCCGGGGCTGCTGGATAGCCGGGCGGGGATCGGGCCGATCCTTGGCGGGGGCCCGGCCCTTGGGCGCGGACTGCCGCTGCTCCCGGGGAGGCCGGGGCGGGCGCTGGGTCTTGGGCGTGGCCTCGAAGATCTCCATAGGCCAGGGGTGCTTCTCCACCACCGGAATATGCCGCCTGGTCAGCTTCTCAATGTCCTTGAGGTAGGCCAGCTCGTCAAAGTTGCAGAAGCTGACGGCGATGCCGCTGCGTCCGGCCCGGCCTGTGCGCCCGATGCGGTGGACGTAGGTCTCCGGCACATTGGGAAGCTCATAGTTGATGACGCAGGCCAGCTCATTCACGTCGATGCCCCGGGCGGCGATGTCCGTGGCCACCAGGACCCGGATCTCCCCGCTTTTGAAGCTCTCCAGAGCCCGCACGCGGGCGCTCTGGCCCTTGTTGCCATGGATAGCCATGGCGGGGATGTCCGCCCTTGCCAGCTCCTTGACCACCCGGTCGGCCCCGTGCTTGGTATTGGTGAACACCAGAACACTGTCCCAGCCGTTGTTTTTCAGCAGCTCCTGGAGCAGATACTTCTTGTTCCCCTTGTCAATTTTGTAGAGGATCTGGTCGATAGCCTCCACGGTGGAGGACTGGGGCGCCACCTCCACCCGCACCGGGTCCCGGAGGATCTTCTTGGACAGCTCGGCAATCTCCTGGGGCATGGTGGCGGAGAAGAGGAGGGTCTGCCGCCGGACGGGCAGGCGGTCGATGACCTTGCGCACGTCGTGGATAAAGCCCATGTCCAGCATCCGGTCCGCCTCGTCCAGTACGAAGGTTTCGATGCCCTTCAAATCGATGAATCCCTGATTGCACAGGTCGTTGAGCCGTCCCGGGGTGGCTACCAGCACATCCACGCCCCTTTGAAGGGCCTCCACCTGGGGGCCCTGGCCCACGCCGCCGAAGATGACCGTATTCCGGATGGGCAGATGCTTGCCGTAGAGGTCGAAATTCTCCTTGATCTGGAGGGCCAGCTCCCGGGTCGGGGTGAGGATGAGGGCCCGAATGGGCCGGTGGCTCCGGTTGATCCGCCCCTCCAGGTGCTGGAGAATGGGGATGGCAAAGGCGGCAGTCTTGCCGGTGCCGGTCTGAGCGCAGCCGATGAGGTCCCGGCCCCGGAGCACCGGCGGGATGGCCGCGGCCTGGATGGGGGAGGGCTCCTCATACCCCATCTCGTCCACCGCCCGCACCAGAGCGGGCAGCAGGTTTAGTTCATGAAATGTCATAGTCTTCCTTTTTCCTTGGATTTGACGCCCATAGCAGGGGCGCGCTGTTATTATATACCGTTTTGCGGGAAAATGCAAATCGGAGTCTGTCAGCCGGTTTTGTTGAAAATGTTGGGGTGGGGCGTGTCACAGAAATCAATACTTTCTTCATGGAATACAGGCTTGATTTTTTTCCCATTTTCCTTTACAATAAATTGAATAGGGCCATGGAAGCGCCCAGCAACAAAACAGGGAGGCAGTTATGAGAAAGCGGATTTTAGTTGTGGATGATGACAACATGAATTTGATGCGGACAAAGATGATCCTGGGTGAGGAATACATTGTGATTTTGGCGGAGTCCGGGATGGACGCGCTTGAAAAGTTAAAAAACGAGAGCGAGAAGGTGGATATGGTCCTTCTGGACATCGACATGCCGGGGATGAACGGCATCGAGACCTTTGAGCACATGAAGGATTTCGCCGCAGATATACCGGTGATCTTTCTGACCGCCTCGGGCCTGGAGGAGGACGTCGTCAGCGCCATCCGGCTGGGCGCGGTGAACTACCTGAA
>JAAWUC010000106.1 GCA_022804995.1 Oscillospiraceae bacterium
ACAGGGATTTCGGGTGGTCCGAGTGACTGGATTCGAACCAGCGGCCTCTTGAACCCCATTCAAGCGCGATACCAAACTTCGCCACACCCGGATGGACCAGCTGATCTCTGTCAGCTAGAACAGGATACCACATCCTCCTGAGATTTGCAAGAGTTTTTTTCTAATTTTTAAAAATTTGTTGATGTGCCGCTGCCGTCGTGTAAAAGGTCCAGGTACTCCTCCAGACACACCTCCAGCGTCCGCATCTCCGCCGCGGCCTCCCTCCCCACGTACCGGTAGTGCCAGGGCTCATAAATAATCCCGGTCAGCTCGCTCTTCCCGTTGGGATAGCGGAGAACAAAGCCGTACTCCCAGCTGTGCTCCATCAGCCATTTCTGCACAGCGGTGTCCTCCTGGGTGTGGTCCAGATTCTGGTTGTACAGATCCACGATATCCACCGCCAGCCCCAGCTGGTGCTCGCTGGTGCCGGGGACCGCTACCGACTTTCCGGCCTCGGCCTCCGCCCCCTCCCGGGTATACCCCTGAGCCAGCAGCCTGTCCACCTTGCCCTGGAACAGCTCCGCCTGCTTCTCCCGGCTGCGGTAGGCGGAGCAGATTACCGGGCTTCCCCCGTCCGCCCGGCAGGCGTCCATCATCGCCTGCAGATCCGGATAGCACCGCTCGTCCACCTGCAGGCCGTTGGACAGCTCCTTGAGCGTGACCGTCCCGTCCTCCGGCAGAGGGTTCCAGGCGTTGACCAGTACAAGCCGCCAGTTCTCTTCCTCCTCCGAGGGCGGAACCGGCTCCTCCCCCCGGGACGGCGGCGGCGCCGTCACTCCCGCCGAGTCCGGCAGACCCCTGCCCGCCTCCGATCCGGCCTGCGCCGGCGGCGGCGTGAGGGCCGTGAGGACCAGCGCCATTACAAACAGCCCCGCCGAAACGGAAAACAGCACCCGTCCGGGCCCGGATATCCGCCTGCGCCGGCGGCAGGCCCGTCTGCCTGTCCTCTTTCCGGCGGAAGCAGCCGCGTCTCTCCTGTCTATTTTCTCCATGTGAAACACCGTCCTGTTCTCTAGGTTGACAGCAGGATACGCCTGTTTTCACACAAAACATCATAGTTTCGGCATCTGTCCGGCATCAAAAATCCACCATTATTGTATATTAAACGCGGTCATCCCCTCCAGCAGGTCCAGACGCACCTTCTTCCGCCCCAGCTCCTCCCCCAGGTTGAAGCCCAGGATGAACCGCCGCTCCAGCACAGGCCCCCGCCCCAGCGTTTGCCCTGCCCCTTCTCCCTTGTCGTAGACGGCCGTCTCAAACGTCCGCTCCCCCAGCACCTCCACCTCCAGGCCGTAGTAATCCTCCAGAAACGTCCGCCAATTCTCCATCTGGGCGTAGATTGGCTCCATCCCCTCGAAGACCGGCCCGCTCACTGTCACCTGCACCAGCTTTCCGGTGCTGTCGTCAATGAGGAGATTGCAGAACAGGAAGTTCCCCAGGCTGTCCACCACGTTCCAGGAGCAGTTCCACAGGACGGCGGAGAGGCCCCGGACGCCCCCGGAAACCAGGAGGACTGACTCTGTCCACATCTCATCCAGGCCAACACCGGCAACCCCCGGCTCCGCGAGACCGCTCTTCTCCAGAAGGACCGCGGCCTCCCGGGCGGCAGCCTTGGCCTCCTCCTCAGACAGGTTGGTTTCGCTGTTCCAGCCCAGCCACTCGCACTCCCCGGCCATCAGGCACAGGGCGGGCCACACCGCCGGCTCGTCCCCCAGCCGCAGGCCCACCGGATCGAAGGTCCAGACATCCACCTCGCTCTCCAAATACCGATCCTGAACCAGAGAGGCGATGTAGGGCAGCATGGCCCCGCCGGCTACCAGCACCGCCGTCAGCAGCACCAGCAGCACCCCTCTCATCCGCCTCATACCCGGCCCCCTCTCAGCTCCACAGTCACGCAGGTCCCCTTCTCGCTGGGGGGCCGGGTCTCAAAGCGGATGCTCCCGCCGTGGAGGGCCGCAATCTCCTGGCATAGGGCCAGTCCCAGGCCGAAGCCCCCCTGGGCCCGGGAGCGGGCCTTGTCCACCCGGTAAAACGCCTCCGTCAAATGCTCCAGGGCCTGGGGCGGGACGCCCCGCCCATCGTCGGACACCCGGAAGCGGCACCCGTCGGGCAGCAGCTCCACCTCCAGGCGGATGTGCCCGCCCCCCTCCACCGCCTTCCGGGCGTTGTCCACCAGGTTGAGCAGCAGGGACCACACCAAATCCGGCTCCAGGCGGCACAGCCCCTCCTGACCCTCGCAGGCGAGGGTGATCCCCTCCGCCTCGTACAGCGGCCGCAGTCGCTCCGCCAGGGCCCCGGCCAGCTCCGCCGGGGACACCGCCTGCAGGGGCAGCTCCCCCTGCCGCAGGACCAGCAGCTCCAGCAGCTTCTTCGACAGATTTTCCAGCCGCTTGCTCTCGGAGTAGATGTACCCGGCGGCCTCGTTCCGCTCCCCGTCCGTGAGGGTGCCGCCCCGCAGGAGGTCGGCGTAGCCGATGAGGGCCGTCATGGGGGTCTTCAGCTCGTGGGCGAAGCTGCCCATAAACCGCTCCTGCCGCTCCATGGCCTGCCGGAGCTGGTCCACCGTCTCCTCCATCCGGGCGGCCATGATGTTGAAATCCTCCCCCACCGCGCCGATCTCGTCCTCGGAACGGATGGGGACCCGGCTGGAGAAGTCCCCGGAGGCGATGGCCCGGGAGGTTCGGGAGAGCCCCGTCAGAGGAGCGGTCAGCACCTTGGAGATGGTGTGGGCGATGGCGGCGCACAGCAGGATCATCGCCCCGAAGATCCGCAGGTAGATCCTCTCCTGGGCCCGGCGCAGGTGGTAGAGGTCCGTGACCTCGTGGGCCGTCTGGAGGCGCAGCACCTCCCCGCTGGCCTCCACGGCGCTGGAGAGCAGCAGGTAGAGCCCTCCGGACCAGTCCGGCGCCACCCGGAACAAGCACTCTCCGGACACCGGGGACTCCTCCTCCACCAGGGCCAGGGGCTCCGTCATCCCCACGCAGTACAGCTCTTCCTGCTCGGTGGACAGCCGCAGCCCCGCCCAGGCGGACTGGTTCTGCGTGTACAGCTGGTCCACCGCCCGGGTGATGGCCTCCGCGTCCAGGTAGGTGTCCATGCCGTTGACGATCTGGAGAACGCTCCACACCGTCCCGCAGGAGGAGAAGGCGGCGTTTTTCTCCCGCTCCAGGGCGTCCTGAAAGGACGCGGAGATGAGCAGGCTTCCCCCCGCCCCGAACAGCGCCGACAGCAGCGCCAGCATACACAGCGTCATCTTCACCCGGAATTTCACAGCCCCACCTCCAGACGGTAGCCAACCTTGTTGACGGCCTTGAGCTGGTTTTCCCAGCCCACCTTCCGCCGCAGCCGCTGGACGTGGAGATCCACCGCCTTGCTGCCGAAGGGGTAGTCCCCGCCCCAGACCCGCTCATAGATGGTCTCCCGGTACATGGCCCGCCGGGGGTTCCGGGCGAAGAGGAGCAGGAGCTCGTACTCCGTTTTTGTCAGGCTGATCTCTTCCCCGTCCCGCCAGACCTGCATGGACCCAGTGTCGATGCGCAGTCCGCCCACCTCCAGCACCGCGTCCCGCTTCTGGTAGCGGCGGAGGACCACGTCTACCCGGGCCAGCAGCTCCACCACCTCAAAGGGCTTGACAATATAGTCCTCCGCCCCCAGCCGCAGCCCCTTCACCCGGTCGGCCAGCGCGCCCTTGGCGGTGAGGAAGATGACCGGTATCTCCAGGGGCCGGATGTACTCCATCAGCTCAAAGCCGTCCACCTCCGGCAGCATCACGTCCAGCAGGATGAGATCATATGTATTCCGCTCCAGCAGATCCGCCGCCTGGGCCCCGTCCTGGGCGCAGGTGCAGCAAAAGCCCTCCTTGGTCAGGCTCAGGCGGATCAGATCGGCAATCGGCTTCTCGTCCTCCACAATCAAAACATGAATCAAAGCAGGCACCCCCTTCTGTCCCATGATCATCTTATCCCCCGCAGGCATCAAACTGGCAACATTTTTCCATCCGGCCTGCCGCAAATCAAAAGGGACCGCCGCAGGCCCGAAGAGGGCCGCGCCGGTCCCAGTGGTCCTTCCCTGCCCCGGGAAGGACGGCCCGCGGTCACACTGCGGTGGTGTAGCTGATGGAGCGTATCGCCCCGTAGGGGAGGAGAAACTTCTCCAGCTCCCCAACGGACAGCTCCACCGGTGTGCGGATCACCATATTGTAGGAGATAAACCCCGCGTCCAGATAGGTGATTTCGCTCTCCATAGGCCGCACCCGCCGCTCCGCCAGAAAGGCGTCAAAATCCCTCTGGAGCCCCTCGCCGTTATACACGGTGAACTGCAGATGGCGGTACAGCTGGGAGTCCATGCCCACGGCGAAGCGGTGCATGAACACCTGCACCAGCGCCAGCAGAACCGTCGTAAAAATCCCCAGGCCGTACAGCCCCGCGCCGACGGCCAGGCCGATGCCCGCCGTCGCCCACAGTCCGGCGGCGGTGGTGAGGCCCCGGATGGTGCTGCCGTGCTTGAAGATGACCCCCGCGCCCAGAAAGCCGATGCCGCTGACCACCTGGGCGGCGATGCGGGCGGGGTCCGCCCCCCGGATACCGTTGAAAAACGCGCCGGAGGCGTCCGTCAGGTCCGCGAAGCCGTACTTCGACACAATCATCAGCAGCGACGCCGCGCAGCAGACAATAATGTGGGTGCGGATGCCGGCCTCCTTATAACGCTTGCTCCGCTCCAGGCCGATGCACGCCCCGCAGAGGCATGCCACAGCAATCCGGATAAAAAAATCCAGGTTCTGCGCCAGGGAAAACTGGCTGTTGAGATATTCTGACAGTACCCCCATATCACGCTATCTCCATACCGGCCAGCTCCAGGATCGCCGGTACATTCCTCTCCGCGCCGATAGCCATGATGTGGACCCCGGGGCAGATGTGCTCGTCCTGAATCCTGGCGATCATCTCCGCCGCCAGCTCCATGCCCAACTTAGCCGGCAGGCCCTTGACGCCCTTCTCCTTCCCCTCTGCGGCGGCGGCGTCCAGCCGGGCGATCATCTCCTCCGGCACCGCGATGCCCGGGACGTTTTCGTTCATGAACCGCGCCATTCCCGCGCTCTTGAGGGGGATGATCCCGGCCATGACAGGGACCTGGATCCCCGCCGCGTCCACGGCCTCCAGGAAGCGCCTGAGCTCGTCCAGGTCGAAGATCCCCTGGGTCTGTATGTACCGGGCCCCGGCCTCCACCTTCTGGCGGAGCTTGTTGAGCTGCAAAATCTGCGGTTCATAGACCGGCGTCACCGCCGCGCCCTTGAAGAACACAGGAGCGCTTCCGCTCAGGGCGTTCCCGCCGCAGTCATTCCCGGTGCTCTCCATCTCCGAGAGCATCCGCAGAATCCCCACGGAGTCCAGGTCATAGACCGGCTTGGCGTCCCTGCAGTCCCCCACCGCCGGGTGGTCCCCGGTGAGGGCCAGCACGGTGTCGATGCCGAAGGACGCGGCGGAGAGTGCGTCGGCCATAAGCCCCATCCGGTTCCGGTCCCGGCCGGTCATCTGCAAAATAGGCTCCACCCCGGCCTGCCTGAGATGGACGCACAGCCCCAGGGAGGACGCCTTCAGGCAGGCGGACTGCATATCCGTCACGTTGACGGCGTGGACCTTGCCCTTGAGCAGGGCGGCAGCCTCCATGGGCTCGGAAAAATCACACCCCTTGGGCGGGGCCATCTCGGCGGTGACGGCGAACGCGCCGCTCTCCAAGGCTCTTTTCAGCTCACTCATGCTCTCTTCTCCCTCAAATTGATGTGCCTGGGGTAGGCGGCCCCAGCGTGGCCCTTGTCCGGGCGGGTCTGCCCCAGCTTGTCCAGCTGCCCGGTGGCCTCCAGCCGCTTGTAGATGAGAATCCACGCGCAGTCGTTGTCCGGATTGACCTCGCACTTCCCGTTCTTCTGCCCGCCGCAGGGCCCGTTGACCAGGCTCTTGGCGCACCGGGTGATGGGGCACACGCCGCCGGTGGAGCCCAGCACGCAGTCCCCGCACATCCTGCAGTACTCGTTGAACATCCCCACCCGCTCAATCTGGCCTAAAAACAAGGTGTTGTTGGCGGGATAGACGGGGATGGACACGTTGTCGGCCACGGTCTGCACCCCGTCGCCGCAGCTCAGGCCCACGATGGCCTCGGCCCCGGCGTCCCTGACGGCCTTCAGGTCCTTTTTCACCAGCAGCTTGTGGCAGCACTCGTCAGGCAGGACGGAGCCCACCACCTCCTTCCCGTTCTCCTCCAGGAAGGCCTTCATCTCGCCCAGCTCCTTCTCCCCGCCGGTCTGGCAGGCGGAGGCGCACTGGCCGCAGCCCACCAGGGCCACTTTTGTGACCCCCTCCAGCATGGCCAGGAGCTCCTCCTTCGGCTTTTTTTGGGTAATAATCATATTGTTCTCCTCATTTCTTCTCCGGTTCCCCGCCAAGGCGGGGACAGGTCTATCATACCTGATCTTGCGCGCAAAATCAACCGCCTCACCGGCAGTCCTTCCGCTTCAAAAATCCGGTGACATTAGCATATCTCCCAAAGGAAGAAAAGCAAGAAAAGCAAAATTTTTCCGGTTGACAAGCCCCCGCCCCTCCTGTATACTAGTACAGATAAATTTGAGAGGTGCGCTTTCATCCCTGTTGGCCGGACAGGCCGGGAAGGAGTTTGTCTGTGGACTGTGTTCTGAAAAACGCCATGCTGTTGGACGGCAGCGTCTTCCGTCCCGCCGACATCGCGGTCCGTGGAGGCCGTATCGTTTCCATTTCCAGGGGGCTGGAGTTCCCCGTTTCCATTGATCTTCATAACGCCGCTGTTTTTCCCGGTTTCGTTGATGTCCACGTTCATCTGCGAGAGCCGGGATTTTCTTATAAGGAGACGGTCCGCACCGGGACACTCTCCGCCGCCCGGGGGGGCTACGCCCATATCTGCCCTATGCCCAACCTGAACCCGGCGCCGGACACCCTGGAAAATCTGGAGGAGCAGCTGTCCATCATCCGCCGGGACGCAGTGGTGAACGTCCACCCCTACGGGACCATCACCATCGGGGAGAAGGGGCGGCGTCTGGCGGAGCTGGAGGCCATGGCTCCCTATGCCGCCGGCTTCTCCGACGACGGCAAGGGCGTCCAAAGCCCGGAGATGATGCGCTCGGCCATGCTGGAGGCCAGACGCTTGGGCAAAATCATCGCCGCCCACTGCGAGGACGAGAGCCTTCTAAACGGCGGCTATATCCACGACGGGGACTATGCCCGTCTCCACGGCCACCGGGGCATCTGCTCGGAGAGCGAGTGGGGCCCCATTGCCCGGGACCTGGAGCTGGCGGCGGAGACCGGGTGCGCCTACCATGTCTGCCACGTCTCCGCCAAGGAGAGCGTGGACCTCATCCGAAAGGCCAAGGCCAGAGGGGTGAATGTGACCTGCGAGACCGGGCCCCACTATCTGGTGTTCAGCGACAGAGACCTCCAGGAGGACGGCCGCTTCAAGATGAATCCCCCCATCCGTTCCGAGGCGGACCGGCAGGCCCTCGTCGCCGGCCTGCTGGACGGCACCGTGGACATGATTGCCACCGACCACGCCCCCCACTCCGCCGAGGAGAAGGGGCGGGGTCTGGAGAAGAGCCTGATGGGCGTGGTGGGCCTGGAGACGGCCTTCGCCGCCCTGTACACCCATCTGGTTAAGCCGGGCGTCCTGCCCCTGGACCGGCTTATCGAGCTGATGCATGGCAGCCCCGCCCGGCGCTTCGGCTTCGGCACGCCCCTGGCGGAGGGCCAGCCGGCGGACCTGACGGTCTTTGACCTGGACGCGAAATACACGGTAAACCCGGAGGACTTCCAAACCATGGGCCGGGCCACCCCCTTCGCGGGAATGGAGCTGTACGGGGTGTGCAGGCTGACCATGGTGAACGGAGAGATTGTCTGGAGGGAGGAAAACCGATGACGCAGGGGATTTACAGAGTTGAATATAACAGAAAGTTGGCGCCGGATGTGTGGGAACTGCGCCTCTCGGGAGACACCGGGGCCGTCACCGCGCCGGGGCAGTTTCTCAACATCAAGCTGGAGGGCTTCTACCTCCGCCGCCCCATCTCCATCTGCGACTGGGACGGGGAGGGCGTTACCGTTCTCTACAAGGTCGTGGGCCGGGGTACCGCCGCCCTCTCCGACGCGGAGCCGGGGCAGGACCTGGATATCCTCTGCGGCCTGGGCAACGGCTTCGATGTCTCCAAATGCGGAAGCCGCACCCTGGTCATCGGCGGCGGGGCCGGGGCTTGCCATATTCCACGTCC
>JAAWUC010000107.1 GCA_022804995.1 Oscillospiraceae bacterium
ATGATAATGTGATGCGTAAGCTGTAAAAAGCAAAAAAGCGGAAGCGTATTACGCTCCCGCTTTTTATCTTTATAATATTAGTCCTTCTACACAGGAAAATATATTAAAAAGATATTTCCGCAAAAAAATTAAAGCCGCAAATCATATTCAATATGGCGGTCCGGATATATCCTGATTTCTTGGATAAGGATGCGCCAAAACTCCTGTTTCTGTTCATTTCCTAGCAGATTGTATACTATTTCCCAGCCAGCAGACAGAATCCGTTCAGCTTCCTCAAATTTCGGCCTTCTCGTTTCAGAAGATTCCTTCTGTAGGGATTCAATTTTGTCCAGATATATCCGCTGATCTGCCCGGCATTGCTCCAGCGTGATAATGTCGTTCACATACAGGTCCTTCAGACGGTCAATCTTCCCGCGAAGCACAGTAATCTCTCCTCTGTAGTCCCGTTGCTTGCGGCGGGGTCTGGATTCCAGCTCCGCTTTTTGCTGTTCCATTTTTTCGCGGATCGTTCCCATCAAAAATGCTTCTATCTTTCGTTGGGACAGATTCGTTCGGTTGGAGCAGTCCGCACACCTGAGGTAATGAGAATGGCAATTATAATAATAGGATTCCTGATTGGTATTTACTTGGCCGCTCATTCTTTTTCCGCACTCTCCGCATACCACCAGACCCGAAAAGATGTAAACACGGTTTTTAGGAGACTTTCGCACAATCCTCCTCCTCATTGTCTGTATTGTCTCAAACTGTTCCTTTGTTATGTATGGCGGCGTCATGCCGTCCGCGTCAAAATACCGTCCATAATATGCGGTGCTCTCCAGCATTTTATGGGCTCGCTGATATTGCAGCTTCAGCCCCAGCCGTTCCGCTTCGTTCATTGCGGCGGAAATGGACCCCCGCGCAAGATATGTTCGGAAGAACCCATTTACTGCGTCCTCCAGGTCGGGGTCCTTCACGTACTTTTTCCCCTCGATCTTATACCCCGGCATACAATCGCCGGTCAATGGCTCCCGCTTCTGGCGCTTCATCTCGTTAATGGCCTTGATCCGTTCGCTGGCCCGATCCGCCTCATCCTGGGCCACGGAGAGCATAATGTTGATTTTCAGCCGCCCGGATGCCGTAGACGTGTCGTAGTCTTCGTGGATGGTGCGCCAATCCACGTGATGCTTTTCTAGGACCTCCTGTACCTTGTAATATTCGGCGATGTTGCGAAACCACCGGTCCAGTTTGGTAAAAACGATCAGCTCTCCTTTCCCTGCTCTTACATCGCCGAGGAGACGCTGCAGCTCCGGGCGTTTGGATGCGGGCTTGCGGGCGGAGACGCCGGCGTCGGTGTAGACCCCCACAACCTTGTGACCATTTGTCTGGGCCCACACCTGCAAGGCGGCGGTCTGTGCCTCGATAGACAGGCCGTGGAGTGCCTGCTCTTCGGTACTCACGCGGACATACAAAAATACTCGTTTCACAGGGCTTTCCCTCCCCCTGTTCTAATGTAATGAGAGGGCAGAGCGTCCGCCAAGACTTCTGCCCTCTATGCCGTCCCCGGTGCTGGCCGGGGGCGGTTGTTTATGTTTTTGATTCCTGTAGTTTTTCTTGAATCCAGTCTCTATCCCAAAGCAAAACGCCAGTTGCTTCTGCTGCCTCTTTCCCTCCTTGTGTAAAGTATCTGTTTGTAATAACAGCGCCAATCTGGCAACGATAAATAGTTTTCCCTGTATTTACCTCCTGAACAGGTTTGTTCCCTAAATCAGAGGAGTAACATTTGCATTGAATAGCGTACTTTATTCCGTCTTTCTCTGCCAAAATATCAACGCCCTGATCTCCGGAACCTTGCGTTACCTCCACTTTAATAAATCCAATGTTCCGAAGCAAATCGGCACACCAATATTCAAACTGATGTCCCTCCATACCGTCTATTTCTGATATCGTTTGTCCTTTTTGAGTTTGTGTCAAAATAGTGTGTTCGGCCTGATTTTTTTCTAATACAAGAATTTTTCTAGGAGCCCTTCCGTCAAATGGACTGACTATTCCAAGTTTTTCCAATTCATCCATTGCGCGCGCAGAACGCTCATAACTCCAACCAGCCTTTCTCTGTATCATTGAAATTGACGCCTGCTCAGTTTCAATGATAATTCTTGCAGCTATATCTTTATCACTCTCCATAAAATGTTTTTTATAAGTTCCTTTTGAAGAGTTCTTGAAAATGGGAAAAATCAGAACAAACAATGCGCATATAATTGGAAGCAAAACAAAAAGAATAACAAAAACATCTGACTTTTCACTCAAAAAATATTTTTCATCAAGAAAGACGAACATACCCGTTAAAATAAACCATGTAATAACCGACAACAAAATCCATTTACGCGGCACTCTCCCGGTGTTCTTTGATTTTCCCTTCTTTATACTATTGATTTTTGACATAGTAACAATCGCCGGAATAGCGTAACAAGCCCAAAAATACCACTCAGGCGGAGAAAACTCTATTTTATCGCCTCCTGTAGATTTTGAACTAAATAAAATAGAACCAACTACTATCAATAATATAAACCAAAGAAAAAAGGTTCTAATTGCAGTTACGCTCACTTTGTTTGGCTTTTCACTGCAATATGGGCAAATTTTTGATTTCCTGCTTATTTTTGCTCCGCAAACCTCGCATTTCTTCATAATCATGTTTATAGACTCCCGTCAGCTAAATCACTCAAAATAGCTCTCATCGCACACACCCAGCACCAGGCCCTGGCAGCGGATGTCCTCTGTGAATTGGCGGGGTTCATAGTCTGGATTGTGAGAGATCAAAATGCCGTCCCCGAGTTCCTTTATCCACAACTGACCGTCCATAAGAAATGCTCCAGTCTGGCTGGGGCGTATGTCAACGGTGGCATGGATGAATACCAGATCGCCATTGTGGTAGGTGGGCTCCATGCTGTTCCCGCTGACACGTGCAATAAATGATGTCCCGCGCGGAGGACGCTTTTTCAATAGGAAATCCTCCGGGTATTCTTGACCGGCCTCCTGGCCTGTTCCTGCACTCATAGGGAGGGAGTACAGGGGAATTGAATATATATCCTCCGGCGCAATCTCCTCCGCCACTTCCATCTCCTCCCGCCGTTCCCGCAGAATGGCGGCTTGCTTCTGCCGCTCCTCCTCACACCGCCGGGATTCTACATCCAGAACACCGTCTACCGCTTCCTTCCCGTAGGGGTCGAGGAGGCGGTATTTTTGTACATGTCCCATTTCGTCACCATTAACAACAAAACCGTCAGCTTTCCAATAATTTGGGTCGATTTCTTCCTCATTGACCCAATAGTCTAAAACAGTGTTGAAATAGTCAGACAACTTCCTTAAAGTGGTTAGTTTTAGACCCTCATAACCCTTTTTATACCAACCGACAACTGTAGAATATGGGATTCCACTATTTTGAGATAATGTCAATTTGTTCAGCCCATATTTATCCATCAAGAAATCTAATTTTTGAAGGAAATCCATTTTTTCACCTCCTGTTAACGATATGATACCACAGCAAGAAAAATATTGCAAGAAAGAAATTGCCCCTACTCGCAAATTTATGCTTGACAATTGACGATTAGGGGCATATAATACAACCAAGATTTGCCCCTGGGGGTAAATTATGGTGGCGATAGGAGGTGATATGTATGTTAAAGCTTAAAAAGACTCTTGAGAATAGCCCGATTGGAATAAAGGGGTATGCCAAGTTGCTTGATATGGCTGACAGGACGCTTTACAACAAGCTGATTGGTTCAAGCGATTTTTCTTATCCCGAGTATCAAAAACTTCGTTCCCTGCTCCCTGAGTACAACATCGACTATCTGCTCACGGCGGAGCAGGACAGCGCGTAATCCGGGCCTCTACCTGGTCAGGAAGACCCTGGGAAAAGTAAAATCAGACTCCTGCGCTGCCGACACAGGAGCCTGACGCACACTTTCGCTTGACTTTGCTGAAATCGGGACATAGGACTGCCACTCGCTTTGCGCTATGACTGTCTAAAGGGGGTCTAAAGGGATTTCGCCCCTTTGCAGCCCCGCCTGTGTCGGATATGGCCCGTCACCTCATTGGCAGTGAGGCTTTTAACAGCATCGTCCGCTTACTACGCACGCGACACGTTCACCAACTGGCGAATCCGTAAGCGGAATGTGGAGGCTCACATTCAAGCGCGGCAAGGGACATTGCTTTGAAAAACAGTTCGAGGAATGTATCCACTGTGCTGCTTACCATTGCGATGTCGCCCCCTTCCAGTACCCGGGGTTTTCCTGACCAGGTCGACAGGATTTTTCCTTGCGTCAGGGGGTGAGACACCATGAACTACATCAACAACGCATCAGTCAGTCTTTGCTACGGTTTGGGCGAATCGGACCGGATCGAAATTGAGGAGGCATCTGTGCTGGTGGATTGTGAAACCAACAAAACGATGGACAAGTTTTGCTCTATGATCGTTCCCGGGCGGATGTACCGCTGTGAGAGACGGTGGATGCTTAAGCAGTCCTTTAATCTTCTCAAGATGTTTGACACCAGGGAAGATGCTCAAAGCGCCTATGACGATTTGATCCGCCAGTTGGCGGAGGTAAACACTGTCATCGAAATTTAGCGATGTCGGCACCTGCGGAAAGTACAATGAGTGAGAGGAGGCACGGACGTGAAGCAACCGCCATGCGACAGAGATTGCTTCAATTGCAAATTTCCGGACTGCATCTATGATGGAATGGAATATGCAGATTACGTTGAGCAGTCAGAACGCGATAAGGCTTTGACCGAAACGCCGAAAAGAAAAAAGCTTGCCGCACAGCAGAGGGTGTACCGGGAGGCCAACCGGGAGAAGGTTGCCGCGCAGCGGCGGGCGTAGCCACCTCCTCGCGAATACGCACATCGAACAACCCTATGCAATCATAGCATGGAACAGACTTTTAAGGAGGTGTCCCAAATGACAGAGGATGAACTGTTCAAAAAGGCATGGTTGTTCCTGTACGCTGCTGCCGGTGAAAATATCGGGTTTGATATCAAGCCCGCAGAGGATTTTCGGAAGGAGGACGCCGAAGAACGCACGAACCGACCGGCATAAAAGTGCCCCGTCAGGTGGTGGGCACCTGGCGGGGAGGGACAAGCTTGCCGCACAAAAGCGCCCCGCCCACCACAGCCGCCGCGAAGCGGAAGCTGACCATCACCCTGGAGCTCAAGCCGGATGATGACCGGAAGACCATCACCGTCAGCTGTACAGCGAAGTCTACCCTTGCCCCCACCAACCCTGTTGTCACATCTCTGTATGTGGCGGACGAGGAAAACGTGGTAGAGATGGTGCCGCAGATCCACGGACAGTTCGGGTTTGACGGTATGGAGCAGGAAGCGCCGCCGTCACTGAAGATTATCAAATTTGCGTAAAGGAGAAATTTATGGAAACGAAAAACAACGAGATCACGATCAATGGGATTGTATACATCCCGAAGGATTCTATCCAAATCCCCGCCCGGGAACTGGATGGAATGGAATACTGCATGGTGCGGACCTACAGCGCCGGCGTCTTTGCAGGCTACATCGAAAGCCGGGACTGGAAAGAGGCGGTTTTGAGGAATGCCCGCCGGATTTGGCAGTGGGCAGGAGCAACGGAACTCTGCCAGCTTGCTACGGAAGGAACGAAGAAGCCTAGTGCTTGCAAATTCCCGGCTCCTGTTGACAAGGTGATTTTGACAGAAGTTATCGAGGTCATTCCCATTACGGAAAAGGCTCAAAAGAGCATCGCGGAGGTCCCTGTATGGAAGATTTGATTCTGGACTCCGGCTCCGGCTCCGGCTACGGCTCCGGCGACGGCTCCGGCTCCGGCTCCGGCTACGGCTCCGGCTCCGGCTCCGGCGACGGCTCCGGCTCCGGCTCCGGCTCCGGCTCCGGCTACGGCTACGGCTCCGGCTACGGCGACGGCTACGGCTCCGGCGACGGCTACGGCTACGGCTACGGCTACGGCTCCGGCGACGGCTACGGCTCCGGCGACGGCGACGGCTCCGGCGACGGCTCCGGCGACGGCGACGGCTAATGAAAAAGCCCCGCTCCTGGTGCTAACAGGAGCGGGGGAGCGCATCAAGCAGAACCGCTAAGAACAGGCTTGATGGAACGTATGTATTATAACATTCGGACATCCTTTCTGTCAAGCCGGAAAGGAGAGAACGTTGAAAATTTATTTCAAGCGGCACGACGGCGACACAGAGTTCCACTTCCATCGGGAGCCGATGGAAGCAGACAAGTTCTATGCACTGTGGATCGCTCTCTGCGTAATGGTTGTGGCGATATCGTTTTTTGGATTGTTTAAATGAGGAGGAGAAAATATGAAACTTTCGATTGAAACTGCAAATAAACTGATGAAGATGAACGGCGGCTGGCTCGACCTGAGCGGCACTGGGGTCACATCTCTGCCGGAGAATCTGACGGTGGGCGGCAGTCTCGACCTGAGCGGCACTGGGGTCACGTCATCTGAGAATATCAGGCGTCTCCGCAACGGAGATTATAAGGATGGTCGGTACCTCTATGCGGACAATATTCTGACGCACGTTAAAAGGAAGCTTATCGCGGGCGGATACACCTATTTTGAAGGGAAAATCCCCGGCAGAAACGTTATCTTTGACGGAACGAATTTCGCCCACTGCGAGACGAGGCAGCAGGGCCTCGCGGACCTCCGCTTCAAGGCGGCGGCAGATCGGGGCGCGGAACAGTACAAGGACCTGCCCTTAGACCACGAGCTGCCCCTAGATGAAATGGTCACCATGTATCGGGTAATCACCGGCGCGTGCCAGCAGGGTTCCCAGGCCTTTGTGGACAGCTTGGGGGACAAGCTGAAGGACCGATATACCATTCGGGAGGCGGTGGAACTGACCAGGGGCCAGTACGGCGGGAATCGGTTTGCGAAGTTCTTTCAGAACAGAACATAGGAGGAGAAATGGAACAGAGGATAACAACGAGGCGCAGATTCGACCGCCTGCGGTCCAGCGCCTCCCAGTGGCAGAAAGCGGCTATTGGACTGTTTGCGCTGTCTCTGGCGGTGAACATGAGCAACATTGCCTGCATCAGGAGGCTTGTGCTCAAGGTAAGCGAGATGCAGGAGCAGGTCCGGCAGGCGGAGCATATCCGTGACCTGGCGGTCCGGGAGCTGGGGGCGGTGTCCCTGGCCTCCGCCCTGGAGCGGCAGGCCAGAGCGGAGCAGGCGGCGGCCTACGAGGCCGTCGGGGCCTGGGAGTACATCGGCGAGTGCGTGATTACCGCCTACTGCCCCTGCGGGGAGTGCTGCGGCAGGTGGGCGGACGGCGTTACCGCCTCCGGACTGCCGGCGGGGCCGGGGATTGTGGCTGTGGACCCGGAGGTGATCCCCCTGGGCTCCACGGTCATCATCGACGGCCAGCAGTACCTGGCGGCGGACACCGGCGTAACGGGACAGGCCGTAGACCTCTGCATGGAGAGCCACGCATCGGCGCTGGCCTTCGGCAGGTCCCGGCAGAGCGTCTGGATCGAGGTCCCCGGCCATGACTGACAGCAAAGCCAAGCGCAGCGCGGCCCTGCGCTATAAGCGTCCGGCGCTGGCATCCCTGGGGTACGACGCGCTGATGGAGGAGCTCTACAGCATCCGGGAGGCCTGCGACGCCATCCACTGGTACATGGGCCAGGGGGATGAGACAATCCTCAACGCCCTGGAGGGCGACGAGGAGGCGGAGTGGGAATTCCGCATGGCCTTCGCGGACCTGGAGGCCAAAACCGAGGCGCTGGAGGAAGCGGTGCTGGAGTGGGACGGCGAATCGTTCCAGCGGGACTACAACGACTGCACCGTGGCCCTCATCGGCAACCGGTACAACACCATCGGCTTTGATACGCTGGAGGAGGACTATTTTGCCCTGTCCCACTATCAGCAGGAGCTGGCGCACACGGAGGCGGGGAAGCGTTTGGCCCGCCGGACCAAAGCGGACATGCTCGCCGTCATCGGCCAGTGCGTGGGGATTCTGGTGGCGTTTTTGGATCTGCGCCAGCAGTACGACTACCTGCGGGCGACATTTGATATTCTGCGGGATGAGAACACGTCGCT
>JAAWUC010000108.1 GCA_022804995.1 Oscillospiraceae bacterium
CTACGGCATCGACTGCACCGGCAAGAAGGCCGTGGTCATCGGCCGCAGCCTGGTGGTGGGCAAGCCCCTGGGCATCATGCTCATGGGCAAGAACGCCACTGTCACCACCTGCCACACCCGGACCAAGGACGTGCCCTCTGTCACCAGGGAGGCGGATATCCTGGTTTCCGCCGCCGGTGTGCTGGGGAGCCTGACCAAGGAGTACGTCCGCCCCGGCCAGATCGTTATCGACGTGTCCATCAACTGGGACGAGGCCAAGGGCGGCATCGCCGGCGACGCGGTATTTGAGGAGGTGGAGCCCATTGTGGAGGCTATCACCCCGGTCCCCGGCGGCGTGGGCGCTGTGACGACCTCCGTGCTCATCGGCCACGTGGTGGAGGCGGCCAAGCGCATCCACGGCTGATTGGGGGCGCATTCATTGGGAAACCAAAAATATGATACGGTGAAGGTTATCCGGCTCTTTCTGCTGGCCTCCTCGGCGGCGTTCCTCATTGCCGCCGGTCTGGCCCCGGACCGGGACCAGATGCTGACGGGGCTGGCCCAGATCCTCATGTCCCCGGCCCAGCTGACCAAGGACTATTTTGCTGTCGGGAGCGTTTCCGGGACCTTCCTGAATATGTCCCTGGTGGGGTGGGTGTGCGCGGCTATGACCTGCCTGCCGGGGGCGGCGGTCAACGGACTGACCATCGCCGCCTACTTCCTCACCGTGGGGTTCTCCGCCTGGGGCATCAATTTCCTGAATATCTGGCCCTTCTTCCTGGGGGTCATGATCCATGCCCTGGCGCGGCGGGAGCCCTTCCCCAAGTACGTGAACCTGGCGATGTTCTCCACGGCCCTGTGCCCCCTGGCCAGCGAACTCCTGCTGCGGTATCCCGGCAGCGAGGAGGTCCGGGGCGTCACCCTGGAAGGCGTGGTGCTGATGCTGGTGGTGGGAATGCTTATTGGCTTTTTGACCCCGGCTATGGCGGGCCACTCCCCCAACGTACATAAGGGGTACGACCTCTACTCCGCCGCGCTGCCCGGCGTGCTGCTGGGCCTGTTCGCGGTGGCGGTGCTGTACAAGACCTTGGGGAACGACGTCCCCGCCATCGCCGCCACCCTGGGCGACAGCCGCCCGGAGGTGGTCTGGCCCTTCTGCGCCGCGTTCTTCGCACTGTGCATCCTCGCGGGCTTCTGGCTCAACGGGAAAAGCTGGCGCGGCTATATCGCTCTCTTAGGGGATACCGGCCACAAGGCGGATTTTACTGCCAAATACGGCGCGGGCCTGGCTATCATGAACGTGGGCATCTATGGCCTGTTTATCTGCGCGTATTACTTTGCCGTGGGAGCATCCTTCAACGGTGTGACCCTGGGCATCATCTTCTGCATGGTGTGCTTCGGGGCCAACGGGGCCCACCCGGGCAATGTGTGGCCGATCATGGTGGGCTATGTGGCGTTTTCCTTTCTTGCCACAAACCTTCTGGGCGGCGCCTTTCCCGTCAACGCCCAGGCTATCCTGGTGGGGCTGTGCTTTGCCAGCGGCCTGGCCCCCATCGCCGGGAACTACGGCTGGTGGGCGGGCATCCTGGCCAGCGGGATGCACTACTTCCTGGTGACCTCCATCCCGGCCATCCATGGGGGCTTCAGCCTCTACAACGGCGGCTTCACCGCTCTGGTGATCGCCATGATCCTGGTGCCCCAGCTGGAGACCTTCTGCAAGACGAAGGAGCAGAAGCTGGAGGCCGCGTCAAAACAGAAACAATAAGGAAGAGGGGAACGGCAGTGACAAA
The DNA here is from genome assembly GCA_022804995.1 of Oscillospiraceae bacterium. Lineage (GTDB taxonomy): Bacteria > Bacillota > Clostridia > Oscillospirales > Oscillospiraceae > Pelethomonas. Next base: position 1,770 of record JAAWUC010000108.1, read on the forward strand.
GCAAGAACTGAGAAAGCTGATCGCGGGGCGGGTGAAAAACCTCTCGCCGGTCTACTGCCGGGAGGCGGACGCCGCCATCTGCCAGGGGGTGCTTCAGTCGGAGCTCTACCGGCGGGCGCGGGTGCTCCTCTGCTATGTGGGATCTGCCCGGGAGATCGACACCTCCGCCCTCCTCCACGCCGCCCTTCGGGACGGCAAGGTTCTGGCCCTGCCCCTGTGCGTGGAGAAGGGCGTCATGGAGGCCCGGCAGATTGCGGGCCTGGGGGACCTGGTCAGCGGAAAATACGGCATCCTGGCCCCCAAGCTGACCTGCCCGGTGGTGGAGCCGGAGGCGCTGGAGCTGGTGGTGGTCCCCTGCGCCGCGGGCAACGAGCGGGGGGAGCGGCTGGGCTACGGCGGCGGGTACTATGACCGCTACCTGCCTAGGACGGACTGCCCCACCATGCTCCTGTGCCGGCGGCACCTGCTGACGGAGGAGATACCCCTGGAGCCCCACGACCGCCGGATGGACTATCTGGTTACGGAGCGGGGGATTGTCTCCTGTAGGGAGGAGACGCGTTAGAAAAGCGCAAAGGACAGCCGGGAAGCGGAATTTATCCGCTTCCCGGCCGATTTTTTACCGCAGATTCCGGAAAAAGTCCGACAGGACCGCCCGGCACTCCGATTCCAGGATTCCCCCCACCAGCTTGGGCCGGTTAGGGAAATCCTCCATATAGAGGTTCAGCACCCCGCCGCAGGCCCCCATGACCTCGTCCCGGGCCCCGTACCACACCCGGGAGATCCGGGCGTTGAGGATCGCCCCGGCGCACATGGGGCAGGGCTCCAGGGTTACGTACAGCTCGCAGCCGTCCAGCCGCCAGGCGCCCAGGGCCTCGTTGGCCTGGGCGATGGCCTCCATCTCCGCGTGGCCGTCGGTGCGGCCCAAAGCCTCCCGCCGGTTGCGGCCGCGGCCGACCACCGTCCCCTCCCGGACAATGACGCAGCCCACGGGCACCTCCCCTGCGGACGCCGCCTCCCGGGCCAGGGACAGGGCCTCCCGCATGAAGCGCTCCTCTATCTTCCTCACCTCCCCGGTATAAAGACAGGAATATTTGACCAGACTTCACATACAATGGAAACCAAGGAGGTATCTGCCATGAAACGCATCTCCCCCATCCGCGCCCGCCAGACGGACGCCCCCGCTCTTCTGGAATTAAAGACAAGCCTGCAAACCACCCAGGACGCCCTCAACAGCGCCTACACAGCCTTCGACTACGCCAGCGATCCGGAGCTGACGGAGGCCTGCATCTTCGAGATCCGCTCCCTCCAGGCCCGGATGAACTACCTGCTGCGGCAGATCAAGGACTTTGAGACCTGCGCGGCCACCGCCGTCACGGCCCACGCGGGCGGGAGGAGCCGATGGACCTGAGGACCCTTCTGCTGGCGGGGGCGGGGGTACTGGTGGCGGCGGCGATGGCCGCCCGGGCCTTCTCCGCCCCCCTGCGTCTGGCGGGGCGGGCGGCGGTCAACACCCTGCTGGGACTGGGAGCGCTGCTGCTGCTCAATGTCCTCTCGCCCCTGACGGGCCTCTCTTTGGGCCTCAACCTCTTTAACGCCCTGGTGGTGGGCATACTGGGGGTGCCGGGACTTGGTCTTTTGCTGCTGGTACAGTGGGTGCTTACATAGCCGTCCGGCGGGGCGGCTATTTCTTCGGGACACTACATATAGATTATACAGCCAGGCTTTATATACCGCAAGTAGTGTTTCGTCGAAAAATGCTCCTTCTGGGAATTTTTTTCGTCACAGACAAATTTCTACAAAATTTTAGGGCGGTGCGCCGTATACTGGTGCCATAGAGCGACAGAGAACGCCTGTTTCCGGCAGGGCCCCCGAAAACCCGTCAGAAAGGGCACTCCCAGCTCCAAACCATCAAATATACCCCCGCAGGGGGTGAACGTGGAGGAAAATGCAGTATGAACTATCAAAAGGAGTACGCAATCCTTGTCGGTCAGGTGGACAGAGCTATCTCGCTCTTGGAGCAGTGCGCTTTGGACGAGCCCCTTGCCAGAAAGGCGGGAGAGCTGCTGCTGGCCGCGCTGAGGGAGGCGGAGGAGCACTATGTGGGGCTGGTGGAGTCGGTTTGAACTTGTCTACATACTTTTCTTTTGAAAAAGAAAAGTATCAAAAGAAAACTTTTATGTGGGGCTGGCGCCCTGCGGGGAGGGTTTTCTTTCTATTCGGTGAGAGCAGGGCCGCTCCGATGAGGAGCGGCCCTGCTTTTTCCTATTCCGTTAGGACCGGAGCCAGTCCGGCACCTCGGTGTCGGGACGGCTGGGGGTTGTGGGCTGGCTGGGGTTGGTGGGCGGAGTGACGGTCTTGCCGTCGTAGTTCATGATGCGCCAGATAATGGCGGCGATATGGGAGCGCTCAATGCGGTTGGCGCCCCGGTAGTAGGTGCGGCCGTTTTCCTCATAGCCGGTGATGATGCCGGCGTTGTACAGAGCCCGGGCATAGCCGTTGGCGCTGTCGGTGAAGGGGCTGGTGCCGCCGGTGACGGGGGCGAGCTTCATGGCCTTGGCCGCGATGTCGGCTACCGCCGCCCGGTCGGCGTAAGCGTCGGGGTTGACCCGCTCGCTGATGATGCCGTCGGACAGGGCGCGCTCCACGTAGCCGCTGGCCCAGTGGGTGCCGGTCTTGGACTGCTCAGAGTAGCCCGTGGCCAGCATCACCAGCTTGAGGATTTCGCCGTAGGTCACGTTGTTGGTGGAGCGGAAGGTGTTGTCCTCATAGCCCGTCAGAACACCGGCGGCCATCAGATCGGTGACGTAGGTGGCGTACCAGTCTGTGGTCTTGACATCCCGCAGGGAGGTGCTGCTGGTGGCGGTGACGGAGATGGAGACAGTGCCGGTGATGGTGCCGCCGCCCACCAGATAGGCGGTGAAGGGCACGCTGGCCGTGCCGGACCAGCCCATGGGGGGCACGTAGGTCACGGCGTCAATCCGCTGGTAGCCCATGGAGGGCAGGCTGTAGTACGCAAACAGGTTCCCCGCGCTGACCTTGTCGCCGGATCCGTTGGCGTAGTTGGTGTACAGTGCGCCGTTGGAGGGGGTGCCGAAGGTCAGGTAGTCGATCAGGGCCATGGACTCGCTGCTGCCGGAGAAATCGGCGCTGGCAAATTTGACGGAGCCGCCGGTGCAGTTGTAATAGATATTCACGGGGCGGTTGGACACGGCGGCATTGGCGGTGAAGACGATCTTGCCGGTGTACTTGAGGCCGCTGGACGCGTCGGTGGAGTAGGCGGTGTATTCCACGGTCTCTGTTCCGCCGGCGGCGCTGGGCACGTAGGTGATGTCGCCGATATAGCTGCTGGCGCTGGATTTGCTGGAGTAGTAAGTGCTGGTGCTCACCTTAGAGCCGCCGCCGTTGGCAGTGTAGCCCACGTACAGGTTCCCCTTGCTGGGGAGCTTGGTGAAGCGGATATACATGGTGGGATTGCTGGAGGTAACGCCGGTGGCCTTTTTATAGGTGGAGACAAAGTCGTCCGTGTTCAGACGCACAGAGCCGTTAGTGGCCTGGTAGCTGATGTCTTTGGCGTTGGCGCTGGAATAGACGATGGAAACCACGCCGCTGGTGGACTTGCTGGTGCCGCTGGAGTTCTCGCCGTAGGCAGTGAAGCTCACCGTGGCGGTGCCGGTGTAGGTGTCGCTGGAGGGCTCATAGTACACCTCGTCCAGGTCCTTGTCCCGCTTGCCGGGGTTGGCGTAGAACTCGTCGCTGGTGGAGATCTTTTTGCCGTCATAGTAGACGGTGCCGTTGGACGCGCGGCTGAACGTCACGTACTCCAGCTCGCCCCGGGGATACTCGTCCTCGAAATAGTCCTCAAAATCCCGGGCGTCAAAGTAGACCGTGCCGCCCCGGGTGCCGGTGTAGCTGATGTCGCCCTTGGAGGAACCCTTGCCCTCTTTGACAATAATCTCAATGATACCGCTCAGAACAGTCTTATTGCCGTCTTTAATCGTATAATCGCAGGTAAAAGTACCGGTTTTCTTGACAGAAAAACTTACTTCATCAAATTCGTCAACAGAACCCTTCTTGGGGCTCACTGTACCGACGGACGTGGAGGATGTGGAAAGAGAGAAGTCCAGATCGTCAAAATCTCTTTCCCGATAGCCAATTTTAGAGCTTGTAAGCTGGGAGGAAAGCTGATCATAAACGGATTTGCCCTTGACGCTGGGAGAATCGCCAAAGACATATTCCTCGTCGCCATCATAGATGGTAACAGAAATGTCGGCGTCGTAGGAGTCCTCGACATAAACAGTGATAGAATCTGTCTTGCCGTCAGCGGTTATGGTAATCTCAGCTTTTCCGTAACCTTTGGCTGTTACTCTACCAGAAGAATTAACAGTCGCAACGCTTTCCTTGCTGGATTTCCACGAAACATCCTTTGGTGTAACTGTTTTGTCGGCGGCATTTTTAGCCGTATAATCTAAATATTTTGTCTCATCAGGTGCTAGTGTAATGTTTCCTGTCGTAATCTGAACTTTGGTAACGGTGTTGTCCTCGGGAGTGGTTGTATCCTCTTCAACAGTGACTTCACAAGTAGCAGTTTTGTCGCCAGCAGTTGCAATAATCTTGGTTTTGCCAGCAGCAACACCAGTTACTTTTCCATCGCTAACCGTGGCAATACTAGTATCCTCTGACTTCCAAGTTACTTTTGCATCACTCGGAGATACCGTAGCAGTTAGTGTCGTTGAACCCTTAACTTTTATTGTCGCAGTTGTCGCAGAAAGCGCAAGGCTTGTTACTGGTGTCTCTGGCTTAGTTTTACCACACTCGCAGTCGCCTTTAGAAAAATCGTGGTCTGCCTCTTGAAGTTTTTCAGGGCCATCACATACAGAGCATTTTTTCCAGTGCTTACTATCATCAGACTGCCAAGTCGATGATGCCGTACATTCTGTCTCGCTAATTGTTTCGCTGCAATCTGTTTCTGTGCACGTTGCGCTGTGCTTTCCATCCTTTTGTTCATATTTCCACTTATGTGTATGGGTAGGATCATCCTCCGCCAGTGCTGCTGGCAGCATCCCGCAGAGCAGGACAAAAACCATCAAAAGAGATAAAATTTTCCGTTTCATTTCCTCAATCCTTTCTCAGAAAAAACGTGTCTGTGATACCAGGTTCTGGGGGAAGCCTACCACGGCAATGTGAAAAGAACGTGTCATAGATGTATCGGACCTGCATCTTTTCACCTGCGCCAGAAACTTCCATGCCCTTTCTGTTTTGATAGACGCGAAACCCCCGGAAAAGGTTCCCGGGGGAGAGAAGGAATGTTTTGGAAATTTCCTGTGGAAGCTGGGGAAGGCGGGGGAAAAATGGCGCCCCGGGGAGAACCTGCCTCCCCGGGGTGCGGTTTTTGCGCGGGTACTGTCGTTACAGCTGCACAATCCAGCCCATGTCGTCGGCCACCACGCCGGTCTGCATCCCGTAGATGTGGTCGTAGAGTTTCTGGCTCACGGGCCCCACGCCGCCGTCGTGGATCACGATATCCCGGTCCATGTAGCGCAGATACCCGATGGGGGAGATGACGCAGGCGGTGCCGGTGGCCCATGCCTCCTGGAGGGAGCCGTCCTTGCTGGCGGCCTCGATCTCCTGGATGGACAGACGCCGCTCACTGACCTTGTACCCCCACTTGCGCAGGAGGGTGATGGTGCTGTCCCGGGTGACGCCGGGGAGGATGGACCCGCCCAGGGGGGCGGTGATGACCTCGTCGCCGATCATGAAGAAAGCGTTGGAGGTGCCCACCTCCTCCACATACTTGTGCTCGTGGGCGTCCAGCCACAGGACCTCCTTGCAGCCGTTCTCCAGGGCCTTCTTGGTGGCCCTCATCCCGCCGGCGTAGTTGCCGCCCACCTTGGCGAAGCCGGTGCCGCCCACGGCGGCGCGGATGTACTCGTCCTCCACATAGATGTGGCTTCCGGTCAGACCGCCCCGGTTGATGTCGTAGTAGGCCCCCACGGCGCACAGGATGATGATAAAGTGGTAGTGCTTGGCGGGCTCCACAGAGAAGCTCACCTCATCGGAGATGATGTAGGGCCGGATGTAGAGGGCGGTGCCGGGGGCGGTGGGGATCCAGTCCGCGTCGGTGCGGACAGTGGCCTTGACGGCCTCCACGAAGAGTTCCTCGTCCATAAAGGGGATGCACATGCGCTCATTGGTGCGGTTGAGGCGCTTGGCGTTCATGTCCGGGCGGAAGAGGTTGATCTTTCCCTCCGGGGTGAGATAGGCCTTCAT
>JAAWUC010000109.1 GCA_022804995.1 Oscillospiraceae bacterium
AGGTTGTACTTCCCGTGGGTGCAGGGGTGGCACTTGCCGCAGAAGACCTGGGGCTCGATGGTCACCTTCTGGCCCACCCGGAAGCCGGTCACACCCTCCCCCACCGCGGCGATGCGGCCGGAGACCTCGTGGCCCTGGGTGACGGGGTACTTGGTGTAGGGGTGCTTGCCGTGGTAGACGTGGATGTCAGAGCCGCAGATGCCGATGCGCTTGATCTTCACCAGCACCTGGCCCGGGCCCGGCTGTGGTACGGGCACTCTGTCAAAGCGGATCTCCCTGGGCGCTGTCATCACTTGCTGGAGCATGGTTGTTTCCATACAGACACATCCTTTCCGTTTTGTCCGCCGAGGCCGGCGGGAGTGGCAGTAAGCATATCAAACCAATATCCTATGGTTATAATGTAATTACATTATACGGTGAAAACCCCTTCCTGTCAACAAATCTTTCCCCGGCGGGCAGATTTTTGTGGAGAAGGACGAAAAAAGCGGAGGCGGAGGAGCGATCCACTCCCCCGCCTCCGCCTTCTGACGACCGTCAGGCCGCGATTTGCCGGGTAAAATCGGCAATAAAGCTGTCAAATGCCCTGGCTTCCTCCCCCTGGGCGATGTTGAAGGGCTCAAATCTGTCCTGATGCGTGTACATAGCCAGGACCCGGAAGTGGCAGATCTCCTGCCCGTCCTTCCCGAAGATTACCGGCCCCGCGCCGTCGGACTCCACCCGGCCCACGTTCTCCGGCGTCAGCAGGACGCCCCGGCTCTGGGCGCTGACCTCCCCGCCGGCGTACTGGATGGGCACCACGAACAGCTCCCCGGGCCGGAAGGCGATGGCGTAGTGGTAGTACCAGGTCCGCTTGCTCCTCCCCTGATACTTGCTCCACTTGTAGAAGGCGTAGGCGGTGGTGTAGCTGGCGCTGTCCGGCAGCAGCCGGGAGAGAACCAGCCGGACCTTGGCCAGATCCTCGCCGGTCCGGGCCTTTTTCTCGTTGATGTGCTCCTTGATGAACACGAAAATGCCAATCCCCACAAACATGAGCACCACAAGGATGATTTTCTGCTTATCCATTGCTCCCACTCCTCTTTTAATAGATTCCCCCGCTGTAGGCCCGGTTGAACAGCTTCTGCGCCTCCTGCATGAAGGACACATCAATCCGCTCCCTGCAGCCGCTGATATCCAGGAAGGTGGACGGCAGGAAGCTCATCCGGAACCGGCTCCCCGTCCACACCACCCGGGTTCTCTGCCCGATGGGATAGAACTGCCCCTGATAGAGAATACCGTTCTGATAGAACTCCATCCGGTCCCCCATGTGCAGCAGGGGCCAGAGGCAGTAGGCCGAAAACACCACTCCCGTCAGAAGCAGGAATTCCGCACCCTGGAGGACAAAGAGAACCATGGCGAAGCCGCACACCGCCAGCCGGATAAGCATCTCCAGCCCAATCCGCCGCCGGTCCGGCTCTGCGGCGAAGAGATAGCTGCCCCGCCCCTGGCCGCTTCCGCGCCCGGAGGCGCTCTGGGACAGCAGGTCCGTTTCGATGCGGTTCATGCCGGGCCCTCCCGGTCAGCCCAGATCCGGGTCGTAATCGGCCCGGGCTCTGCGGAGGCTGGCGCTGACCTTCCGCCAGCGCAGCACCAGCAGCAGCACGCCCAGCAGGAGAAGCCCCGCTCCCGCGCCGCAGAAGACGCGGATGGTGGTAAAGGCCCGGGGCTCGATGAGCAGCGGCGTCCCCAGCTCCTCCAGGTCCTGATCGGTGTAGCCGTAGTAGTCCTTCAGCTCCTCCCGGAACGCCTCCGCCAGCTCCTCCTCCATCTCCGCCACCCGGGCGTCCAGCTCCAGCACCGTGGAGGGCTCCCCGCCGCCGCTGAACCAGCCGTAGGTCTCGTCCACCAGATCGTTGGCCGCAGAGACAGACTTGGAGCCCACCCGGACGCCCACAAGGCTCTCCCCGGCCGGGAACATATAGTAGACCGCCGAGGTCTTGGCCGGGGTTCTGGAGTTGTTGGAACGGTCCTCCGTCCAGGTCTGGAGGGTGGCAAAGCTGTCCCCCAGGAGGGGCACCCGGCCCGAGACGTGATCCCCCGCCTCCACGCCGTTCTCATAGGCCTCGTCAAAGCTGACGGCGGGCTTGAAGGAGATCAGGGCATCCCCCAGGGAGAAGCCCAGCAGCACCGCACCAATGATCACAAGAGTCAGCCCCGCGCGGCTGATTTTACTCATAAAACTGCCCATTTTTCTTTCCTCCCAGTTTATTCCGCCGGCTGCTCCGGCATGAAGGTTTCGGTAACACACGACGCCCCCTCCCGGGTAAAGCCGCTGACGGTGCTCTCCAGGCTCAGCCAGCTGCTGGAGGTGAGGATGCTGTCCAGCATCCCCATCTGCATCAGATCAAAGGAGCTGACCGTCCACATGTCGATGCCCAGGCGGCTGATCAGCAGGTCGTCCTGGACCGTGCCGCCGGCGCAGACGCCGTCTACGCCCTCGTAATCCAGCGCGAAGGACTCAATCACCAGCGCCAGGTCCTCCGGGGCGTACAGGCTGGCCCCGGGGATGTTCTCCGAGCAGATCGCGCCCACGATCTCATCCCCCTTGGCCGCCAGCTCCCAGGCCGTGCCGTCGGGGAAGGTGCAGGTGGTCATGGAGGCGGTGCCCATGTACTCCTGCAAGCCGCCGCACAGGACGATGAAGAGCCGCCGGTTGGTGTTGGTGTCCATGACCATCTCCCCGTCCCGGTTGCCCACGTGGATCTCGTATGTGTCCTGGACCATCTCCACCTCTCCGTCCAGGGCCTTAAGCAGCCAGCCGGGCATGTCGTGGAAGCTGCCGCCGCCGTTGGCGACCTCCTCCTCGATAGCCGCCGCCATGGACGCCTTGATCGCCTCGTAGTAGTTGGGAACGGTGAACTCCAGGCTCACGGTGCCCCAGTTCTCCTGGCCCTCCACCGCCTTGGCGGTCCAGGTGATGGTCTTGGCCTGCTCATAGAAAGCCCGGTAGACCGGGGCCATCTCCCCGCCCACTGCGTCATCCATACCGGCAAAGAGCCGGTGGAGGGGGTTGTCATCGCTGATATAGGGCTTCATGGCCTCGTAGTCCCCCTGCTGGTAGGCCTGTAAGAAGGTGTTGACCACCTCCTCATCGGAGATCTTTTCCTCCTTGGCGCAGCCGGCCAGAGCCAGGCACAGGAGCACCGCCGTCAGCAGTGCGGCAAGCTTTTTCATGTCGATTCTTCCTTTCTCGCTGTTCATTATTGTATAGTGTTCTGAGATTTCTGCGGGTTACGGCAGATCCACGGGGTCAACCTCCGGGAGAGTGATCCCATAGACATCGCTCAGCTCCGCCAGCAGCGCCGGGTAGTCCCCGTCCAACTGCTCCAGGGAGTAGGTAATCCGCGCGGAGAGATAGAAGCCGTCCTGCTTCCGGTCCGCGTAGAGGATCGCAATGCGGGGCTTGGTTCCATTGTCCTCCCAATAGGCCGCCTGCTTGGCGGCGATGTCGTCCGCCTCCTGGAAAAAGGTCTCCGTGACGCCCTCCTCAACGATATCCAGGCCGGAGGACACCATCTCCTCATAAATGCCGTCCACCACCGCCGCCGCGTTTTCACCGGAGGGCGTGATCGTGACCTCCACCTCCATGCCGTGGGCGGCGGAGCGGAGGACCGTGCCGTCCTCCAGATACTCCGGTGTCTCGCTGTAGGGCACGTGGGCATCCACAAAGGCGTCAAAGCCGAACATCTCCGGCGGAGCCTTGATATAGCCCACGGCGGTCTGCTCCAAGCCCAGCTCCGTCCCCAGGTGGAACAGGGACTGGTAGTTCTCCACGGTGATCTCCACCTGAACCGGCCCGGTGACCTCCAGGCTCTCCAGCATGTAGAGGATGGTCCCCTTGACCTCGTCCCCGTCCGCCCCGGCGTCCTGGCGGGCCAGCACCTCCACCAGCACCCCGTCCTCCAGCAGGGCCACACCCTTGTGGACGGCGTCCCCGTTGGTGAAGTACACTGTCAGGATCTCGTACTGGTAAATGGATCCGTCCGTCGCCGTCAGGGGAACGAGGGTGTCCTCCGCGTCTACGTGAGCAAAGGCGAAGTGGTCATAGCTGGAGGACATGCGGGTATCGCTGATGGGCTGGAGCAGGCTCTCCACCGCCGCCGCCTCGTCCATCCCCGTCTGAACCCCCAGAGCGTAGTCCGTCCCGGTATCCGGGTCCTGATAGGTGTCCGGAGCGGTGCGCTGGAAGGCGCTGTCCACCTGATAGCGGAGGCCGCCAATCTCATAGGTTTCCGCGCTGTCCGGCGTCAGGGCCTTCAGCTCCCCTCGCTTGGCGGCGGGGCCGGACGGCGTGCCGCCGCCCTCCAGTATGTACCCCAGACCGTATCCCACCGCCCCCAGCAGCATCGCCAGGGCCAGGGCTCCGGCCACCAGCTTCCAGTGGAAGGGGGCGGGCTCCCGGCAGGGCTCCGCGCCGGGGACGGGGGTGAAGTCCGGATAAGCCTTGGGAATGGTGAGCTTTTTCCGCTTTCCGCTCTGGAGGGCGTAGGTTCCCTTCCAGTACCAGTCGTTCTCCTTGACCAGCTGAAAATCCGTCAGGGGGAGCACGATACGGCTCAGGGCGCTGCCTGGCAGTACCTGACCGCTGGTCAGCAGGCCGATGGCCCGCTGGATGGATGCCCTGGCCCGTTCCTCCTCATCCCGGTTCAGCTTATCCCAGCGCAGGGCCAGGGCGCCGCCGATCTTGTTGGTAAAGCGGTAGGTGTCCAGATTGTTCAGCCTGGCCAGCTCCACCCGCCAGAGGGTCCCCGCCGAGCGGACGTAGAGAAACATCTCCGCCTGGCTGGCTTGCTGCATGGACAAGGCCAGGAACATCATCACAAAGCAGCTGAGAATACATCCCAGGCCCGCCAGGGTGACGGGGATAGGCGTATTCATCCGAGCGGCCGCGATGACCACTCCAATCCCCAGCAGCAGGCCGGGGACCATGGACAAGGCGGCGCTGAAGCGCATGGGCCGGGTCCAGGCCCGCTCCCCCGGATAGAAGGACGCCTCGCTCTTCGGGGCGGCTTCTGCGGGGGAACTGGTGATAAGAGGCGTCTCCGGCGCCTCCGCGTTTTTCAGCCCGTTGATGACCGTGGGCACAGCGCCCAGCAGGGTGAACAGGTACAGCATTGCCAGATCCCCCCAGTAGGGAGCTCTCTCCAGCATACCGCTCTTGAGCAGCTGGGGGATGGCCCGGAAGCTTTCCCAGATCCCCAGCTCGCCCTCCATGGCTTCGGCCAGGGCAATGGCCCAGCTCAGCTGGTGGGCAAAGTAGGTCATCGCCAAAATCAGCACCATGGAGATTGCCGCGCCCTTCCGGCTTAGGGTCCCGCCCAGCAGCTCATAGCCCTTCAGGGCGCACACCGCCATGATCAGGCCGGAGATGGAGGCCACATATCCCAGCTGGCCGATGATCACCACGCACGCCACGCCGATGAGGGAGCCCAGAAAGGCCCCCACTACCCCCGCCACAATATTTTCCCGTTTCTCTCTCTCCTCCATAGATTTACTCCTCCTTTTTCATCCTTCCGGTATATGGGAAAACGGCCTCCTCTATGATGCAGCTTCCGGGAGAAAATGTCAAGATAAAAACGGAGTTTCTTAACCTGCTGTTAACCTATATCTCCACAGGCGCTCCAGGCCGGACGTCCCCGTTCCACGCGGAATCATCCGCAGGGGACAGCGCGGGATACAGCGGCTGTACAGCCGCTGCCGGGGCGCTGGGCGCCCCGGTGTCCTCCCAGAACGGGACGCCGTCTCCGGCAAAGGGGAGATACTTCTCCCGAAACACCGCCCAGGCCCGACCGGCAGAGACTGCCGGGTCCTCCCGCCGGGCCAGCTCCGATGCCGCCCGGTACAGCTCCTCCCCGCCGGCATCCCCGATCTGGAAGTCCCGAACCAGCAGCTCTATCAGCTCCGGCGAGGTCATCCTGCTGCAGTCCATCTTTTCTCCTCCTCTTCCCCGCTCTTTCCCTCATTCCATGGTCATCTTGCCCTGGAGCCGCTTCCGGGCCCGCTGGACCCGCTTTTTACAGCTTTCCACGGAGATGCCCAGATCCTCCGCCACCTCCAGCACGGTGCATCGGTCCAGGGCAATGCGCTTGAGCAGGCGGAAATCCTCACTGTCCGACACGTCGCCGAACAGTACGTCCACGCTGGCCAGCTCCTCGGTCCCGGCGGGCGGACCCGCCCGCTCCTCCAGCGCCTGGAGCAGAGCCCGCAGCCGCGAGCGGGAGCGGATCATGTTGCGCATGACGTGCTTCAGGGTACACATAATCCAGCCCTGGGGATTGGCGCTGGCAAGGACCTGCTCCCGTTTGGCGCAGGCAATGCAGAATGCCTCCTGGATGGCCTCCTCCGCCAGGGCGGCATCCTCCAGAATCCGCAGTGCGTAGACATAGAGCGCCGGGTACATCTCCTTATACATCTGTTCCACCGGCGCTTCCCACGCCTGGCCCTCCATCGCCTCACCTCCCGCCGGATGGAAGCGGCTTCCCTGGGCGCACAGCCCGCTCCTCTATTCCCTATATGTCAAAAACAGTCCTTTTGGGGACAGGAAAAATTAGGACGCAGGAGGGACCGGGCACAAACCCGGTCCCTGTCCACTTTGATTAGGCGGGCATCCCGGCAAGCTGCGCAAACAGCGGCGCGGCCAGAATGGTCAAAAGGCCGGTGACGACAATGGCCAGACTGCTGGCCGCCCCCTGCACGTCCCCCAGCTCTACAGCGCGGGAGGTCCCCGCCGCGTGGGAAGCGGCGCCGATTGCTAATCCCTGGGCCAGGGGCTCCGATACCCGGAAGAGCCGGAGCAGCAGTGGCGCCGCCGACGCGCCGAAGAGCCCGGTCAGCATAATCGCCGCCATAGTCACTGCTGGATAGCCCCCCAGCTCCTCGCTCAGACTCTTGCCGATGGCCGTGGTGATAGACTTGGGCAGCAGCGTGATATACTCCTGCCCGCTCATGCGGAACAGGAGCAGCAGCAAGACACAGACGAGCATATGGGCTAAAACTCCCGCGGCACACCCGGCAAGAGCCGCCGCCGCGTTCTTTTTCAGCAGCTCGAACTGGCGGTAGAGGGGAATGGCCAGGCAGATAGTGGCCGGGGTCAGCAGCGCGTCCAGCAGTCTCGCGCCGCTCTGGTAGTAAACCTGGTAGTCCACCCGGAAGCCCAGCAGGAACAGACAGCACAGAATGGTGGCAAACAGGAGGGGACTGCACAGCTCCCGGCCCGCCCGCCGGTTGATCACCCTGGCGAGTTGGTAGGTCCCCAGGGTCAAAAACAGCCCGAAATAGGCGGAGGACTCCATAAAACCGCTCATTTCTCCGAACGCCCCCCTCCTCTGCGGACAATCCGCTGGACCACCTGGCCGGTGATCAGCATAACCACCGACGTACCCACAAATCCCGCCAGCAGCAGCGGGGCCAGCATCGTCCGGACCGTCTCCAGATCCGCCAGGACGCTGACCGAGGCGGGCGCCAGCAGCAGCGGCATCAGCTCCAGCAGCAGTCCCCCCACGTCCTCCACCTGCTCCAGCTTCAAGCAGCCGGTTTTCAACAGGAGAAAGAGGAGGAGCAGGCCGTAAATGCTGGCGGGCACCGGCAGGGGGACCAGGTATTTGATGAGCTCCGCGGCGGCGGTGACAGCCGCCAGAATGACGGCCTGATGGAGATATTTCATAGCGTACTCCTTGTGATGATTACCCAAATTGTTCAAGAAGCGGCTCCGCCTCCGGACATTTCCTCCGGCGGAGCCGCTTTCCACATCATAGCGATTTGAAGGGCTTCTGTCAACTGTTTTCTGCGTTTTTTGTTTCCGTGTTTCGCCGCTGACGCCATGGTAAATGTTCTTTCCTCACCTCTGCGCTCCTACCGCCAGATACGCACCACCCCCGCGTCCTGGAGCTGCTTGACCAGCAGCAGGACAACGGGCAGCAGCACCATTCCCCCCACGCCCATAAAATGAAAGCCCACATACATTGCCAGCAGGGCGGTGATGGGCGGCAGTCC
>JAAWUC010000110.1 GCA_022804995.1 Oscillospiraceae bacterium
TGACGGTACGGCCAACGTCCAAACCTTCAAAATCCTTCCGGCGGACCAGGAAGCAATTTCCATCACCGGCATCAAGGCCCAGGTCTATTACGGCGACCCAATCCAGCTGGATACCACGGGCGGTACCGGCAACGGAACGGTGACCTGGAAGATTGAGGGCAGCACTGACACCACCCTTACCCAGACCGGGCTGCTCACCGTGAAAGACGTGAACACACCCATCACAGTGACGGCGACCCGTTCCAGGGGCGGCAATTACGGCGACGTATCCGCCACATGGGTGTTTACTGCGGGGAAGAAGCCCGTGACCCCGGTGGTGACTATCAAGCCGAAGAACTACGACGGCAATACCACTGTTGCTGCTGACGCTATCACAGTGACTGTGAGATCCAGCGATTTGGTCAGCGGTGATTCCATCACCATCAACAATTTGGAGGCTGTTTATGACAGCGCCAATGCCGGTACAAACAGGGCGGTCAGGTTGAATCACTCCAATGTGAACGTCAGCGGCACTCGCTCAGATCGGTACGCCATCAACTGGCCCGACAGCGTCACGGGGGCGATTGACCGGGTGGACGCCAAGCTGGCAATTGTACCGAGCGGCGCTGACCTGACTTATAGCCCCGGAACTGCGCAGAACCTCATTGCTGCTGGAACTGGCACCACAGAAAATAACATCGGCACGGTGGAGTACAGCATGAGACAAGACGGCGTTTACTCAACGGCCATCCCCGTTGGCACCAACGCCGGAACGTACACCGTCTGGTACAAGGTAGCGGGCACCGTGAATTACAACGGCATCTCCGCCGCGTCTATCGAAGTGGAGATCAAGAAAGCAGATCCTGTCATCAGCATACATCCCACAGCGTCTGGAACTGAGGGACAGACGCTGAACGACATCGAATTGAGCGGCGGCGCAATAAATGGTAATGTGCCGGGCAAGTTTACCTGGAAGGATGGCAGCATCAAACCTGGCGTGGGAACCACGCAGCAATACGTAGTCTTCACGCCGGACGACACCGCCAACTACAACACGGTGGAGTTCCAGATCAATGTGACCGTCCAAGCGGCCGCAGCTCCCGACAGTCACGGCGCAGACGACAGCGGCAGCAGCACAAGCAGTGCGCCGGCACGGACGACTGTCCAGAGCGGTACGGCAAGCATCGTTGTGAGCGCTGCGGAGGGCGATAAGCTGGTGAAGGAGGCGATCAAGAGTCAGAGCCGGACAATTGTGATCAAGCCGGAGATCACCGGTGATGTGACTAAAACCCGGGTTTCCATCCCGGCCTCGACGCTGAGCCAGATCCGGAGCGAGACAACCGCGGCGCTCACCGTCTCCACCCCCGTTGCCGACGCGACGATTCCCCACGGGGCGCTGGATACCCTGAGCCGCGCGGGCGGCGGCGTCAGCGTAGCGGTTGAGCAGGAGGGGCAGTCGGTTACGCTGGCCCTGACCGCGGGCGGTGAGACTGTGGAGCAGATTCCCGGCGGTCTGACGCTCACAGTTCCGGTGGAGGATGCCGGCCCCGGCACTGTGGCAGTATTGGTTCATGACGACGGCACCCGCGAGATACTCCAGAGAAGCATGGCGGACAACGGCAGGATGAGTATTCCGCTGGATGGTTCCGCGACAGTGGAAATCGTGGACAACGGCAAGGCGTTCAACGACGTGCCGCCCACAAGCTGGGCAGCGGAGGCCGTGACCTTCGCCTGCGCCCGGGAGCTGTTCAGCGGCACCGGCGAAGCGACATTCAGTCCGGACGAGACCATGAGCCGCGCAATGCTGGCCACCGTGCTTTACCGGCTGGAGGGCCAGCCGGAGCAGGCGCTGACAAACGCGTACAGCGATGTCAGCGATGATGCGTGGTATGCGGACAGTGTCGCTTGGGCCGTGGAGAACGGCATTGTAAACGGCTATGGGGACGGCCAATTCGGCCCCAGTGACAGTGTCACACGGGAACAATTTGTAGTGATGCTCTGGAGGTATATGGGGAGTCCTGAGGCGGCTGACCGCGACCTGGCTTTTCGGGATGCGGATCAGGTCAGCAGCTACGCTTTGGAGGCACTGTGCTGGGCTGTGGAGAACGGGGTTCTAAAGGGCAATGGCAGCGGCCAGCTTGTCCCCGGAGGAACCGCGACCCGTGCCGAAGCGGCACAGATGCTGAAGAATTTCATGGAAAACACCTGATATAGGCGGCTTGGATTGGGTTTTCACTCCATAGGCTGCGGACAGTTTGGCAAATCGTTCGTCTGTCAGCTTACCTGTCACGTTGTCCTCAGAGAGCTTTTGTCAAGGGTAAATTTAGCAAAATGAAAAGCTGGGAGATGAAAGCAGTTGATTTATCTCCCAGCTTTTTATATCCAGCTACATTATATTACAATACCCAATTCTGACTTTCAGTTTGCAGTTTGACCATCCGGGCAAACGCCCCGTTCTTCTTCATCAGCTCATCTAAAGTTCCCATCTCGGCCACCCTGCCCCCGGACAGCACCACGATCTTGTCGGCATTCTCAACCGTCCTCATGCGGTGAGCGATGATCAGCACCGTCTTTTGTTCCACCAACCGGGAGATGGCCTGTTGAATCTCTGTCTCGTTCTCCGCGTCCAGGGAGGCAGTGGCCTCGTCCAGCAGAATCATGGGAGCGTCCTTCAAAAGCGCACGGGCGATGGAGATGTGCTGCCGTTCGCCACCGGAGAGGGTGGAGCCATTCTCCCCGATCATGGTCTGATAGCCTTGGGGTAGCTTAGCGATAAACCATCGCACATGGCCTCCTTCGCCGCCTGCATGACCTCCGCGTCCAGAATGGAGTGGATACGGGACAGCGCATCGGCAACGATCATGCCGTTTTCGCTCATATACATGACCTTGGACATGGCCGTGGCAATGATGGGCGTGAAAATCACATAGAAAACAAAGTTCAGCAGGATAGGCTGTGTCACCGGCCTGCCGCCCGCAAGGATCAGCGCCAGCACAATAAGAAACGCAAAGGCGCTGTTGATGAACACCGTATACATCAGTATAGGCGTGCGGCACTTCTTGCAGTAGCCAACGGCAAATTTGTAATAGTTGTCGATGGTGGTTTTGAACTGTGCGAAGGAGTGGACGGTCTGCCCAAAGGTTTTGACTACGGGAACGCCCCGCACATATTCCACAGCTTCGTTGTTCATGTCCGCCAGGGCGTTCTGGTACTCCTTGATGTCTTTTGCCATCTGCGGCCCTACCATCTATAAAACAGGGAAAAATGATAAAAGTCCGGTGGGATGATGTGCAATCATTGCAAAACCCACCGAACTTTTTGCGTGTGTGGCTATTCAGACAAATTTTCCGTGCAGAAAAGTTCAATGGCACTTTCAATACCCTGCAAGGTGCAGTCAACAGAAATACCCGATGCCAGCCAATAAGCGTAATTGCCGGAATCATAGGAGTTCAGTGCATCCAAGTCACTGCCATAGCGGAATTCAATATGCCAAGTGGTATCCATTGTATCCGGGGCGAGGCAGAAATAAGTAAATTCGCCAGAGCCAGCATCATCGCTCTCGAAAATGGAGAAGCCCTGCACATCTTCCATCCCGGTATAGTGATAGGAGTACCGAAAGACTTCGTTCCCGTTTTCGTCTGCGCCAGAAATCGTAGAGCCGTCAAAAGTGAATTGACTCACATTCTGCAAAAATTCGCAGCAGTATGCCATACCGCCGTCTTTGTAGGCACTTACAGCATCCTCGCCAGTCAGCGTCCCCGTCACCATGGATGATAACATCCCAACGGCGGATTCAGCGTTTTCTTCACCCACCAGGCTGATGCAGTTGTCCACCCAAGTCTGGTGGTATTCATCCGCCAAGACAACAGGCCATAGTTCCTGGTAAGTGCCTCGCAAGTCTTGGAGCAGTTGCTCCGCAGCGGCCTCGTTTTCATCAGCAGCACTTTGGATTGGGTCAGTTGCGCTGCCCGCACCGGCAGACGGTTCTGTTCCCGGTGTCTGGCTGCTGTTTGTGTTTCCGCAGCCAGCAAGCAAGGATAGGCAAAGCAGCGCGGCCAGCAGCAAACAAGAGAGTTTAGAATGTTTCATAGTGTACCTCCTACATTCAGTTAGTACTGCCTAACCCGTGTTTCAAAAAATAAGCGTCGCCATAGCCAACTCACTTTTCTTGAAAGATGATAGCATAAAATCGGCCCTGTTTCTACTCTGAAAGGACGGATTTCGCTCCAATCGGACGGGGAATTTTTCGATATTCCGAGGGGCTGACACCGGAAATCTGCCGGAACACCTCAGAAAACTTGCTTGCGTTTTGATAGCCCACTTGTCCCGCAATGGCAGCGATACTTTGGTCAGTCTCTTGAATCAGCCACATAGCTTTCTGCATCGGATAGGATTGTATATATGTGCCTATGGTATCACCGTAAACGGTTTTGAAATTTTGCTTCATATTGGTAAGGGGGATGCCAAACTGGGCGGAAAGCTCCGGCAGTGTAATATGCCGCTCCAAATGCTCCACCAGATAAGTACGAATAGCCCGAATCGTATCAGCTTGTGTCCGGGTAATATAAGCCCGGTTTTCCCGAAGCTGTGGCAGCTCAGCGGAATCCAAAAACAATAGCAGCTCCAGCACTTTCAATTTGAAATAGCCGCTGCGGATAGCGGGCGGGACCGCATATAGATCAGAAAAGATATGCTGGATCGCATCCGTTGCCCGCATAATGAAACAGGTTTCCCCTCCGCACAGCCGATCATGCAGGGTATAAAGGTCAATGGGTTTTTCCTTCATAACGAGACTGATCTGGCGCAGCGTCTCACAGGCGGCGGGAAGATCGACCATGACCGAGATACCATGATAGTGGGCCAGCGGGAACCAGGAATTGCTGGTAGGGTGGGTCAGCATATTGACCGCCAAATCGCCCGCGCCAAGATAGGCCGTGCGCCATCGGAAAACTCACACTCAAAGCGCCCCTCCCGGCAGTGGTTAATCTCCATTACATTCAGGCAGGGCGGCTTGCCCTGGTTCTTCCGGACTGCAGAGATGTGCATATCGTTATAGATCAGCTCTATCCCCGGAAATATAGGATAGCAGGTCATAATTCCCTCGCCGGTTTCGTTTTCCATCTTAAAAACAGAACAGTCATCTTCCTTTGCTATCATTTGCGTACTCGTCCTATAGAACACCTGATGTTCATAAAATGTTTCTGATAGGCTGTTTTGCGCAGACATGCAGTGATTATCCCCCTTCCTTTGATTGGCCATAATTTGCGTTGCTGCCATTGAACTCTACATGGAGCATAAAACTCATGTGAAATGTCCGCATGATCCAGTTAAAAAGCCGGGTAACAGGTGTCTTGCGGTAGCCGCCCTTGAGATAGCCGTCGGCGTAGTCTTTCTCAACCACATTGACGATCCTGGGTGACCAGCTTTCCAGTTCCTCCTTGGGCCGCTCCAATGAAAAAGGACTTTGTGCTATTTTTCCCGCCAGCTTTACCTCAGCGTTGACTCCTTTCAGCCCCAAGGCGTTTACCGCATCGAAAACGATCATGCCGCCGGGGAACCGCTCCGCCATAGCGCACAGCAGGCGGCGGACTTTCTCCTTTTCAAAGTAATAAAACAGCCCACCGGCAGTAAATACGATTCCCTCTGCCGGATCGAAGCTGATTTTATCAAACCAGGAATGATCGTTGAGGTCGCAGACCACGTTCTACTCACGTTCGCCCTTGGGGATGTGCTTCTCCCGCAGGGCGCTCACGTTGTCCATATCCAGGCAGTACCAGGGGTTTGTCTCATTGCCCATCTGCCTCCGCAGGCAGGACAGCCCCGCGCCCAGCTCCCGAACAATGCGCTCCGCATCCCGGTCAGGAAAGAGGTCGGGGTATTTCCGCGCCGCGATCATCCGCCCACACAGGGGCATACAGAGGGTGTGCTGGACGGTGTTTTCTTTCAAGCTATCAGACAAGGTTTCACCACCTCGAAACAAATTCCAGTGTTTTTATCAGGGAATCCATCCGGGCCTTTCGGCTCAGCTCCTTATACTTCCCGCGTTCTCCTTTAAAAACCTTTGCCAGCCGCAGCTCCATGGGGACAAACAAGTGGCTGCCGTGGTCGTAATTCAGGTGCTGATAGGGATAGGAAAATCCCTTTTCCCGCAGACGCCCCATGATCTGCTCCGCCGCTTCCGAGGAGGGCCACATGGTGTCCATCTTAGAGGAGATCAGCAGGATGGGGCCGGTGATCTGCTCCGCCCGGATGACCGCAGCAGGGTCGGGGTTTTTCACTAAGGGTATGTAAAGGTCGTACATGGTGACCTCCCGGGCCTTGAGGCTCTTCCACACCACCTGGCCCATCGGGAATTTGTCCAGTCCGAAGGGGGTGTATGGGACTTCCTCGCCATGAAGGCTCCATGCGCTCCCCGGCATAACGGTGATCCCTCTTTCCTCAGAGAACCCCTGGCACACCGTATTCATCGGGGCCACCGCCGCCACCGCGTTAACCAGTCCCGGCAGAAGGCTCCCCGCCGTCAGCGCCAGCTCCGCGCCCTTGGAGATGCCCCACAGCCCTACTTTTTCATAGCCCATGTCGTGCAGGCGCTCTGCCGCCGCCTCCAGCGGGTCAATGGGGACATGGTAGAACGCCCTGGGCAGCCCTTCTTCCATCACATAGGCCAGCGCCAAGGCGGTCAACCCGTGGGATTGAAAGATCTGCGCCAGCGTTCGGCTCCATTCAAACCGCCCATCGCTGCCGCTGAAGCAGATCAGCGCCTTGCCTGGGTAGCTGTCCTGCTCCGGGCGGAACAGCTCTCCGTGGAAGCCGTCTGTTTTGAGACGATAGACTTCATTTTTTGCCTTTTCTGACATACTGCATTCACCTGTTCCTGTTCTGTTTTTTAGTCGGATACTCCGGGCCTTTTCATTGAAATTTGATGTCTGTTTCGACATAACGCAATTTCCTTTCTATTCCCGATTTCTCCGGTAACCCTGCTCATCCACATATTCCGGGTGCTTTTTCAGATATTCGTCCTGATCTCCGCAGATGGCGTAGTCACACTTGCAGCCGTTGGCACAGGTCGTTGTCCGCACCAGCCTTGCGTGCAGCAGCTCCATAGCGGCGTAGTCCGGGTTGCAGAGAGCGGCTTATTGTTTTCATAAGGGGCAACAGACATTTTGTAGTCACCCCACCTGTCGCACCCCCTCTTGGATGACAGAAAGGCCCGGTGCATCAGCTTTCTCCAGAAAGGCTTGTTGCAATCCACAAAACGCAGCTTTCGGAACGCGGGCAAAAACAGTGCGCACTCCATCTCCTCAATCTCCGCGAGGCCGGTCACAGCTTTGCAGACTACATAATAGCTCATCAGGGCGATGCAGTCATAGGTGCCGCCTGTGCCGTTGTGAAAATTATCTTTGCCGCCAAGATCGGCGCGCCAGTCCGAGAGGTATGCCGCGTATTGCCGCTGTACCTGCCCCCAGACCGCCTCCCGCTGCTCCACAGGATAGTGCAGCGCGATCTTCCACAAAATTTGTTTTTGCAGGGTTTGGAGTACAGCACATGACAGCGGCGGTCAAATTGCAATTCGTTGTCGTTCATCGCTCTGCCCTCCTTCTTCAGCCGCTTTGAAAATCCTTTGCGGTCTCATCCTATCTCACCCGCGGTCTGCGTATCAGTTAGCCGCAGAACAGCGTGCATATCCATGAAAGCAGCAAAACACTGGGCACAAAGAGAATCACATGGGCGATATGGGCCGTCTTGTTAAATCCGAACAAATGGCGTCCCAGCATCGCCTTCGTCTCCGGATAGAAACGGGAAAAGAAATTGAAACCCCCATTGCACAGCAGTATCCGGTCAAAGAATATGACATCGTAGACTTTGAGCAAAAGCAGCATGGTCAACAAACTTCCAGAAACCAAATTCGTGCCTGATTCCGTCCCATGCGCCTAAGAGCCTGTTTAAAATCTTCTAATAAGGATGGCGATGAGAGCAAAAGTAAGCATCTGAGCAGAAATAAGGAGTTTACGCTCACAATTTTTCCAAAGTCTGC
>JAAWUC010000111.1 GCA_022804995.1 Oscillospiraceae bacterium
TTCAGTTCCCGGCCGCTGTATTCTTTGGCCCGGCAGCCCTGAAAGAGCTTGTTGTATGCCTCCTCGATTTCCCAGCGGCGGTCCTCGTCCTGCCAGACTCACTCCTTGAACAGCTTTTCGATGGCCTCCTGCTTTTCCAGCGCCGCCACCGTCTCCTCCTCCGTCTCCCGCCGGATCTCCCGGAGATTCAGCGCGGCTTCCAGAATATACAGCGCGCTGTAGTCCGGCAGGCCGTAGGTGCTCCTGACCCGCGTCTTGTCCGCGCTCCGGTACCTACACTGCTTGTCCTCCACATGCCAGTATCCGGTCAGGGGCTCGTAGCTGACATACTTGCGGGCCGAGTCATTCTTGCCCGCAAACGCCTCACTTCCCGTGCGGAGAAAACAAGTGAAATCGTTGATGATCCCTTCCCTGACCCAAGGCACGCCCAACGAGACCTCAATATCCGTATAGGGGATGTCGTGGGGCGTCCGTGGAACCGCCTGCGCCTGCACGAGGCAAAGTTCCTCCTTCTCCTTGCTTCTTTGCAGCTCCTTTGCCTGGGCATACAGCGCGATCCACTGGTCCAGGGTCATCTGTCCGAAATTCTGTTCGGACAGGGCGTCCACGATCTCCGCCGCCGGCAGGCCGTTCACCGTGATGGGACCGGCCCCGGTCCCCTTCGCTCCGCCGAAATGGAGCGAATAGTCTTTCGCGTCAAACTGCGCATAGTCCCGGCACATCAGCTCATAGGCCACATGCCGCTTAATCTCCGCCTGGTCCACGAGCTGCACGATCTGGTCGATGATGTACTGCTTGCTTTTATAGGTGTACAGCGGGAGGCCGGTTTTGATCAGCAGGTTGGTCAGCTCCAGTTTCCAGAGGGCGCCCAGCTGGCTGGCGCAGTCCGGGTTCCCAGCGTGGGCGGGGCGGTTGACAATGACATGGTCGCTTTGAATGGTGATGATCCCCCAGTTGCCGGGCACCTTCTGCTCCGCCGATTGGAGGTGGCGGCCGCCGACGACGATATAGCACTGCTCAAAAAAGCGGTCGTAGGCCTTTATTTGACGACCCAGCCGTT
This sequence comes from Oscillospiraceae bacterium, assembly GCA_022804995.1. Classification (GTDB taxonomy): domain Bacteria; phylum Bacillota; class Clostridia; order Oscillospirales; family Oscillospiraceae; genus Pelethomonas. Next base: position 1,061 of record JAAWUC010000111.1, read on the forward strand.
GGTAATTGTCCAAATCGCTTTTGATCTCGTAGCCCGTCAGGCAGTCTGTCACCGCCATCAGGTCGCACACCGCGTCGCCGATGCTTTTTTCCTGATAGATCCGGATCTCACGGTTGGTTGCCCTCAGATAGGCAATCAGGATATTCTTGATTTCTTGAGCGTTCATGCCGGCCTCCCCGTGATCGTTATTTCAGAGCGTTCAACACAAGTCGAATGCCATTCAGAATACGCCTGCGCGTACTCCTTCGGAAAGTGCGCCTTATACCATGCCGCTTTAAGTGCCGGTATCGCAAAAGCTGCCGCACAATACGCTTTTGGAGACAGTTTTATAATTTTGTTGCAGGAATTGATGAACCATTCTGGAATCCCATTTTGTGTCAGGACAGAAATACATTCTTTATCTAGTTCTTCAAGTGAATCCGAAAGCATCTCTTTGACGAACGTAACATCCAATCCCGCGTCCAGCAGACGGCAGAAAACATCATCCATGCTCCCAATGATCTCGCTGAATGGAACAGCCTTCTTTTTCACCAGCTCCTCACCGTTGTCCTCCCAAACGCCCCAAGAGTGGCGTAGAGCAAAAACCTTGATGATGTCATTCATTGTTTGGGGGTCTGCCAGTTTACAGATTGCCTGGATATCTGAAAATCTAAGCTCAGGGATATTCGTTTGATTCCGCAATAATAATGGGAGCGCATCTTCTTCAATGTTTATGGAGGAAGGGTAAGTTCCAGTTAATTGTTCCAGTTTACGAAGCAGACTCAGGTCTTTTGCGGGCACTAAATACAACCGAAATAGGCAGGGAAAATCCTCAACGGCTCTATAAGGGGCCCAATATTGTCCATCAGCCTTTTTCAAGGGCAGCCAGTTGCGCAGTTGCGCAGCATTGGGGACGAAAATCCTTCCGTTGGATTGATATGATTCCGGCATTGATACCGCCATTCCCTGGGGAAATATTCGAGAAAGGATCACAACGGCCTCTTTCCAGCATTCCTCCACGCACTCTTCTGGAACGTTCAATGCAAATTTCCAATCAGGCGCGTCAGGCATCCTGAAGCGTTCACGGGGGATCTGTATAGCCAAAGGATCGACTTCGGTCACGCCAAGCAGATATGCGGCATACGAATATGTATAACCGGAGTCCGAGTAGTACCTGGCTATGGCACAGACCGGATACCCCTTTCCCTGGAGCCCCTGTACCAGCTGGCGGCCAATCAGGAGAACGGAGCAGAACCATTCATTGTTTTGCAGAATTGCAAGTTCATACTCTGTTCGTTCCCGTGCCGTCTCAGGAATCATGCTGCCGTACCGTATCCGGATCCGCTCCCGGCAGAGGTCTGCTACGGTCTGATATGCGCCGGGCAGGATGGGCCGAAAACATCGTTGATCTTCCGGGAAAATCCGGATTTTTTCGCAGAGATCCGCCAGACGGTTGGGCGCATGAATGACGGCTTCTTCCGCTGATTCTTTTCCCAGAAAAGAGAAGGCGTCCAACATTTCATCCGTGTAGAGGAGATCCGGCACGGATACATCCCAGGCCCCGTCCTCTTCCGTGTAGAGGTGGTTCGGCAGGGATATCTCCAAATCCTCACCCTTCAGAATATAATGAGTCATACCCCATCTGAACACCCCCCAATCCTGATTTCCCGTGGGTGTATTTCCCGTTGCGGCCGCCGGTTTGCCCAGCCATTTGCCAAGGAAGGCGGGATCAAGGACCAAGTTCTCATCCTTCAGGGCGCGATAAGCCATACTGCTTCGGAACATACCCCAATCCTGATTTGCTGTTCGTCTGTTTCCTACTGCGGCTACTGGTTTGCCTGACCGCTTGCCAAGAGCAATAGTTTTGAGGATCAAATCCTCCGCCGCCCGAAGGGCTTCGCCGCAGGAAATGTGTTCCGGCATGGACAGAAGCCTGTAATGCTGCGGCGGCAGAACCGACAGATAATCGTAGAACCCGGCGATTTCCTCCAAACGGGAGTCATCCAGATTTTTTAGAATCCCGCGATATACTTCTCCGTCCTTTCCGGGACAGCCTACCAACAGTCCGGCTCGATGCTCGTTGATCTCCGCTTTTCGCAGAAACGGACGTTCCTCCCGGCTTTCCAGCAGCCGGTAAAGCTGAGCCAAACCCTCCTGATGCTGCACCAGAAGGTGAATCAGACATCCGTCCTCCAGCATAGTTTCCAGGCCATAGAGCACTTTGAAATCAAGCTCTCCCGGTTCTGTATCCCGGCGCAGTTTCTCTATAACCCGCGCCGCCTCCATAAACCCGCCTATATTTTGAAAGTCCGTGATCGCAATCGCCCGGACGCTGGTTTCACGGGCGCTGTTGATCCACTCCTCCGGAGAAAGAATACCCTCCCCCGGAGTAAAGTCTGTGTGGCAGCACAACTCCGTCCTTTCCGCCGATTTCCTGTGTGGGAAAATTTTTTTGAAATGTGCGCGGCAAATCGAATGAACTCTTTTTATAAATTGCTTACACATAAAACTCCTCCATAGTATCCAGGCATAAGCACCCCAGCCGTCCGCCGGGATAGGCGCACCTGCAGTCGACGCCAATCATTGTACTGCGATGGAAAAATGCTCCAGCCCGGCGTGAACCAAGACAAACCGCCTTCCCTGTACGCTGATTTCCTCACAAGCGGACAATGACCGCAGATACCCGCACACGGTCTCCGTCACATAGGTCATCGCGCTCCCCCCCTTTTTTTCTCTGCTCTTCCCTCAGAAGTGGCCAGCAGGAAACGAGCTTCTTCGTGAAAGCCGCAGCCGAATCGAATATCCGCGTCTTTTGGAATCGGCCGCTGGATTGCGCGGCATAGTCCATCCAGGTTTTCGAGGCTCATATTCCCAGGTGCTTTGACATATAGCACTACAGATACGATTTTTCGGCCCCGCTCCGGCGCCATTTCCGCCGCTGCCAGCGGGGCCAGGCTTATCAGTTCGTCCATTGACGCGCAAGGAGGGCTTTCCCAAAGGAACGCTGCCCCGCCTTTTTGCAGAACCGTCAGATCATCCACATCCAGGCAGATCAGACTGAAATCGCCGCATAGCACTCGTTTCAAAAGCGTGTAATCCGTCTCTCTGAGAAGTCGCTTTCCAGCTGACCTCTTTTCCATAAACGCACAGTCATTCCTTTCCAATAGATTTTTCGTAATGTTAGCACACCCCCCTGTACCGAAACAAGTACAGGGGGGTGGTTGCTATCCGCGCCGCGTTTATGGTACAATAACCCATCAGGAAAAGGAGGCGCCGCCGTGTCCATAAACATCCTTCCCTTCCGGGTCTATCAGGTCCTCTCGGAGTATACCGACGCCGATCACGCTCTGCCCATGGGGGAACTGCTCCGCCTGCTGCGGACAGAGTACGGCCTGCGCTGTGACCGGCGGGCGGTCTACGCTGCCCTGGACAAGCTGCGGGCCGTGGGCTGTCATATTCCGGAGTATCAGGACGACGGCGAGGGCTACCGGCTTTTGTCCCGCCCGTTGGAACCGTCGGAGGTGCGGCTGCTGTCGGACGCCGCCTCCGCTTTTCCGGGCATTTCCCGGCGTCAGTGTGAGCGGCTGCTGAAGAAGCTGGGGCGGGGTCTGAGCCGCTGGCAGCGTGAGCAGTGCCGCCCCCTGTCCGCTGGAACACCCTGGCGCGGTATCAACCAGGAGACTTTTCTATCCGTGGAGGTGCTGGAGGAGGCGGTTTCCCGCCGCTGTCAGGTGGAGTTTCAGTACATGGAATACGGCATGGACAAGCGGCTCCATCCCCGCCGGGAGCAGCCCTATCGGGTGTCGCCCTATGGTCTTTTCTTTACCAATGGGAACTATTACCTTCTTTGCCGGTATCAGGGAAAGGAAGCCATCAGCCACTATCGGGTGGACCGGATCCAGTCGCCGGTTTTGCTGGAGGACCAGCCCATAGCTCCTCTGCCGCCCGGACTGGACCTGGAGCGGTATGTCCGGGAGCGGGTCTACCCCTTTCCCGGCGAGACCGTCCGGGCGGTGCTGCGCTGCGAGGCGGATTTGGTCAGCGACGTGCTGGACCGGTTTGGCATGGAGACGCAGTTTCAGGATAATGGTGACGGAACCTTTGACGCCATGGTGTTCACCGGGGCCGCCGGACTGAAATTCTGGGCGCTGCAATATGTGGCGGTGTGCCAGGTCCTGGAGCCGGACTGGCTGCGGCGGGAGATTGGAGAAATTTTGCGGAATGGATGGGAGCGATATCAGAAAATTTCTTCGCCATTGAAAAAAGAGAAGGAGAAGTCGTGATGGAAAGCAATATTTTCAAGGCGCTGAAAATGGCACAGGACGAGGTGTTAATGTGCCGTTTTCTGGCTGATTTGCTGGACCCAAAGGGGAGGAACAAGCTGGATACGTCCTTTTTGAAGTCGTTCCTGGAAGTGTGTTTGCAAATGGACTGTGCAAAGCTGAAAACTCTGGAAAGAACCTGCGTCATGACGGAATACCTGATTGACAACGGACGGAGAATCGATATCATGCTCCAACATCCCCAGTTTTCTATTCCTATTGAGGTCAAGATCAATGCTGGTGACCAAGAGTCTCAATGCTATGACTATCACTTCTATGCCCGCAACGCCAAATTGGTTTATTTGACTAAGAGCCATGAAACAAAACCCTCCCTGTGGACCATGCAGTCCAAGGATAAGGGGAATACATTAGAAGAAAGCGCTGTCACATGCATCTCCTGGAAGAGTATCTGCACATGGCTGGAGGAATGGAGGACGAGACAGCCTAAATCTGACCAAAACGCTGAACTTTTGGAACAAGTTCGGCAGTACATAGAGGCTATTGAGTGGTTTTTGTCCGACTCGAAAAAGCAATCAGCGGATAGCAGCTTGGCTTGTACTGTATTAGAGACATTCCAGGAAGCAATTGACAGGAAAGCGATTGCGGAAAACTACCAGTTGGAATGGTTGGAGGATTCCTACAAGTCCTATTGCAGTGCGGAGTTGAATGAAAAAAAGAAAACGGACCTACAACGTTTGAACTTCTGTCCCGGCGTGAACTACAAGGTAAAAGCGGAGGGATTGGAATTTTCTGATTCGAACCAAGAGATGTGGTTCCGCATTGAGGCCTCTGACGACGGCTATCTGGTTGGTGGTTTTTGTCTGGTGGAGAAGAAGAGAGAAAACGATTGGATGCAAATAAAAGTAGATGACGCAGCCATGGAGACGGTCAAGAAGCAGTTTCCTGCTTTCCGCGTCATTGCTTCCCGGAGCTATTGGTGGTTTGTCTGGCGCTACTCCAACGGTAAGCAGGCCGTGTCCTACGATGACGTGCCTAATTTTAAGACCATGAACCAATGCGCCATGGACTTGCATGACCCAGTTAAGCTGAAAGAATTTGCGGAAGAAACACTTCAAATCTTTGAGGAGCAGCTTTTGCAGTATCTAAAGTCCCCGCCTGAGCTGTGATACATCATAGATTCAAAAGCGGTTCGTCTGTCTTCATCTAGACAGACGAACCGCTTTTTGAGATTTACCCTTGACAAAAGCTCTCTGAGGATTCCCTGTCCGGGCGTATCTCCAACGATAACTTCACCCGGCTGGTGGACAAGTATCAGGCGGAGCAGGCCCAGCTTCCGGAGCAGATCGACGCGCTGGAGCGGGCTATGCAGGAGGTCAGGGATACCCGGCAGAATGCGATACAGTGGGCCGACCTGATGGCGGAGTACGCCGGTATCCAGGAATTGACCGCCGAGAACCTCAATCTCCTTGTAGAGCGTATTGAGGTTTTTGATCAGGCGGCGACAGATGACGAAGTGGAGCAGACCATCCGTATCTGTTACCGCTTCGGCGGTTACATAGGGGAGCGGTGTTTCAGGGCAAAGGTGCTAAACGGGCACAGGCGAAAAGGAGCAGACAATGAAAAAGCGTTACTTGTATCTTGACGAAACGGAGTGGCGGCGGCTGGTGCTCTATCTGAACGAATTCCGCAACAAACTGATCGCCCAGGGCCGTTACACCGACTGCGTGGACGAACTGCTGGTAAAGACAGCCAGCGCAAAGACAGTAAAAATATGATGATGGAGGTATTATGATGGAAAAGTCTCTTTTTGAGCGGATGGGCAGTACATATGAAATGCGGGGCGATTACCGGCTCCCCTGCCTTGCTCTACCGGCTGAAGAAAAGTCGGTAGGGGTATGGGGCCAGCGGCAGGGCATAACAGAGCAGTTAAAGGCTGAAAATCAAATGGAATGGGTAGGGAGGATGAATTGCTGCAAGGCCCAGGCGGAGGAAGTCATTCTGGCGGAATTGATTTATGTTTAGGGGGGATTATTTATGATAACATTTGAAAAGGTGTAAGAGATTTTCGAGGACTATCTCAAACAAGACCCGCTATATGAGGTCATTACCACCAGCCACGGCTATACGCTGATAGCCTGGGAACCGAAAAGGAACGACTGGTACAAGGCCAGATATATGGCGACCCCGAAAGTTCTGATGAATAGCTTGTTGGACACCTGCGCAAGTTTTATGGAAGATCAGATAACCGACAATGAGCGGGATTTGACCGAACAGGAAACTGCCGAGATAAAGAGACAGTGTGATTTGCTCTGGGGCAAGTGCATGGGGCAATAGCAGCAGATTGAACAGGCCCAACCAAGCGTCCTCCTGTCCGTTTGGTTGGACTTGTTCAATCTGCATGATTTCCTTTGCGGTTGCGGTCACGATCCGCAGCCCGTTATCGCCCATACTATCCAACAGAACATCAAGCTGGCAGCGCTGGGTGTTTTTCCCTGTGGGCCGCTCCAAAAGGAATTGGTCAACGGATATGTTGTAACGCAGCATTAGGGAAGCACTGATTAAAGCAGGTAAAAGCCAGGCAAACAAACGAAGGTAATAAAAACGACCAATAAAGGGCCATATTGGGGGATGAATTCCTCGCTATT
>JAAWUC010000112.1 GCA_022804995.1 Oscillospiraceae bacterium
GCCGGCCATATGGCCGGCTGTTCCCTGTCTGTCAAAGAATCCCGCTTACGCCTCGTACAGCGTCAGATCCCCGCTGGTGGTGCCCACATAGATGGTGCAGCCGTTTCCGTCGCCGCGCCAGTATTCCCCGCCGCTCCCCGCGCGGAGGGAAATGCCGCCCTGGTCCAGACTGCCGGAGCTGGTGTCATAGCGCAGATAGAAGTTCTGGCCGGGGGCCAGCAGCTCCACGTCCCCGCTGGTGGCGGTCATGGAGATGGTGTTTGTATTCCGGGCCGGCGCCAGGTAAATCTGGCCGCTGGCGGTGTTCAGGCTCAAATTATCGGACTGGAAGGGAAACAGGCTGATATCTCCGGAGCTGGTGGAAACGTTCCAGTTCGACGCGCCTCCGGTGCCGGTAACGCCGCCGGAGGTGGTGCTGATGACCGCGTCGGTTCCCTTGACGCTGCTGAGGACGACGTCCCCGCTGGAGGTGCCCGCCTCCAAGGTGGACGCCGCGCTGATATCGCTGAGGACAATGTCCCCGCTGGTGGTGCGGACCGTCAGATAGTCCACGTCCAGGTTGGAGCAGATCACGTCCTCACTGGTGGTATTGACGACCAGATTTCCCACCTTCAGGTCCGAGGCCCACACAGCGGCGCCGCCGCCGATTTCCAGGACATGCTCCCAGCTTCGGGGGACCAGCAGCTTCAGCCGGCTGTCACTGCTCCCGCCGGTAATGGTCAGGAGCTCGCCGTCGAGCACGTGGGACAGAGTGGAGGAGGTGACGAAGGCGTCGCGCTCCTCCTGGAACTGGATGGTATTCCCGCCCCAGGCCGCGATCTCCACCTGGCCTCCGCTCCACTGGACGGACATTGCGGTAATGCCGCTCCCCGGCAGCTCGTAGAAGGGGCCCTCAGTGTCTACCTCCACGGCCTCCAGCGCCTCCAGATCCTTTTCCTCCACCCGGATGCCGCCGGGGCCCATGTAGAAGCTCCCGTCGTCCCCGTCGTACTGGATGCCGTCGGGGCCCATGTAGAAGGTCTCCTCCCCCTCGCTGTACCAGATGCCGTCGGACCCTATGTGGAAGCCGTCAATGTCGATGCCGTCCCCGCCCAGATCCAGGGTGCCGGAGCGCTCCTCGGCCACAGGCCAGCCGGGGTTGTCGACGGGGACGGCATCCTCAATCACCGGCGTGTCGGAGCCCATGCTCCAGCGGAAGCCCCAGAGCTTCCGCGCCGCGCTGAAGGCCAGGGCCGTGATGGCCAGAGCCCACAGGGCGATCTGGGCCGGCCTCCGCCAATTCCGCTGCCGCCGGACGGGAGGCTGCTTGCGGGGCGGCTCCTCTCCGCCGCTGCCCTTGCCGGAGGGAGCCGGGTCCGGGTAGACGGGCGGCACGCCCTCGTCCTGGAGAATCCGCCGGGCGATGGTGTCCACAGGCTCCATGGAGGCCACGGCCTCCTCCTCGCTCATGCCCTCCTCCATCCGGTCCGCCAGCATCTCCGCGTAGTACATCAGGTGCTGCTCCGCCTGCTCCCGGCTCAGGTTTCCCAGGCGGCTGTACAGGTTATTGAGAAATTCTCTCCGCGTCATAGTCCGCACTCTCCTTAATGAAGTCATATACCCGCGCAATCTCCGGCCAGCCGTCCAGGAACTGGTCAATCTGCTCCACACCCTCCCGGGTAATCCGGTAGAATTTTCGCAGGCGGCCGCTGTGCTCCACCGTGTACACGGTCAAACACCCCACGATCTCCAGCCGGCGCAGGATGGGGTAGAGCGTGGATTCCGAGATATCAATGCAGCCGGCCAGGTCCTTGATGATCTGGTAGCCGTAGGAGTCCTCCCGCCGCAGGACTGACAGGACGCACACGTCCAGAAGCCCCCGCTTGAGCTGTGGATCGATCACAGACATACCCCCTTTCGCATAATACTATACAACGCATAGTATTTTTTGTCAAGAGGGAACAGAGGCAGAATTTTGGTGGACCGCGCGCTGTCCCGGAGCGCAAAAAATACCACCCACAAAAGTGGGTGGTACCCTTTCGAGCGCCGGCGCGCTCCGCTGGCAGGCCTGTCCTCTCTGGCGGTGAAGAACGCCGCCGGGCCTCGGCTCCGGCTAGTTAGCCGAGGGAACCGGCATTGTTCCTCCCCGTCAAAGAGGGCAGCGTCCGCCTTGAGCGCAGCGCCGGTTTTCTATAGCGCATTGTACCACAGGTATACCGCCTTCGGCAATAGGAAATTTTCAGCTGGGCGGATTTCCTTCCTTACAATTCTGTTACCGCTCCGCAAAAAGCTCCCCCCAGCCCATGTCCTCCATGGTCTGGATGGTGTGGACCATGCTCTCGTAGAGCTCCACGTACCGCACGGCGGTAGGCCTCCGGTCCGAATGGTAGACGCGCTCCTCAAAGCGCAGCTCCAGCTGCACGGGCACTCTGGCGGAGGAGCGCCCCACAAAGGACGGGGCCCAGCTGGGGATGTTCCCCTCCTCCAGGTCCTGGAACAGCGCCGCGTAGAGCTCCTCCGCGCCGGGGGCGTCCGGGTCCGTCTCCGCGGGGTTGTCTCCCACGGCGGCGTAGAACGCGCCGTAGCCGCTCTCGGCGGTAATATCGGCGAGGGCATAGCCCTCCGGGGCGGCAATCTGGCTGCGCATGGCCTCCCGGTCGCCGGCGATGTCCCGGACCAGTCCCTCATAGGACTCGCCCGTCTCCCACTGCTCCTCCCGCATGGGCAGGCTGTAGGCCCGCTGAACCGTCCGGCCGTCCTCCAGGACGTAGACAATGCCCAGCCAGAGGTGGTTATCCATCAAGCGGTCGCTGCGGGCGCGGATGGAGTCCTTCTCCGCCAGGATGGCCCTATGGAGGTCAATGACCATCTCCTTCCGCTCCGGGGCGTCCTCCGGCCCGGCGTGGAGCTCCGCCTCGCCGTAGACCCAGGCAATTTGGATGTCCTCCGCCTCCGGCACCCAGGAGGAGATGCCCAGGGGGTCCAGGGCCAGCCCCGCGCAGAGGGCCGCGGCTGCCAGGCACACGGATACCGCGCCCTTCCAGCTCCCCCGGAACACCCGCAGGGATTTCTCCAGGAGCATGGAGGCGGCGTAGTACCCCACCAGCCCCGTCAGGGCCATGCAGCTGGCCATGGGGACCGGGTCGGTGTAGTGGCCCCGCTGGAAGAAGCTCTCCCAGACCAGCATATACAGCAGAGGACCCAGGCCCAGGGCCCCGATGGCGGCCATCGCCCCCCGGAACAGGGGCCGCAGCCACCGGAAGGCCACCACGTCCCCGGCCCGCTCGCTCTTCCGCCGCCGGCAGAGGGCCCAGGACAGTCCCAGCAGGACCAGACCCGCCAGACCGTAGAGGGCGGCTGCGCCGAAGCCCTCCAGGTAGAAAATCCTCTCCCCCGCCTCGCCGGTGTAGTACCGGTCGTTGAGGTGCCCGGCGAGATAGCTCATGGGGCTGAGAAATTCCAGCAGGGAGTCTCCGCTGACCTGCGAGACACCGAAGAGGAGGCCGCTGGACACCCAACGGATTAGAAGCTCCGCAGCCACGGCGAAGAAGTTCACTGCCACATACAGGGCCGGCAGGGCCAGCTGGTGGCCGGTACACATGGCGCAGAGCGTGGCGATGCCGAAGAAAATGAGGTTCATAAATACCACCGCCGCCGCCGTGACGCACACCGCTCCGATATCCAGAACCCCCCAGGCCAGGGCGATGAGGCAGACCAGCCCCCCGGTTACCGCATAGGGGATGAGGAGCATAGCCAGCCCCGAGAGCGTCCCGGTGACAAAAAGGCCGTTCCGGTCGATGGGCAGGGCGTGCATGAGCCCCACGGACCGGGGGCTGAACAGATAGCCCCACACGGCCATAGCCGCCATGATGGCGTAAAAGAAGGTGAGGATTGGGACGACCTCCGCCGTCACGGAGTACAGGCCGGCGGCGAACTCGCCGGGAGAGACATCCGCCCGGGGGTCGGACAGCAGGCCCAGCAGCAGGTACAGCGGCGCCAGACAGCCCAGCAGCGCCGCCGTGCCCCACAGGGGCCAGTACCGGGTCAGATTTTTCCGGAAGAGGGTCCGGTTAAAGAATGATCTCTTTGACTGCATACTGCTCACCTCCCAGCTCGTAGATAAAAATTTCCTCCAGGGACAGGGGCAGGGCCTCCAGCATCAGGGGCTGATACTGCTCCAGCCGCCCGGTGATGGTCCTGGTGGAGCCCCGGACGATATAGGTGTACACCCGGCCCACATGGGAGGTGTGGAGCACCTCCAGGGGGGCGGAGAGCACCGGGACCTCCCCGGGACGCCAGACCGCCTGGAGCTTGACGATGTTCTCCTGGAGGTCCGCCAGGCTCCGCTCGATGAGCACCCTGCCCTTGTTCATGATGCCCACATGGTCGCACACGTCCTCCAGCTCCCGCAGGTTGTGGGAGCTCACCAGCACGGTGGTGCCGTGCTCGGAGACGTCGCTCATCATAATGCTCCAGACCTGCCGGCGCATGACGGGGTCCAGGCCGTCCACCGGCTCGTCGAGGATGAGGTACCGGGGCCGGCAGCACATGGTCAGCCAGAAGGCGGCCTGCTTCTGCATCCCCTTGCTCATGCGGCGGATGGGGGATTTCTCCGGGAGGGCGAACACCTCCCGGAACTTCTCGTACCGGGCCATGTCGAAGGCGGGGTAGAAGCCCCGGTAGAACTTCATCATGTCCTGGATGGTGGCGGACTGGAAGTAGTACCAGTCGTCGGGGATGGCGGCGATGAGGGCCTTTTTCTCCGGGTTCTCATAGACCGGCTCCCCGTCTACCAGCACCTGGCCGCTGTCGGGGCGGTAGATGCCCGTGAGGTGGCGGATGAGGGTGGACTTCCCCGCGCCGTTGGGACCCACCAGGCCGTAGACCCCGCCGTCGGGCACGGTGACGCAGGTTTTATCCAGGGCGGTGAAGCCGTCGAAGGTCTTTGTCAAATCCTTTACTTCAATCATTGTCCACCCCCCTCTCCCATAAGCGCCGTGAGCTCCGCGTCCGTGACCTGGAGAAAGCGCAGCTCCGCGATGATCTCCCGCAGGCGGTCTATGAGCAGCGATTTTCGTTCCAGCGTGTCCGCCCGGTCCGGCGCGGCGGCGAAGCTGCCCTTCCCGGCCACGGAGTAGATGAAGCCCTCCCGCTCCAGCTCGGCGTAGGCCCGCTGGATGGTGTTTGGGTTGATGGCCAGATCGATGGCCAGGGCGCGGACGCTGGGCAGCTTCTCGTCGGGCTCCAGAGCGCCGGTGACGATCAGGCGGCGCAGTCCGTCCTTGATCTGGCCGTAGATAGGCTGGCTGTCCCGGTAGTTGAGACTGAGCAAAACGGTCCCCCCTGTCTGTAGTGAGTGTATGGTTTCCGCTAGTACAGCTGATGATAGCAGGATGGGGGATTTTTCACAAGGGAGAAAAATGTAAGAAATGTTTAAGATTTGGTTAAAGGCCAACTTGGATGACAGTTGAATTTTTTCGGAAATCGTGTATACTGACAGCAACAACACAAGGAGGACACGACCTATGAAACTAATGATTGCCTCGGACCTCCACGGGTCCGCCCATTACGCCGGGAAGCTGCTGGAGCGTTTTCACGAGGAGAAGCCGGACCGGCTGCTTCTGCTGGGGGACCTGCTCTACCACGGCCCCCGCAACACCCTGCCGAAGGACTACGACTGCATGGCTGCGGCGGAAAAGCTCAACTCCATAAAGGACCGCATCCTCGCCGTCCGGGGCAACTGCGACTGCGAGGTGGACCAGATGGTGCTGGAGTTCCCCATTCTGGCGGACTACGCCCTGCTGGAGTGGGGCGGACTGACCCTCTACGCCACCCACGGCCATGTGTGGAATGAGGAGAACCTGCCCCCCATGGCGGCGGGGACGGTGCTCCTCAACGGCCACTTCCACGTCCCCGTCTGCCGGGAGCACGAGGGGTATCTCTACCTGAACCCCGGCTCCACCTCCATTCCCAAGGAGGACAGCGTTGGCAGCTATCTGGTGCTGGAGGACCGGACCTTCACCTGGAAGGACATGGACGGGGCGGCCTATCGGAGCCACACGGTCCGGTGAACATCCTTGTCACCGGCGGCTCCGCCAGCGGGAAGAGCTCCCTGGCGGAGCGTCTGGCCGTCCAGGGCCCGCCGCCTTGGACGTATGTCGCCACCATGCGCCCCTGGGGGGCGGAGGCCCGGGCCCGGATCGACCGCCACCGGCGGCTGCGGCGGGGCAGGGGCTTCGAGACCCTGGAGTGCTATGAGTCTGTGGGGGCCCTGGAAGTCCCGGCGGGGGGAACGGTGCTGCTGGAGTGCCTGGGGAATCTCACCGCCAATCTGATGTTCGACGAGGCCGGGAGAGTCCGGAACGCCCTTGAGGAGATTGTGGACGGCGTACTGGCCCTGGGGGCGAGGTGCGGGCGGCTGGTTGTTGTCACAAATGACGTGGGCCGGGACGGCGAGCTCTATGAACTGGGCACACAGCGGTATATAGAGGTCCTGGGCCGGGCGAACGCCGGATTGGCGGCACGGTTTGACACGGTTCTGGAGGCCGTCTGCGGCGTTCCGGCGGTGTTAAAGGGCGGACAGCTTCTGCCGTCGGAGGCGAGGAAAGGGGGAAGCGGTTTGATACTGGTGGTGGGCGGCGCGGCCGCGGGAAAAACAGCCTATGTGGAGAGCTTAGGTTATTCGGAGAGCGCCATCGCCAGGGGCGTCTTGGATGAAAGGCCGGTTTTGGACGATTTGCAGGACCTGGTATCCCGGACCCCGGACGGGGATCTGCTTCCCTATCTTCTGGAGAAGAAAGTGGTTGTCTGCCGGGAGGTGGGCTGCGGGGTGGTGCCTCTGGACCCGGCGGAGCGGGCGCTCCGGGAGCGGGTCGGACGGCTGTGCGTCCGGCTGGCGGAGCGGGCGGAGCAGGTGGTCCGGGTGAGCTGCGGGATTGCGGCTGTGCTGAAATAAACGGTTTGGAAAAATTTTTCTGGTGAATGTCAAGAAGAATTTGGAAAAGAGATAAATACATTACCAAGCCCATATAAAGCCTCCTTCCTGGCGTCCCGCGCCTATATTTAAACAGCCGGACCCCGACACGGCAAATATCGCCCGGTTGATGTTTGAGATGTACGCCGAGCCGTCCACGTCGTTCGGGACATCGCCCGGTACTTCACCCAGGAGGGCATACTGGTGTATGAAAAGGAATTGAGCCGGGGCTTCATTTCTCAAATGCTCCGCAACCCCATTTACTCCCAGGCGGACCTGGAGCTGTACGAATTCTTCAAGGGGCAGGGGGCCGTGGTGGTGAACGAGGCGGCGGACTTCGCCGGGACCAACGGCTGCTATCTCTACCAGGGCCGGGATGTGCAGGAGCGAAAAAACAAGGACTTGAAAAATCAAATCCTTGTGCTGGCCCCCAGCGAGGACATTGTTCCCGCTGATACCTGGCTGGCCGGGAAAGTGAAATGCGGCCACTGTGGGCGGGCGCTGAAAAGCATAGGCAACCGGGCGGGGACACAATATCGCCGCTGTACCAAGCGGGTGGACAACATGAGCTGCGAGGGCTGCGGGACGCTTCGGACGCCGGAGTTTGAGCAGTTCGTCTATGAGGCTATGGTGCATAAGCTGTCCGAGTTTCAAACCCTGACCGCCCAAACCGAAACAGTCAACCCCAGGCTGACCGCCTTAAATGTGGAGCTGGCCCAGGTGGAGGACGAGATTGAAAAGCTGCTGAACACCCTGACCGGGGCCAGCGCGGTTTTGATGTCCTACGCCAACGGGAAGATTGAG
>JAAWUC010000113.1 GCA_022804995.1 Oscillospiraceae bacterium
CACAAACTTGGGCTCAGCTGTCATGATGGTCCGGCCACTGCCGGACTGAGGCAGCTCGTCGATGGCCCGCTCCCGGCGGTAGACATTCTCAATGTTGGGGATCACGCAGGTCTCCATGAAGCGCTTGATGAAGGTGCTCTTTCCCGTCCGCACCGGCCCCAGCACCCCTACGAACAGGGAGCCCCCCGTCCGTGTGGCAATATCCTGATAGAGATCCGTATTCGACATAGTAACCCTCCCATGCGCCCTGGGGCGCGAATCAGACTGGCAAGCCCCCGCGTGCGGGAGGCTGTCTCGTATTCCTGCTGACACTCTATGAGGGCCTGGACCATATTATGCAAAACAGGTGAAAAATAATAAGACACGGCGGTCCTTTGACCGCCGTGTCTATTATCTATGCGCAGAGAAGCATCAGGCGTTCTTGCTCTTCCAGAGCTTCCTGCCGTCCTTGTCCCACATACCGAAGCCGGTAACAGCGCAGAGGATGGAGAAGATGGGAACGATGAAAATGAACCAGCAGTAAGGAATATACTCCCTGCCGCAGCCCAGGGTGCTCATCACGAAGAATGTCGCAACACCCCAGGGGACAATGGGGGCGCTCAGGGTGCCCGCGTCCTCCAGAGTCCGGGAGAGCACCTTCCGGTGGATGCCCATCTGGTCGAAGGCGTCCTCGAAGGTCTGCTGGGTAACGATGATGGCCACGGTCTGGCCGCCGGCGGTGAGGAAGTTCACGATATAGCAGTAAACGAGGGTAACGATAACCAGGATGGTCTTGTTCTTGATGAACTTGAGGAGCACATCCTTGGCCAGCACGTCCAGGATGCCGGTAGCGGTGATGATGCCGCCCATGACGCTGGCTACCATGAAGGTGATGAGCAGGCCGGTCATGCTGGTGATGCCGCCGCGGTTGAGCATTTTGTCCACGATGCTGCCGGCGCTGGTCTCAATGGAGAAGCCGTTGGCGGCGTAGTTCATCAGCTCCACAAAGCTGAGGCCCTGGCCGATCATGGCAAAGACGGTGCTGACCACCACAGTGATGCCCATGCCCATCAGGGCGGGCAGCTTAAAGACGGACACAAGCAGTACCAGGATGGCGGGCAGGATCAGCACGGGGTTGATGTTGAAGTTGGCCTGCAGGGTGTCGCAGATGAGGTTGGCCTTGCTGGCATCCATAACGCCGCCGCTGTACATGAGGCCGGCCACGGTAAAGGCAATGAGCGCCACGACGGCCGCCGGGATAGTGGTGTACATCATGGAGCCGATGTGCTCATACAGGGGCACGCGGCTGACGCCGGAGGCCAGGTTGGTGGTATCAGACATGGGGGACATCTTGTCGCCGAACCACGCGCCGCACACCAGCGCGCCGATAACCAGGGGCAGAGGGATGGTGGTGGTGGTGGCCACGCCCACCAGGGCCAAACCCATGGTAGCCACGCTGCCGAAGGAGGTGCCGGTAAATTCCGAGGTCAAAAAACACAGCACAAAGGCCAGGGGCACCAGAATCTTCGGAGAGATAAACTTCATGCCGTAGTACATCAGGGAGGGCACGGTGCCGCCGGCAATCCAGATGCCCACCAGCATACCAACCATGATGACGATAAGGAAGGTGGGGATACAGTCGGCCACAACCCGAAGCAGGGTCTTTTCCACCTCTCCCCAGGAGATGTTCAGAATAAACGCGAAGACAGCGGAGACAATCGCAGCCGCGAACACGGACATGGTGGTGTCCACACCAAAGTTGATGAGGACCACCAGCACGGCAATAATCACCACAAACGACACCAGGGCGAACCACGGCGCCGGGCTCTTTCTCGCTCGAATTTTCTTGTTGTCCATTGTTTTCTCCCTTTTCCATGGGCGGCGAAGCCGCCCAGCTCTCTTGTTACAGCAGCTCCCTTGTCAGAAAGGCCATGGCAGAGTCCATCCGGGCCGCCCGGTAAGCGAAAGACTTGAACCGGTGCTCCGCGCCGTGAACCGTCAGGAAAGCCGCCCTATCTCCAAAGATCTCCTTGTACCGCTCCGAGCACTTGATGGAGGCGGTGATATCCGCGTCGCCATGGACCAGATTCACCGGTCCGGCGTATTTGGATGCGATGGCAAAGGGGTCCAGCTCCAAAGTATCCTGATAGAACCCCAGGCCCACCTTCAGCCCCTCCACGTCAACGCAGCCCTTCTCCTCCACATCCCCCGCGTCGATGCCGCAGAGGGTCTTGTGCTCCTTCATGTTGTAGACCACGTCCGGCGCGGGGCACCAGAGGCTCAGCGCCCTCACCTGGTCCGGCCGCAGGCCCGCCACGATGGAGGCCACACAGCCCCCCAGGCTCAGCCCGTGGATGGCCAGCCGGTCCAGGTCCACAAAGTCCAGCCCCCGGACGTAGTCCAGGATATCCAGGCCGTTGGCTACCTCTCCGGAGACAGTCATGTCCTCGAACCGCCCGTCGCTCTCGCCGCTGCCGGCGAAGTCGAAGCGGACGCTGGCAATGCCGGCCCCGCACAGCCGGCGGGAGAGCTCGGTATGTACAAAATTGATCTCGTTGCGGTCGTCACAGAAGCCGTGGAACAAGATAACGAAGGGGAGCTTCCCCTCCTTCCCGTCCGGAATGTGCATCATCCCCCGCAGGGTCAGCCCCTGGCTTCCGCACTCCACATATTTTTCCAAATTAGTTCCTCCTTTCAGTTCTTGATGCCCCTATGGGGCCCGCTCCCCTCCTTTTTCTAAATTTATTTTACACATCCTTCATGTGAAAATAGCAAGCTCCCGCATGTTTTGCTGTTTCCAACAGTTTCAGCTGGAAACTGGCCGGAAAAATTGTATAGATTATAGCACTCGTCTCCCTGTTTTGCAAGGTCTGTCCCAAATTTTCCTGTTAAATTCCTGACAATCCTCCTGATCTGTCCCACATTCCTTGACAGACAGACAAAAAGGACCGTCCGCTGGAAGAATCCGCGGACGGTCCTGCTGTCAAGGAGTATCAGTTGCTGAAGGCTTCGGTAAAGGCGTCCGCCAGCTCCTGGGCCTGCTCGGGGTAGACGAACATGCCAACAGTGTTGGAGACAGAGGTGATGATCCCGTTTTTCCAGGTCTCGCAGGATTCGGGATACCACGCGCCGCCCTCCGCCTGGGTAGTGATGCGGGCCTGGAGAATCTCCTGAACCGCCGTAATGTCCTCCAGAGTGGCGTCCTCAGAGAGCTTCACCATTCCCACGGCGACGTTGGCAGTAGTGATCATGGTTTCCTGGAGATAGATCTCCTCCACAGCCGCGATCTCAGAGAGGCCGGGATAGTAGGTCTCCAACAACTCCCCTTCAATGACCATCATGGCGTCCAGGCCCTCATATTTGGCTTGGAGCGTGGCATAGAAATCCTTCAACGGGGAGGCTTCCTCTCCGTCCGATCCGGGCTGGTCGTCTTTCTCCTCCTCTGGAACCTCCGGCTGGTCATCCTTGGGCTGCTCCGGCTCGCTGGGCTGGACGGTTCCCTGTTGGCTGTCGTCCGGTGTATCGTCTTTCTTGCTTCCGCAGGCCGCAAGACCCAGCAGCAGACTCAGACTCAGGGCCATCGCCAGCCCCATCCAAAGCTTTCTGTTCTTTTTCATGTGTTGTTTCCTCCAAAAATTTATTGATATGTTTTATTCACTGCGCCAAAAACACGGCATCCGCGTCCTTGACGAAGTTTTCCACGCTGTAGCAGACAAAGATCAGGTCCATTCCACTGTCCTGGGCATACTGCGCTGCGCTGGTGCGGAAGTACCGCAGGTCCAACAGATGGATCTCTCCAAAATATTGGCTCAGAAAGGGCGCGAGGCTGTCGCTGTAGCTGTCCCGGACCAGCAGGAGCTTCTTATCCGTGGCGGCTTCCGGATTGTGGACAATGCGCAGAGGCGCGATACCTCCCAAAAAGGAGGAGTACTGGTCCTTCTCGTCCAGAAAGCTGTCCACATAGAGCCCGCCTGTGGTTCCTTTGTAGACATCCTCCACCGTGACGTCCTTCCCGGAGACATACCGCTCAATGCTGTCCGGCGGGAGCCAGTGGACGCCGGAGGTGGAGTACAGTGTGCCGTAAAAATCCTCCGACACCGTCTCCCCCTTCCCCAGAGGCGCGGGGCTCTCCCCCATGGCCTCCATGAGGGCGGCATAGCCGTAGTAGGCTCCCAGGCTGGTCCAGTGGTGATCTGTGCGGTAGTAGACGGGCTCGTCCGCGTGCTCCGTCAGAGCTCCGGCGATGTCCGCCCAAATAAGGCCGGGAACCGCCTTCGCTCTCTCCAGATATGCCCGCTGATCGAAGCTCTCCGCTCCCGCCGGGAGCCGATCCCTCCAGACCGCCGCCGCCGTGGGGATCAGCCCCAGGTATACCGGCAGCTCGGTTTTTTCCCCCAGACGGCGGAGAAAGTCCAAGTTCTGCTCTGCCCGGTCCGCCGTCTCCACCTTGCTGACAAGGGTATCTCCGCAGAGATAGACGTTGTGGAACTCCCGCTTCCCCAGCAGGTATTCATACCGGGTTTTCAGTCCCATCCACCCGTCCCGCAGAGGGAACTGGTCAGACAAATACTCCTCCAGCTTGGTGGTGTAGCTCCCGTCCGCCAGGTTGGACCAGCGAAAGACTGGGAATTGGGCCAAGGTCCGGTTCTCTGTTTGGGAGAACTCCTGATCTGGCAGAAAAATATGGAGCAGACCGAAGAGCGTTATAAATCCACAGAACAGAACAGCTGTGATTTCCCGGGAAATCTTTGACATTCTTCCGCCTCCTCTCAAAATCTAAAGTATAAAAAGGGATTGTAGCTGGCATCCACCAGGGAGGCGGTACACAGTACCAGCCCGCCCAATACCAGCGCCGGACCCAGCACCGCCCGGGCCCGCTCCCCCAGCTTCCCCCACAGGGATTTCGCCAGGGGCGTGGAGGCAAGCGTCAGGATAACCAGCATCGGCAGATAGCTCCACAGATGGTAACCGTCTCCGGGCCGGTACAGCTCCGTTCCGCCCAGGAGCGTCTGGAAATAGACCGCCAACCGCCCCATATTCTCCACGGAGAACAGGACCCAGCCGCCCAGGACGATCAGCATTGTGTAGACATGGCGCAAAGCCCCAGGGGCTCTCTCCAGAATGGAACCGAGGAAGAGCTTCTCCGCCAGCATCCACAGGGCGTAGTACAGTCCCCAGAGGAGAAAGTTCCATCCCGCCCCGTGCCAAATGCCGGTCAGGAGCCAGACAATCAGGATATTCCGTATCCACTTCCCCTTAGAAACCCGGTTTCCTCCCAGCGGGAAGTAGACATATTCCCTAAACCAGCTGGTCAGAGAGATATGCCACCGCTTCCAGAACTCCGTCACCGACCGGGAGATATAGGGGTACTGGAAGTTCTCCGGAAACTCAAAGCCAAACATCCGCCCCAAGCCCACTGCCATGTCACTGTACCCGGAGAAGTCGAAGTAGATCTGAAAGGCGTTGGCCAGTATCCCCAGCCAAGCCCCCGCCGCCGTCAGATTTCCGTCTGTCAACGTCTGGTCCCATAGGGGGCCTATGGCGTTTGCCAGCAGGACCTTCTTCCCGAGACCTGCTGTAAAGCGCTGAACCCCGGAGACGAATTTCTCCAGATTCTCATTCCTGCCCGCCAGCTGATCCGCCACCGTGCTGTAGCGGACGATGGGGCCGGCAATTAGCTGCGGGAAGAGTGTGACATAGGTTCCGAAGGCGATCAGGTTCCGCTGGGGCGGGGCTGTGCGGCGGTAGACGTCGATGGTGTAGCTCATTGTCTGGAAGGTATAGAAGCTGACTCCAATGGGCAAAGGCAGTCCCAAAACCGGCAGTGAAAGCCCTGTAAAGGAGTTTATGTTTACTGCAATGAAATCCCAATATTTAAAGAAGATTAAAATCCCCAGATTACACACCACCGAGGAGGCCACCGCTCCCCTGGCCCACCGGTCCCGGTCCCGCCAGCGCTCCACCAGCAGCCCGTGGGTGTAGTCCACAAAGATGGAGAGCACCATCACAAAGATGTACACCGGCTCCCCCCAGCCGTAGAACAGCAGGCTGGCCAGCAGTAGGCAGAGGTTGCGCAGCTTCAGCGGCGCGAGCACGTAAATAAACAGAACCACCGGCAGATAAAAGAACAAAAAAGGCAGACTGGAAAAATACAACCGTGGCTCCCTCCCTCCGGTTATGCTCCGGCGGCGGACAAAAAAACCGCCCTCCGTCCGGTGTAGACATCCATTAGACGGAGGGCGGCCAAAAAGGTTCCCTTATATTTTTTTCATTCTCTCCCCGGCCTTCCGGAGCATCAGCTTCTTGGTGCCCACGCCGTCAAAGGCAATCTCCACCATGGCGTCGTTGCCCATAGGCGTCAGCGAGAGCACCATCCCCCTGCCGAAGGTCCGGTGCTCCACCGAATCCCCTTTCTGAACAGCGAGCAGGGGCGGCTTCTTCACCCCGCCGGCGGAGGCGGTGAAGCCTGTGTCCGCGAGGGGTCTGGTTGGGCGGGTGGGCCGCGCCGCCGCGCCGAAGCGGGGCGCCTGCTGTCCGCCGCCCACTCCGGCGCTTCCGCCGAAGGTCGCGGCCTCCTCTCCCCAGCGGTCCGCCCGCGCCTCCTGCTTGCTCAGCCAGTTAACGGGCTCCTTGGGCAGCTCCTCCAAAAATCGGGAGGGCAGATTGCTGGAGGTGCGGCCATAGAGCATCCGCTGCCGGGCGGTGGTCAGGGTCAGCCGCTTCTTGGCCCGGGTCATGGCCACATAGCACAGCCGCCGCTCCTCCTCCATCTCCTCACTCTCCCCCGCGGCCCGTCCGCTGGGGAACACGCCCTCCTCCATACCCACCACATACACATTGGGGAACTCCAGCCCCTTGGCGGAGTGCATGGTCATCAGAGACACACAGTCGCCGTTCTCCGGGGACTCATCCAGATCCGTGTACAGGGCCACGCTGTCCAGGAAGCCCGCCAGGGACGGGTCGTCCGGGGACTCCTCCAGAAAGGCGACAATGCTGGAGCGGAGCTCCCGCACGTTCTCAATGCGCCCCCGGCTCTCCATGTCCCCCTTCTCCTCCAGAGCCTTGATATACCCGGTCTTCTCACAAACCGCGTCATACAGCTCCGGCAGGTCCATGTCCCTCTCCATGGAGCGCAGGGCCTGGATGAGTGCCGTGAAGCCCGACAGCTTCCCCGCCGCAGATTTCAGATCCGAATACTCCTGCGCACGGTCCATTATATCATAGAGGCTTCTCCCCTCCCGCTCCGCCAGCGCTGCCACCCGATCCATGGAGGTGGGGCCGATGCCCCGGGCGGGCACGTTCACCACACGCCGCAGCCGCAGATCGTCGGCGCTGTTGTGAATAACGCAGAGATAGGCCAGCATGTCCTTGACCTCTGCCCGATCGAAGAACTTCATGCCCCCGTAAACCTTGTAGGGGATGCCATTGCGCTTGAGGGCCATTTCCAGCGCGTTGGACTGGGCGTTCATCCGGTAGAGGATGGCATTATCCTTCCAGCTCTCTCCCCGGCCGTAGCTCTCCAGAATTTTGCCCGCAACAAAGTTGGCCTCGTCGGATTCGTTGAATATGGTCTTGACCAGCACCTTGTCCCCCGGTCCGGATTCGGTCCAGAGGGTCTTGCCCTTGCGCCCGGTATTGTTCCGGATCACCGTGTTGGCCGCGTCCAGGATATTCTGTGTGGAGCGGTAGTTCTGCTCCAAGCGGAT
>JAAWUC010000114.1 GCA_022804995.1 Oscillospiraceae bacterium
CCGCTCTTGGCGGCCCGATTTCTGCGCTGATGGAAACATCCCAAGGGCTACCGCCAATCCCCTTGCCCCCCTTGTGAAAGGGGGGAGGGCCGCGCCGCAAGGCGTGGCGGGGGGATTCTGGCACCCACAAATCTCCTACAATTTCATTGAGACTAACCTAGCCCCCATCTGCACCCCCAGGGCGAACACCTCGGCGCCCCAGTGGAGACGCAGGGCTACGACGGTATCCGACAGCCGGATCCGCTCCTCGGTGGAGAGGTTCATTTTCTCGATCAATTCTTTCAGGGTTTTTTCTTCATTCGCAAAGATTTCATTTAATTGCGGCTCGGCGTAGTTGTCATACAGCCATTCATATGTAGTGTTCATATTGATTTTCCTCCCTCAACAGGTTATAATTATAGTATACACACTTTTAAGGTGTTGTCAAGAGGTAAACACTTTTTATGTTCAATAATTCTGAAAAATTTTCGGCTCGCTTAAAAGCGCTTCGAATCGAACATAACCTCAAGCAAACAGATATGGCATCTTTCCTGGACTGCACACAGCAGCATTACCAGAGAATAGAAAACGGAAAAGTCAATCTTCCGACGAGCACGCTGTTAATCTTGGCGGATTACTTTGACGTGTCAATTGACTACCTGGTGGGCCGTTCTGAGGTTCGGGAAACCCAGGAAAAGATAGAAAATTCTAAACTCACCGTAATTATGCCGGAGAACAAATACACAGCGGCATTAAAAAAAGACCTCTTCGCCATCGTTCCGACGGGGACCCTCTGGCGGGACCCGGCGGACGGGGTAAAGGGCCTGCGGGGCCGCAGGCTTCTTTTCGCCGTGTGCCTGGACGAATACGGATGCAGTGTGGAATACTACCGCCTCCTCTGCGCCCTCCGCCAGGACACCAGCCTTCTGGAGGGCTGTCTGGGCGCGGTCATCGTCACCGGCATGGGGGAGCTCTACACCAAGGATGTGGCCCGGGACCTGGTGCTGGCGGCGAACCTCTCCGGCTGCGCCTTTCTGGGCCGGCCCCTGGTGGAGGCCACCGGCTCCCTGCGGAATTTCCAGGTCCAGGCGGAGATTCACGGCACCGACGAGGCCTCCGCCTTCCGGCTGGCCATGGCGGAGCTGGTGGAGCGGCTGCTCTACTGGCCTCCCCTGCCGCCGGTAAAAAAGCTGGCGGCGCTCCACGCCTCCGTGCGCTCCACCAGCAACACCCTGGCCCTGTGGGAGCTGGTGAAGCGGAATCTGCCAGAGGACATCGAGATCCAGGAGCTGTGCCTGCGCAACAACACCGTAGCCGACTGCAACGGCTGCGCCTACACCACCTGCCTCCACTTTGGAGAGCGGGGGGGCTGCTTCTACGGCGGACCCATGGTGGACGAGGTGTTTCCGGCGGTGCGGGAGTGCGACGCCCTGGTGATGCTCTGCGCCAACTATAACGACGCCCTGGCCGCCAACCTCACCGCCTTTGTCAACCGCCTGACGGCCCTCTTCCGCCAGAACCGGTTCTATGACAAGCGGCTCTATGGGCTGGTGGTTTCCGGCTACTCCGGCGGGGACCTGCTGGCCCGGCAGCTCATCTCGTCGCTGAACATGAACAAGAGCTTTTACCTGCCCCCCCGGTTCTGCCTGCTGGAGACGGCCAACGAGAAGGGCAGTCTGATCCGCCTGCCCGGCGTGTCGGAGCGGAGCGCGGACTTCGCCCGGCACATGATGGAGGCGTAGCATGGAGGGATCTGTCAACGGCCTGGACCTCGTCTGGGAGACCGGGGCGGGGGGCGCCGCCATCCTCCGTGTAAAGGCTGCGGGCCATACAGCCGTCCTGCCGGAGGAGCTGGGGGGCCTGCCGGTGACGGCGCTGGGGGGCCGGGCCTTCGCCCCCGCCGCCGGGGAGGAGCCCCAGCGGGAGCTGCGGGAGCTGACGCTGCCGGAGACTCTGGAGCATGTGGGGGACTACGCCTTTTACGGCTGTACGGGCCTGGAGCGGGTCCGGGTGTGGGCCGGGACGGAGGACTGGGGCAGCGGGTGTCTGATGAACTGCCGGAGCCTGAAGCACCTGGAGGTTTTCGGCGCGTCCGACGGCGGCGGGGCCCTGGCCTACTTCGCCGGGGAGCTGGCGGGGGAGCTGGACGCCGCCGTCTTCGCGGACGGACAGCTTGTTCTGCGGCTGGTGTTCCCGGAGTATATCGAGAGCTACGAGAACAACGACCCCGCCCACCACTTTGACTTCCACCTCTACGGCCCCGGCTTCCCCTACCACAGCGCCTTCCGGAGGAAGCGGCTGGACCTGGGGCTCTACGACGGGGCCTGGGAGGAAACCCTGCGCCGGGAGCACGACCCCGGGTGTATTCTGCGCCTGGCGTGGTGCCGCCTGCGATATCCGGCGGGGCTGAGCCCCAGGGCCCAGGCGGGGTACGAGGCCTATGCTGTCCCCAGAGCGGGGGCGGTTTTGTCCTGGCTGGTCCGGGAGCGGGACGCCGGGGGACTGAGCTGGACCCTGGAGCGGTTCCGGCCCGGACAGGAGGCCGTGGCGGAGGCGGCGGCTCTGGCCCGGGAGCTGGGGGCCACGGAGGCGATGGCCCTGCTGCTGGAGGCGTCGGGACAGCGGCGGCCGGCGGGAAAAGCGAAGCGGTTTGATTTATAATTCTCCAGGGGGAACACGTCCATGCCAAAGGACCTGAATGAAATCGGCCTGGAAATCCTCCAGGCCGCGCGAAACGAGCTCTATCTGCACCTGCCCTATCTGGACGCGGCCCTGTGCGCCCTGCGCTTCGAGCCCGGGGCGGACAGGACCATGTTTATTGCCGCCGATGGGGAATCCCTCTACTACAGCGGGGCCTACCTGTCGGACCGGTTTCTGCGCTCCCCCGCGGCGGTCAACCGAATCTATCTCCACACGATTCTCCACTGTATCCTCCGGCACATCGCCAAGAAGCGGGGCCGGGACAGCGCTGTCTGGGACCTGAGCTGCGATATCGCGGCGGAGAGCATCCTGGACGAGCTGGCATATCCCTGCGTGGCAATCCCTGCGGCGCGGCCCCTGCGGCAGAAAATCTACGGCGAGCTGCGGGAGACCATGAAGGTCCTGACGGCGGAGGGAATTTACCGGGAGCTTCTGCGTCAAAAACTGCCGGAGTACGAGCTTGCCCGGCTCCAGCGGGAATTCTTCGCCGACGACCACGGTCTCTGGGACCCGGAGGGACAGGACGATGAAAAGCAGCAGCGCCAGGACCAGCGGTGGCAGGAACTGGCGGGACGGGCCCAGACGGCCATGGACACCGTGCTGGGGGGACAGGCCCAGGGGGGCGAGGCCATCTACGAGCAGGTGAAGGTGGCCAGCCGGGAGAGCGTGGACTATCGGGCGTTTCTGCGGCGGTTCGCCGCCTACCGGGAGGTTATGGAGGCCGACGGCGACGCCTTTGACTACACCTTTTACACCTACGGCCTGCAATTATACGGCAATATGCCCCTCATTGAGCCCCCTGAGACCCGGGAGGAAAAGCGGGTGGAGGATTTCGTCATCGCCATCGACACCTCCATGTCCACCTCCGGGGAGATGGTCCGGGCGTTTCTGGAGGAGACCTACAGCATCCTGCGGAGCGCGTCCACCTTTACCCGCCGGGTGAACATCCGCGTTTTGCAGTGCGACGACCAGCTCCGGCGGGACGACGCCATCGCCAGTCTGGACGAGCTGCGCTCCTATATGGAAAGCTTCCAGCTCTCCGGAGGCAGCGCCACGGACTTCCGGCCGGTGTTCGAGCACGTGGACCGCCTCCGGGAGGCGGGCGTCTTTACCCAGCTGCGGGGGATGCTCTATTTCACCGACGGCATGGGAATCTTTCCGAAAAAACGGCCCGATTACGAGACGGCCTTCATTTTGACCGGGGAGCCGCCCATGGCGGTTTCATTCCCGCCCTGGGCGATACGGCTGGTCCTGGGGGAGGAGAACATCAGCCGCTGGACGGCAGGAGGAGACGGCGCATGAATATTCAGCAGGCCAAGCAGGAGATTCTGAACACTCTGCGGGCATATGCCATCAGGGACGCTCTGGGGGAATACGCGATTCCCCCCGTCCGGCAGCGGCCCGTTCTGCTCATGGGCCCTCCGGGCATCGGGAAAACCCAGATTATGGAGCAGATTGCCGCCGAGGCCGGGGTGGGGCTGGTGTCCTACACCATCACCCACCACACCCGGCAGAGCGCGGTGGGCCTGCCCTTCATCGAGAAGCAGACCTTCAACGGGCGGGAGTTTTCGGTGACGGAGTACACCATGAGCGAGATTTTGGCCTCCGTCTACCAGCTCATGGAGAAAACCGGGGTCAGGGAGGGGATTCTGTTCCTGGACGAGATTAACTGCGTCAGCGAAACTTTAGCCCCCATGATGCTTCAGTTCCTCCAGTGCAAGCGCTTCGGCAACCAGACCCTCCCCGCCGGGTGGCTCATCGTCGCCGCCGGGAACCCGCCGGAGTACAACAAGTCCGTCCGGGATTTCGACGTGGTAACGCTGGACCGGGTCCGGCGGATGGATGTGCGGGAGGACTACCCCGCCTGGAAAAAATACGCCGCTCGGAAGGGCCTTCACAGCGCGGTGACCTCCTATCTGGACATCAAGAAGGACCACTTCTACCGGGTGGAGAACACGGTGGACGGCCTCCAGTTCGTCACCGCCCGGGGGTGGGAGGATCTGAGCGAAATCCTCTTCGCCTATGAGAAGCTAGATATCCCCGTCACCCGGGAGGTGGTGGGGGAATACCTCCAGCTCCCCGCCGTGGCCAAGGACTTCACCAACTACCTGGACCTCTACAACAAATACCGCAGGGCTTACCGGGTGGAGGAGATCCTTCAGGGCCGGTGGGAGAAGCTGGCCCTCTCCCAGCTGGCCGGGGCGCCCTTCGACGAGCGGCTGGCGGTGATGAGCCTGCTCCTCAGCCGCCTCACCGAGGCGTCCCGCCGGACCCGCTGGCAGGACCAGCTGTGTGAGGATCTGTACGCCGGCCTCTCCGCCCTCCGGGACCGGATCGCCCAGGGGGCGGACGCGGCGGAGGCGCTGGCCGGGCTCGTGGAGCGCCGCCGGGAGGCCCTGCGGCGGGGCGGTGAGGCCGGGAGCCTGGACCGGGAGGGCCGGAGGCGGCTTCTGGCGGAGTTGGCAAAGCTGGAGGCGTACCAGCAGGCGCTGCTCCAGGAGGCCGGGGCGGAGGCGATGGCTTTGATTCGGGAGCGGTTCGCCGCCGAGACGGCGGAGCGGGAGCGGCTGGGGGACGAGACCGGCGGGCTTTTCGACTGCGCCTTCCGGTATCTGGAGGAGGCTTTGGGGGAGAGCCAGGAGCTGGTCATTTTCGTCACCGAGATTACCGCCGGGTATGACACCTCCTGGTATGTGGAGAGCTTTGGCTGCGACGCCTACTACCGCCACAACCGGGAGCTGCTTTTCGACCAGAACCGCAGCAGAATCCGGCGAGAAATTGAGGCGCTGGAGTAGCCCGGAGAAATTGTTCCGGACACACCGTCAATTTCCTGGGTTGACAAGCCCATGCCGGACTGATAAAATGAAAGCGCAGGTAAAACAGGCAGTCGCGCGGCGAGGCCGAAAGGTCCGCCGTGAGGAAAGTCCGGGCTCCACAGGGCAAGGATAACGGGTAACGCCCGCCGAAGGCGACTTCAGGAAAAGTGCAACAGAGATATACCGCCGTCATTGTCCGCTCCGCGGCCAACGACTGGTAAGGGTGGAAAGGCGAGGTAAGAGCTCACCCATCGGCTGGAGACTGTCCGATGCTGTAAACTCTATCCGGAGCAACACCGCGGGAGGACACAAGGCCGGCCCGGCCGTCCTCAGGAGGTGGCTGGAGCGGTCCGGCAACGGTCCGCCAAGATAGATGACTGCCAAATACAGAACCCGGCTTACAGTTTTGCCCGCGTGAAAACGGGAGGGAGGATGTATGTTCTCCCTCCCGCTGCCATATGAAAACGAAGGAGGAGAAAGCGATGCAGCCGTGGAGCACATCTGGAGCAGCCCAGGGCCGCTCCTCTCCTATTTGCACCCCCAAAAGAGAGGACAAGCACCGGCTCCCGTGCTATCATATCTTCAGAAAGCGCAGAGAGGAGACAGACTATGGAATGGGTTGACGGCCTGAACGAGACGATCCGCTATATCGAGGACCACCTGACGGAGGACATCGACTATGCCCGGCTGGGACAGATCGCCTGCTGCTCCGCCTACCACTACCAGCGGATGTTCGCCTATATGGCGGGGATGCCCCTGTCGGAGTACATCCGGCGGCGGCGGATGTCCTTGGCGGCGGTGGACCTGCTGGCGGGGGCGAGGGTGCTGGATGTGGCCCTCCGGTACGGCTACCAGTCCCCCACGGCCTTCAACCGGGCCTTTCAGGCGGTCCACGGGGCCGCGCCCTCGGCGGTGCGGGAGCCCGGCGTCTCCATCAAATCCTTCCCGCCCCTGCGCTTTACGATTATGATCAAAGGAGCTGAAGAAATGGAGTACAGAATCGAGCAGAGAGAATCGTTCCGTATCGTAGGGGTGTCGGCGCCCATTGAGAAGAGCATGGAGGACAATTTCCAGACTGTCCCCCAGCTCTGGGACCGGGTAGCTGCGGACGGCACCATGCAGGCGCTCTGCCAGCGGATGAACAGCCAGCCGGCGGGTGTTCTGGGGGTCTGCCACTGCCCCAACGACGGCCCCTGGCGCTACTATATCGCCGTTGCCAGCACGGAGGAGGCGGGGGAGCTGGAGGAGTACACCGTCCCCGCCGCCGTCTGGGCCATCTTCTCCGGGGAGGGGACGCCCCAGTCCATCCAGGAGCTGGAGCGCCGGATCCTGACGGAGTGGCTCCCCAGCTCGGGCTACGAGTATGGGAGCGCCCCCGATATTGAGGTCTACCTCAACGCCGATCCCCGGAACGCGAAGTACGAGGTCTGGATCCCTGTGGTGAAGAAGGCGTAAGCCCACCCCCTCCATCAGCAAAGCCGCCCTTTCCAAACGGAAAGGGCGGCTTTATCGATCCGATCAGTTGAGAAAATCCTTCAGCTTCTTGCTCCGGCTGGGGTGGCGAAGCTTGCGCAGGGCCTTGGCCTCGATCTGCCGGATGCGCTCCCGGGTGACGTTGAACTCCTTCCCCACCTCCTCCAGGGTGCGGGTCCGGCCGTCCTCAATGCCGAAGCGGAGCTTGAGAACCTTCTCCTCCCGGGGCGTCAGGGTGCTCAGCACGTCCACCAGCTGCTCCTTGAGCAGCGTAAAGCTGGCGGCCTCGCTGGGCTCGCTGGCCCCCTCGTCGGGGATGAAGTCCCCCAGGTGGCTGTCCTCCTCCTCACCGATAGGGGTCTCCAGACTCACGGGCTCCTGGGCGATCTTCAGAATCTCCCGGACCTTGTCCACCGGCATATTCATCTCCTCGGAGATCTCCTCCGGGGACGGGTCGTGGCCCAGCTCCTGGAGAAGCTGCCGGGAGACCCGGATCACCTTGTTGATGGTCTCCACCATATGCACCGGAATCCGGATGGTCCGGGCCTGGTCGGCGATGGCCCGGGTGATGGCCTGCCGGATCCACCAGGTGGCGTAGGTGGAGAACTTGTAGC
>JAAWUC010000115.1 GCA_022804995.1 Oscillospiraceae bacterium
ATCCTCCTTTTTGAATTTGGGCTGAAAGTTATGAGAAGCGGCTGTTTCAGCGAAAACTCGGAAGAATTATCGGCGAAAAGTCTAGTCCCTAACCCCTTACCCTTTTTTGCAAACTTTGGAAATTCCTGCCCCTCCCTCGCACCGGCGCACATACCGTGGCTAGCCGGTCCCGTATCTGCTCCGGGGTGAGTTCCGGACGGTGACTTCCTCTGTTTACAGTCCGCAGTTTATCATGGTTCGTTTTTAAAGTCAATGGGGTGGACAGGGTTGTAATATAACCGTAACAATCGCCGGGGGAGGGGGGCTCCCTTTACATTTATATGATTTCACTTTGGGCGCGGCCGGGGAGAAGGTTGCACGAAACAGAGCATCCATCGCCGGAAAATGGGTGAATTTTTGATTTTTTTCGAGGAAGATGCAGAGGCGCGTGCAACTTTTTCGGGATTCCGGCCAGGGGTGAAGGGAGGCTGATTGATTGGATGTAGACCGTGAAAAAGTCCTGGAGGCACTGGGCAGAGTCGCCCTCTCCTCCCCCAATGACGCCGTGGCCCTGGCCCTGAACCCGGAGGGCTGCTTTGTGCCGGGGCTGGACCTGTGGGGCGTAAGCGAGTTCAAGCGGGGGAACGGCGGGAGCGTTGAGATCAAGTTCGCGGACCGTGTGAAGGCGATCTCCTTGCTGCTGGAGTGCATGGGAGGAGGTGAGGACGGCATGGCGGCGCTGATTGAGGCGCTGGAGAGCTGATGTAAAGTGTTTTCACAGCAGGGGGGCGGGGCACCGGAAGCGAGGAGGTACGCGGGTTGAAAATCAAGCAGTTTTCGGAAAAGCAGAAGCGGGTAATGAGCTGGTGGGGCCCGAAGTCGCCGGACAGAAACCGGGACGCTATCATCTGTGACGGCGCGGTGCGCAGCGGGAAAACGCTGTGTATGGGGCTCAGCTTCGTCTGCTGGGCAATGGCGCAGTTTTACGGCCAGCAGTTTGCCTTCTGCGGAAAAACCGCTGTGTCACTGCGGCGGAATTTGGTCCAGGATCTGCTTGGCGTGCTGGGGGAGCTGGGGTTCGCGTGCAGGGAGCGGCGGAGCGAGAACCTGCTCCTTGTGAGCCGGAATGGGCGGGAGAACCGGTTTTATCTCATGGGCGGCAAGGATGAGGGCAGCGCCGCCCTTATCCAAGGCGTGACGCTGGCGGGCGTTCTGCTGGATGAGGCGGCGCTGATGCCCAGGTCCTTTGTGGAACAGGCTATTGCCCGGTGCAGCGTCAGCGGGTCGCGGTTGTGGTTTAATTGTAATCCTGAAGGACCGCTCCCCCTATGTAACAAAAACCCGAAAAAAAATTAAGTCCGGAAAGCGACTGCGATTTTTCGGTCCGGGCGAATCGTGAGCCGGCTGAGCGCCAGACGCCAGAACGCTTGCTTGCTCTTCCGGTCCAGCTGGACGTACATTTCCTGCCAGCCCTCGCAGAAGATCCCCCGCAGCCTGCCCATATCCACCGTCCGGGCAGGTCTCCTGCCCTCCTCGGCGGCCAGCTCGTCAAGCTGCGCGTGCAGCGCCTCGTAATCCTTCCGGTACAGCTCCAGGTCAATTATATCATCCACATACAGATCTTTCAAGCGCAAAAGCTTCTTTTTGATCTTTTTTCGCTCTCCCTCGAAGTCCCTGGGCGGCGGCCCGGCGGCGGCCAGACGCTCCAACTCGTAGCTGTACCGCTCCAGCTCCCCCTCCACATGGTGCAGAAGATACTCCTCAATGGCCGCCTCCCGGATGTTGACCCGGTTCTCACAGTCGTTGTGGTGGTACCGCCCCGGGCAGTTGTAGGAGATGCACTCATGCCGGCCCCCCTGCTTCACCGCATACATATGGGCCCGGGAGCCGAACCGCCGCCCGCACTCCGCGCAGAACACCAGCCCTGTAAAGAGATACACCCGGTCTCCGCTGGTGCGCCGCTCGACCCGCCGCCGGCCGGCCTGGATCTCCTCGTACTGCTCCCGGGTGATATACGCCGGGCACATCCCCTCCACGCCGCTGTAGTACCCGTAGTAGGCCGTCTTGGCCAGCATGGAGCTGGCCAGCTGGTAGGAGATGGACACCCCCTTCTCCGCCGCCGCCGCCCGGGCCCGCTCTATGGAGCGGCAGGCCAGAAAGCTCTCAAAAAACGCGCCGACCCCCGCCTCCGTCTCCGGGTCCTTGACAATCCGCTTCCCCTCAATCCTGTACCCCGTGGGCACATGGCCGCTCACCGGCTCCCGGCGCTCCCGCTTCGCCGCCAGCACGGTGCGGATGCGCTCGCTGTCCCGGTCGGCCTCGTCCTGGGCCACGGAGAGCATGATGTTGATCTTCAGCCGCCCGGAGGCGGTGGACGTGTCGTAGTCCTCCCCGATGGCCTTCCAGCTCACCCCGTGCTCGTCGAGGATCTCCTGGACCTTGTAATACTCCGCGATGTTCCGGAACCAGCGGTCCAGCCGGGTGAAGATAATGAGGTCGATTTTCCCGGCCCTCACGTCCTCCAGCAGCTGGACCATGGCGGGGCGCTTGTGGTAGGGCTTGCGGGCGGAGTTGCCGGCGTCGTTGTAGAACGTCACGCTTTTGATACCGCTGCGGTCCGCCCATGCCTGCAGCGCGGCAGCCTGATCGTCGATGGACAGGCCCCGCAGCCTCTGCTCCTCTGTGGAAACCCTGGGATAAGCCGCCGCCCGGGTCTCCGGCGGGAATTTCTGTTCCATAGTGTTCTCCTTTCCCCAAAGCTCCCGGCGTCCCCGTCAGAGCAGATCCCCGAAGATATCCTCCAGCCGGATGGACAGATCGCTGTACAGATGGCACCGGAACTCCCACGCAATCGCGGCCTTCTCCTCCTCGGTCATGGCCTCCAGGGCGTCAGCGGTATAGAGGGTGTAGATGTTGTCGAGCACATAGCGCCCCTCCTCCAGCAGATAGACCTCCACGGACTGCCCGGCGGGGTCCACAATCCAGTACTCCGGGACGCCGCCGGCCTCATAGGCGTTTTTTTTGTGCCACCTGTCGTTTTTGGCGGTTCTGGGGGAGAGCACCTCCCACACCAGGTCCGGCGCGCCCTCCACCCAGTTGGGCTTGATCTTGTCCCGGTCGCAGACGACCATGCCGTCGGGGATGAAGTGGTTTTTGTCAGACAGGCGCAGATCGAAGCCGTCCGGAATGGCCTTGCAGGCTTTCCCCCGCAGGTAGTTGAAGAAGAGATTATAGATACTGCCCGAGATAGAGACGTGATTCCACGCCGGGCTGGGGGACATCATCACCGGCTCCCCGTTGATAAGCTCCACCCTGTCGCTGTGCTGATAGGCGAGATTATTGTTCATAAAAGATCTCCTTTTTAAAATCCCAAGCGGTTGGGCTTTTGGGTTATTCGCGGATGGACAGCCCTCTTTTGAGCATGTCCGCCGCATAGCAGATATTCGCCTCTGAGCTCAGGGCAAAGGGCTTGTTTTCCCGGACTGTCACGGCAAAGTGCTCCAGCAGCTGGTCAAAGGTTAAGCCGCATTTCCGGGCATATTCCTCCACGTTGCGGGCTAGATAAGGATTTTGCATATCTGCCCCATGACCAAGCCCCCGGGCGGAAAGTGTTTTGACCTCCATGGTCCAGACAAAATAGGAGAGGACAGAGACCTCCAGCGCTTTCAGAGGCTCCCCGTTCCCGTCCATAAAGCGGGCGGCCTTCGGGAGCAGCTCCTGATAAAAGACGATCTCATACTGATCCCTCGCGCGCCAGCCCTTCTCCGTTGCCTCATAGACACCAATCGGGAACAGCTCTTCCAGCTCGTCCGGCGGCACATTGTTCAGCAGCCGCTGGACCAGTTCTCCTTTTTTCCCGGAGAGCTTCAGTTCCTTTTCGGCCAGAATCGCTTTGAGCTCCGGGATCGTCTTCCTCTCAATGCTTTTCTGGACGCTGCCGCGCCGGAGATAGCCGCCCTTCAGCAGGCGGGAGCGCGCCGGCCCCACATTCCGGCCAAAAGCGGTATCGGCATAATACGACGGGATCTGGAAGTCTGTCGGTTTTCCGTTCCAGAACTCCAGGGCCTGGGCATCCAGATATTGAGAGCTCTGCCCAGGCCGGAGTTTTCAGCCCCTCATCCGGGTCGATGTGTTCCGTGTGAATAGAAATCAAGTCCGCTGGATTCGGAATGCGCATTTCTGGCTGGATCGCTTTGGCGGTCAGCGGTTTTGATGGAGAAGCCTTCTGAACAGATACGGTGCGTCTGGCCGGATTTCGGATTTTTCTTACGGAGAGAACTGTGAGAAGGGCGCAGACAACTGCAAGAATTAGATTAGGTATCGCTTTCCCAGGAGTTTGGGAAATATCGCGAAAAAAAGCGTTTACACCGGCAACGCATATAATAGCACACATAAAGGCCGCAACAGCAAATATCTTTTTACGCATAACGCCCCTCCATCATTATCATATACCACCAGCCCCCGGCACCGGGAACCGCCGCCTGGTCATCACCCGCCCGAAGCAGGTGAGCGTCTGGCCTCCTGTGCGGGTGATGAGCTTGTCCGCGTCGGCCCGGTCCCGATTCAGGCTGAACAGATAGGTCATGCCCATAAATTTGTCATGGTGGTACTGCTTGATAAAGCTGTCCCCGTCCAGGCAGAACACCCCGATATCCCCGTCCGCCAGCGGGTCCTTGTTGCAGAAGGCGATGGACCCGTTGGGGAAGTGGGGCTCCATGGAGTCCCCCTGGACTCGAATAGCGAAAACCGCCCCCTGGGGGTCCTCCGGCTTGAGGGTGTAGTAGTCGAAGTCGGAGCCGAAAATCGGCGAGGCGTACCCGGCGGCGGCAGGGACACGGTAGAGGGGGATGACCTTCGGCTCCTCCTCGGCGGGCGGGGCGGTTTCCTCCAGGAAGCGGGTTTCGTCCTCGCAGCGCTCCTTTTCATCTGCAATCACGGAGCGCACCACCTGCCGCCCCCAGCGGTCCAGCGCCCAGTAGTCTTTTGCTACCTTCATTGCCTCGTCCGGAAGGGACGGGGCTTTTTTTGTCTCTTTAACATCACTTGATTCAAATTTGGTAGGCGCATATAAATCTAAAACAGAAATTCCCAGCACTTTGCAAATCTTGGGTACCATATCCACATCTGGAGAATTGTTTCCTCTTGCCCAGTTATTTACAGTCCCTTTACTGATGCCCAGCTTGTCCGCTAGTTGCACTTGGTTAATGTTTGCGGCCTCCATAGAAGACACAAGATTCAGGCGGATTCTTTCGCGCAGAGACATTTCGTGCAGCTCACTCATAAAAATCACCACCTTTGAAACGATGATAGCACACGAAAAAATAAAAGTCAAGAATTTCGTGATTCCCTATTGACGGTAGCGAATAACTGTGTTAGTATGCATATGGGTCAAGAAAATCGCTACTCGAAGAAAGGAGGGTTTCCCTTGAGCATAGAACTGGCTATCAGGAAGTATTTGATTGACCACGGGATTAAACAGTCGTTTGTCGCCGAGAAGTGTGGCTGGACAAAGCAAAAGACAAACGCAATCGCGACTGGAAGAACGAAAATCACGGCAAATGAATACGGTGAGCTTTGTGACGCCGTGGGCGTTCCTTACGATTATTTTTTCAAGGCTGTGCAGGACACGGCGTAGAAAGGAGGACGATGCAATGACAGCGGAGCACTACATTCAAGAAAAAGATCGCCTGTCCCAGGCGATGAACGGCCAGGACAGGCTCATGGAAGCAGTGGGCGATATCACAAAGACGCTGGGCAGATACAACTTGGACGGAATGCCTGAGACGGCTTTTGATGTGATGCGCTTCACCCTGGAAACCATCCATCTGGGAAAGCTCAATCTCGAAGAGTTCTTACCGTAATGGCCGGGACCTGCATAAGCGGTTCCTCCCGCTCAAGGTGCCATTTCACAATATGCTGGTTGAGATCACCGAATTGGGCCATCGTATCCCGCAGGCTTTTCCAGGAGGTATCATTCATAGCCTGTCCGCATTGCGGACATTTGGGAGGATTCTCCACGCTGCTTTTTTGAAATTCTGATTCAAAGATGCAGCCGCATTTGCAAGAGATGGTTGCTTGAACAAACATATAACTTCTCCGTTTCTGTATGTATTGAGCAGATAAAATTGCCCTGTTGGAATTATTGTACAAAAAATCGAGACAAAAGTAAAGGGAGGCGTGTAAACAATTCGTGAACAAAGACACCTTGTTCGCAAGGGCAGAGGAAGCCCGGGACAGCGCATAAAGCTGAATTCATTAACCAAAGGGAGGAGAGAAATATGGAAATCACAGCACGTAAAGACGATTTTTTCAAGTTGCTGGACACCAGCACCAGCGAGATCGTGTCGGCAATCAAGGTAACGACCCCACCCGATTTTCCAAGAGGCGCGAAACGTGCGATCCGTTTTCTCCTGGAGAAGGAAATGGCGCGCATCGGCATATCTATGGACATATTCTTTGTCGCAAAAGGATGAATCTTGAGATAATCCTGATTGCGCATTCTTGGAGAATCAGACCCAGAGCAGAAGGCAGAAAGCGCCCCCGCAAGCGCTACCAACACCTGCGGGGGCAGAAGCTAAACCATCGAAAAAGCTCCTTTCTTCTATTATAGCGGGAAACGGAGCAAAAATCAAGGAGGAACCTATGGCAATCGTAAAATATCCCATCCCTCAGCGCCACCTCACCACCGCCATCGAGAGCCTTAGGGAGCTGGCCCTCCGGCTGGAGCTCGAAGCGAGCGCCTTCGCCCAGCTCCCCTACCGCGACGCCGGCGCTCTGGCGCGGGACCGGCTGGAGCTGGCGAAGGCCGTCCAGGACGCTTACAACTATTTTCTGAGCCTGTAGGAGGTGCGGTATGCCAAAACGGAACGAGTACACCTTTATTATTGAGCAGCCCCTCAGCGGGGCCGCGGCGGAGCGGCTGGCCCGTTTTCTGACGGAGACGCTGGCCAGGAGCGAAAACCTGGCCGTCAGCGGGACCGTCCGGACCCTGCCTCCCCAGGAGGTCGGCAGGCGTCCTCCGGTGGACCTCTCCGCCCTGGAGAGGACAAGGGAGGCGTCATGAGCTGCATACTGCCTACCCTCCGGGCGGCCCGCCGGCCGCTCCGGCGGGAGATAGCGGAGTGGCAGCGCGGCGCCCTGGGCCTGCTGGCGCTGAGCATTGCCGCCAACGCCGGCCTGTACGGCCTGCTGGGCCGGGAGCGTGCCGGCGCGGCGGCGCTCCGGGAGCAGGTCCGGCAGGCGGAG
Source organism: Oscillospiraceae bacterium (assembly GCA_022804995.1). Classification (GTDB taxonomy): domain Bacteria; phylum Bacillota; class Clostridia; order Oscillospirales; family Oscillospiraceae; genus Pelethomonas. Next base: position 7,225 of record JAAWUC010000115.1, read on the forward strand.
CATATCCG
>JAAWUC010000116.1 GCA_022804995.1 Oscillospiraceae bacterium
TGACAAAAATAGCAGCGGCCTTTGTGCTGGCGGCGGCGATGCTGCTGACCTGTGCCGCCGCCGCGGTGGTGACGGGTATCGACCAGCGGTTTTGTGCTGGATATAGAAGTCCTCCGGGACCAGCTTATCCATCACATCCTTGATGCAGTCCGCGTCGATGAGCATGGCCCCCAGGGCGGCCTGCTCCGCCTCCAGGGAGTGGGGCATCTGACGGGAGAGCAGATCGTCGCCTGCCATCTTCCAATCCTCGCTTTCTGTTGTTTAGGGCGCCGCCCCCAAAGAGGAATACTCCTACTTCTCCTCCACCACCATCACATAGATGGTGCCGGAGACCTCGTAGCCCAGCTTAGCCTTCAGCTCGTAGCTCCCATACGCCTTGATGGGCTCATCCATGACGATTTTCTGCTTGACCAGCTCAATCCCGTGCTGGGCGCTCAGCGCGTCGGAGACCTCCTTGCTGGTCACGGCCCCGAAGAGCTTGCCGTTGGCCCCCGCCCGGGCCGTGACCTTCACCGGGGCGTTCTTCAGCTTCTCGGCGATGGCCTCCGCCTCGGCCTTGAGCCGGGCGTCCTCGGCCTTCTTGGCCTTCTCCCGCAGCTTCATGGTGTTCATGGCGTCCGCCGTGGCGGGGACCGCCAGCTTCCGGGGGAGCAGGAAATTGCGGGCGTAGCCCTCTGCCACCTCGATAAGCTGGCCCTTCTTCCCCTGGCCCCGTACGTCCTGCTGCAAAATCACTTTCATAGTCGCATCCTCCTTATCCCGCCGGAAGCTCGCGCGTCCGGCATTGCTGTCCTATTGATAGTATCTGTCGATAGCCGCCAGCAGCCGCTGGTGGACCGTCTTGGCGTCGATATTGGGGATATGCCCCCCCGCCGAGGTGGCGTTGCCCCCGCCCCCCAGGCTCTCAAGTATCACCTGCACATTGATCTCCCCCAGGGACCGGCCCGACATGGAGATGCCGTCCCCCTGGCCGTAGAGCACAATGGACGCCTGCACCCCCTTGAGGGTGAGCAGATCGTCCGCCGCCTTGGCCGCCGTCACCCGGCTGACCTCCCGCTCCGCCACCGCCACGGCGATGTCCCCGTGGACCATCTTGGCGGTGCGGATGATGTCGTAGCGGGCGATCATGCTGGGCAGATCGCTCTGGAAATACCGGCGGACCTCGGCGGTGTCCGCCCCCGCCCGGCGCAGAAACGCCGCCGCCTCAAAGGTCCGGCCCCCGGCCCGCATGGAAAAGTTCTTCGTATCCAGCACAATCCCCGCCAGCAGGGCGTCCGCCTCCGCCGGCAGCAGGTCCGAGGGCTCCGCCATGTACTGGAGGAGCTCCGTCACCAGCTCCGAGGCCGAGGAGGCGTAGGGCTCGTGAAAATTCAGGGCCGCGTTTTCAATGTAGATAGCCGCCCGGCGGTGGTGGTCGATGACCGCCACCCGGTTGCAGGCGTCCAGCAGCTGCCGGTGCTCCACCAGGTCCGGCCGGTTGGTGTCCACCACCACCAGCAATGCCCCCGCCTGGGCGTGGACAAAGGCGTCGGGGCCGGAGACAAAGGCCCCCGCGTACTCCGGCTGATCCGCCAGGTGGCGGACCAGGGCCTGGGCGTTGTTGCCCTCCAGGTCGATGACGACCTGTGCCTTCTTCCCCCGCTTCCGGGCGGCGCAGCAGATGCCCGCCGCCGCCCCCACCGCGTCCATGTCCGCGTACTCGTGTCCCATGACGTAGACCTGGCTGGCGTCGGCGATGAGATCCCCCAGAGCCTTGGCCATAACCCGGCTCTTGACCTTGGTGCGCTTCTCCGAGCTCTTGGCCCGGCCGCCGTAGAACTGGAAGTCCAGGCTGTCCTTCACCACCGCCTGGTCCCCGCCCCGGCTGAGGGCCATCTCGATGGACTTGCTGGCCCACTGGAAAGCCTCCTCATAGGTGTCGCAGTCCTTCCCCGCGCCGATGGACAGGGAGGCGTTGACCCCGTCCTCGCTGACCACCTGGTGGATGGACTCCAGCAGGGAAAATTTCTCCGCGGCCAGCTGCTCAAAGCTCTGCTCGTCGCAGATGAAGAGGTACCGGTCCCGGTCGAATTTCCGCAGCATCCCCCCAGTATTCTGGACCCAGGTGTTGATCCGCTCGTCGATCTGGGCCAGCACCGCGCTCTTGGCCGCCTCTCCGCCAGCCTTGAGCAGCTCCTCGTAGTTGTCCAGCACCAGCAGCGTGACCACAGGCCGGGAGGCGTCGTAGACCGAGCGCATGTGCTCCCGCTCCGTCACATCCACAAAGTAGGCGGTGACGATAATCCCCTGGCTGGCGGCCCGGCCGCTCATGCGGCCCGCCGCGCCGTAGATCTGGTAGACGCTGCCGTTCATCTCCGTCAGCTCCGGGTCCTGCTTCTCCCCGTCCAAAATCCACTGGTAGCGGAAGGAGGGGGCCAGATCCCCGATGCGCATGTCAAAGACCCCCTCCCGGGCCTCGGTCAGCTCCATAAAGGCGGCGTTGGTCCAGATGATCTCCCCGTTGTCCGCCCGGAAGACCACCACCGGCAGCGGGGTGTTGAGCATACTGTTTTTACTGATGGAGTCCACCCCGCCGGTGAGCGTCTCCACAAACTGCATAATGCTGCGCCGCCGGGCGTGGCTCTGGTTGCGGTAGAAGATATACAGCAGCAGCAGCACCACCGTCTCCACCGCCGCCAGCACCGGCTCCACCAGCAGCGCCGCCAGAATAAACAGCAGGAAGCAGAGAAAATAGGGCTGCAGATTCGGCTCAATGAGCCGGGACAGTTTTTTATGCACGCGGGGCGTCCTCCCTTCACAGTTCTCGGCACGATTTCTTTATTATAGCACATTGGACCGGCAAAGCAAAGTACAAATCCATAAAACAGGCAAAAAGATGGGCATGTCTCTGTTCAGACCGGAGCTGAAAACACGGAGAGGCCCCCTCTGCACAAGGGGGCCTCTCCGGCGTAGGCTGTGTTCGGTCTGTCACATCTGCTCGTTCACATAGAGGTACACCCGGCTCTGAATCTGGCCCACCACAGTGTCCAGATCCTTGTCGCCGCTGAAATACGCCGCCGCGTCGTCGGCCACGATCTCATAGATGCTCTCGTCCCGGTTGTCGAAGGTGGTGGTGGCGTTATAGAGCGCCATGAGCTGGTCATAGTCCGCCTGGGTGGACTCGTAGATCTTGATCTCCTGGCCGTCGGAGATCCAGCACCAGTCCTTGGGCGCCCGAAGGGGCTGTCCGTCGGGGCCGAGGATCTGCTCCCCGTTCTCGTCCAGGTCGAACTCCTCGCTGGGGGTCATGGCATCCTTGGCCATTTTCTCGAAGTCCTTCTTGTTGACAAACATGGTCCCCCAGTAGCTCCGCTGGCTCTCTTCCTGGGGCAGAATCAGCTGCCGCACGAAGGACCAGGCCCCCTCCTTGTCGGCGCAGGTGGAGGAGATGGCCATGGAGCTCCCGGCAATCCGGAAGCTGCTGCCGCAGGAGCCGTCCTCCATGGGGTAGCCCACGTAGCTCACCCCGCCGGCCTTCTCCAGGAGGGTCCGCTGCCTGGTCACGCGGCCCAGGTTGTAGAGGTAGGTGCCCTGGAGGAGCTGCTTGCCCTCCATCATGTAGACGCTCTCGTCGTAGGAGGCATCGACGGCGGCCTCCTTCATGCGCGCCTCCTCCGCCTCCCAGTCGTACACCTCAGGGAAGCTGTTGCAGAACTCCAGCAGGGCCTTGAAGTTCCCGCTGTCGAAGGAGCACTTGCCGGTGGACCAGTCCACAAAGCTGTTGAGGTTCATGGTCAGCACCTCGTTGAGCATATCGCTCTTGGTGTACCCCTGGCCGAAGAGGAGGCACCCCTCGGGCATAGCCGCCAGAGCCGCCTGCATATCCGCCAAGGCCCAGCTGGTCCGGTCTCCCACGGCGTTCTTCGCCCCCGCCACGGTCTTGATGGCAAAGGAGTCGAAGAGGTGGTAGAGCTTCCCCTCCTGACTGGCCGCCTCCAGCACGTGCTCCATGACCCCCTCCCGGCCCAAATCCGGGTCGTTCTCGATGAAGGGCCAGAGGTCCTCCAGATACCCCCGCTGGCCGAAGCGCTGGAAGGGCAGGCCGGAGGTGTCCAGGATATCCGGCACGGACCCGGACATGATCTCCGTGTTCAGCTTCTTGAGCCCGGCCTCGTAGTCGTCCTGGGTGTTGAACTCGGAGTAGTCCTTCACGTCGATGCGGTACTTTTCGCTGGATTTGTTGAAATCGATAATCTTGCGCCGGGTGTCGTAGTTCAGCCACATGGTGGCGTAGCTCAGGGTTGTCTTCTCCGGCAGAGTGGAGGCGTCGGTGGCGGAGAGGAGGGCCAGCTCCACCTTGGGCTCGTCGCTCTCCCAGTCCCGGGTCAGCACGCACACCCGCCCGTCGGACAGGAATTCAAAGAAGTCCACGTTGTTGTTGTTGATGTTGGCCTCGATCCAGGAGAAGATTCTCTCCCCCTCCTTCGCCCCGGCCTTATAGCCGTAGATGGTGTCGTTGTTCTGGTAGTAGAAAAGGTAGTCCCCGCCGCCGGAGAAGATGTTGTAGACATTGGCGGCGAGCGGGTATGTCTCCTCTGCCCAGTCCTGGGTTTCCGGGTCCACGGCCTGGAGGGTGTAGCCGTAGCTGCTGGAGGCCTCCCCCTCGGGAGAGGCGGCGCTCTCGGTGTAGGAATAAATCAGCACGCCGATCCGCCCGTCCCCCAGCTGGACCACCCTCTCCCAGCCGCTGTAGCTGCTGCCGTCCTCCGGGTTCTCCTCCGCCTCCAGGCGGAAGCGCTCGTTCCACTCCCCGTCCAGACAGAGGAGCTTGTTGTCCGAGAGCACCCAGAGGTTCCCGTCCCTGTCGAAGAGGTAGTTTCCGAAGTAGCTGATCTCCAGCTTCTCCGCCAGCGCGGTCAGATCGATGTTCTCCAGCTCGCTGCCATCGGCGTCCAGATGGCGGAGGTAGGTCTGATCCTGGTAGTCGCTCATGTAGTTCCACTTGTCGTCCGTCTCCGGGTCGAAGTCCTCCGGCAGGTCAAAGATATAGGCCCAGCTGTTCTCCTGGAGCCAGAGGGTGCCGTCCGGGAGGGCCCGGATGCTCTCCACATAGCCGCCGCTGTCCGGGTCGTCGGAATTGTTGCCGGGAGGCGTGTAGCCGCTCAGCTCCTCCACCGTCCCGTCGGTCAGGGACACCTTGCAGAGGATATATGTCTCGGTGTAGCGGGTGTACTCGTAGGTCTCCCCGGTCTCACTGTCGGTATCGGTGGCCGGGGTTTCCTCGCCCTTGACCCCGATGATGTACATCTTGTCCCCCGCCACGCAGCCGCTGTTGACATAGTCCACCGGCAGCTTGCAGTCCAGAAACTGGGGCACATAGACGGTGCCGCTGAGCTTCTGTCCGTCGCCGTCCCCTTCCTTTCCGCCGCAGGCCGCCAGTCCCAGCGCCATGACCGCCGCCAGAGCCAAGGCTGTCAGCCGTTTCCCAAATTGCTTCATGTCCAATCCTCCTCCACAGGTTATTAGGCCATTTTCGCAGAGAGATGTATCATATCTGCATCCGCCCCGCATCGGTCCTGTCAATTTATAGGACGCAGAACCGAAGTGAAAAGTTCCTTCCCGACAAAAAGATCCCGGTTGCGAAACCGCCGCGCCCGTGGTAGACTACCGGTGAAAACATCGAAACCGGAGGAACCTGCCATTATGTACAGAGCCATTTCAGAAGAGCTCCTGGCCTTCATCCAGAAAAACCCCACCGCCTTCCACACCGCCGCCTCCGTCCGCTCCGCCCTGTTGGAGGCCGGGTACGCCGAGCTGCTGGAGAGCGGGGTGTGGCGTCTGGAGCCGGGAAAAAATTACTTCGTCTGCCGCGGCGGCTCTAGCGTCATCGCCTTCCAGGCGGGGACAGATTTGGCGCGCTACAGCTTCAATATCGCCGCCGCCCACACCGACTCCCCCACCTTCAAGCTCAAGGAGCGGTGCGAGCACAGGGCCGGGGGCCGCTGCACCGTGCTCAACGTGGAGGGCTACGGCGGCATGATCTGCTCCACCTGGCTGGACCGGCCTCTGTCCGTGGCCGGACGGGTCCTGGTGCGGCGGGAGGATGGGGCTGTCGCCGCCGAGCTGGTGAATTTGGATCGGGACCTGCTCCTCATCCCCAGTGTGGCCATTCACATGAACCGGAACGTCAACGAGGGGGCCGCCTTCAACAAGCAGGTGGACATGCTCCCCCTCTTCTCCGGGGAGGAGGGGGGCTCCCTGTCCGGACTGCTGGCGGAGGCCCTGGGTATGGGGGAGGAACGGATTCTGGGCAGCGACCTATACCTCTACAGCCGGGACCGGCCCGCCGTCTGGGGCTGCGGCGGGGAGTTCATCTCCTCCGGGCGGCTGGACGACCAGCAGTGCGTCTTCGCGGCTCTGCGGGGCTTTCTGCGGGGGGCGAGCCCCCGGTCCATCAACGTCCTGGCCTGCTTTGACAATGAGGAGGTGGGCTCCGGGACCCGGCAGGGGGCGGCCTCCCCGTTCCTGCGGGACGTTCTGCGGCGGATCAGCCTCGCCCTGGGGCGGGGGGAGGAGGACTACCTCCGCGCCCTGGCCTCCAGCTTCATGCTCAGCGCCGACAACGCCCACGCCGTCCACCCCAACCACCCGGAGCACGCCGATGCGGAGAACCGGGTGTACCTGAACGAGGGCGTTGTGGTCAAGTCCCACGCCGGGCAGCGCTACACCACCGACGGCATGAGCGCCGCCGTGGTCCGCGCCCTGGCGGACCGGGGGGAGGTTCCCCTCCAGTTCTTCTCCAACCGGTCGGACATGGCGGGCGGGAGCACACTGGGCAATATCGCCATGACCCATGTGCCGGTGAAGTGCGCGGACATCGGCCTGCCCCAGCTGGCCATGCACGCCTGCTATGAGACGGCGGGGGTGAAGGACACCTGGCACATGGTCCGGCTGATGGAGGCATTTTTCAGCAGCCACTTCGAGGAGACGGAGGCGGGGGTTCTGCGAATCGAGGGCTGAGAATAAAGAGAAGCCGGAGGTCCCATAGGACCTCCGGCCAGCCTGTCGAAAAAAGGCCTGTCTGGCTTCAAAACCAGACAGGCCACAAAGTTAATGAGGGATAAAATGTACGAGTAGGCAGTGGAGGAGAGAGGAG
>JAAWUC010000117.1 GCA_022804995.1 Oscillospiraceae bacterium
TACTACAACACCTGGAAGGAAGGGGACATCAACATCTCCTTTGACCCCGAGTTCCGGGACTACAAGTACGACATGTTCGCCGGTGTGAACTACGAAATCGACATCAGCCAGCCCGTTGGCTCCCGCATTAAGAACCTGACCTTCAAGGGCGAGCCCCTCAAGGATGACCAGGAGCTGACCCTGGCGGTGAACAACTACCGCTTCTCCTCCACCGTCAAGGGGATGCTGGCCGCCGGCGACGAGGCCAAGGAGTGGGAGTCCTCCGAGTCCATCCGCGATATGCTCAAGGCCCACTTTGAGGCCAACTCCCCCGTGGAGCCCAAGGTGGACAACAACTGGAAGATCGTAGGCATCGACCTCCAGCTGGAGAACCCCGAGCGGGCGGAGATCATCGCCAAGATCAACGCCGGCGAGATCGAGTCCCCCAAGAACAAGGCCTACAACCTCAACGGCGTTCAGGGCAACGTGGTCTTTGACGGCGAGGGCGCGGATATCGCCACTGTCGCCGGAGCCGACGGTGTGACCTACTACCGCCTGCGGGAGGTGGCCGGGCTTCTGGCCGGCACCGAGGCCTCCTTCGACGTGACCTGGAGCCGCGAGGACGGCGTAACCATCGTCAAGGGTACCGACTACACCGCCGAGACCCCCGCCGCCGCCGAGGGCGAGGCCGTTTCCGGCACCCTCACCGTCACTGTGGGCGAGGAGGCCGTGGAGGTTGCCGTGATGGATGTGGGCAGCAGCAACTATGTCTCCGCCGAGGGCCTTGCCGCTCTGCTGGGCCTCGACGCCCAGGAGGCCGACGGCGTCCTGACGCTGGCTGTTCCTGTGAACACCGGCATCGGCGGTTAATCGAAAGCAAACAGGTCAAGGCCCCCGGTACGAATCGTACCGGGGGCCGCTCTTGTTTCGCGTGTATCTGCTTACAGGGTAACGTCCAGCTTCCGGACCACGCCGGCGCACCGGGCGCAGAGGGCGGGGTGCTCGCTGTCGGAGCCCACAGAGGGCAGAATCTTCCAGCACCGCTCGCACTTGGCGCCCTGGGCGGGCTCCACAACGGCGCAGGTGAGGTCGGCCGCCTCGGACTCCACCTGGGAGACGATGAGGATGTCAGCCAGCTCCTCCCGGTTCAGTTCAGCAAAGAAAGCGTCCTCTTTCCGAAGGCTCAGGGACACCTTGGCCTCCAGACTCTTGCCGATTTTCTTCTCGTTCCGGGCCTTCTCCAGCTCGCCGTTTACCATATCGCGCAGCGCGATGATCCGCTCCCAACGGGCCATGGCGTTCTCGTTCAGGGCATACGCCGTGAAGGGCTTGTTCATCTCGTTGAGCAGCACGTTCCGCCCGTCGCCGCCTTCTCTGTGGGGCATCGCCTGCCAGATTTCGTCGCAGGTAAACGCCAGAATCGGGGCAAAAATCTTGGTCATAGTATCCAGAATCAGCCACAGGGCGGTCTGAGCGGAGCGGCGCCTGAGCCCGTCCCTCTCCTCGCAGTACAGCCTGTCCTTGATGATATCCAGATAGAAGCTGCTCAGCTCCACCACGCAGAAATCATTGATAGCGTGGGAAACCACGTGGAACTCGTAGTTGTGGTAGGCCGTCTCGCACCGCTCGATAAGCGCGTTGAGCCGGGTGATGGCCCAGCGGTCCAGCTCCAGCATCTCCTCCGGCTTGACCAGGTTGTTGGCGTCAAACCCGTCCAGGTTGCCCAGGCAGTACCGGGCGGTATTGCGGAACTTGAGATAGCTCTGGCTGAGCTGCTTGAAGATGTTGTCGGAGCATCTTACATCTGCGTGGTAATCCGCGGACCCGGCCCACAGCCGGATCATATCCGCGCCGTACTTCTTAAAGATGTCGGCGGGGTCCACGCCGTTGCCCAGGCTCTTGTGCATGGCCTTCCCCTCGCCGTCCACCGTCCAGCCGTGGGTGACGCACTCCTGGAAGGGCGCGCCCTTTCCCAGAGCGCCCACAGCGGTCAGCAGGGAGGACTGGAACCAGCCTCTATACTGGTCCAACCCCTCCATATACACGGTAGCGGGCCAGAAGCCCTGGTCCTTCTGCATGGAGGCGAAGTGAGTGGAGCCGGAGTCGAACCAGCCGTCCAGGGTGTCCTCCTCCTTGGTGAAGTGGACGCCGCCGCAGTGGGGGCACTTGTACCCGGCGGGCAGGATTTCCTCCGCGCTCTTTTCATACCAGGCGTTGGAGCCCTCCGCCGCGAAGAGCTTGGAAACAGCCTCGATAGTGGCGTCGTCGCAGACCGGCTTGCCGCAGTCCTCGCAGTAGAATACCGGGATGGGCAGGCCCCACCGGCGCTGGCGGGAGATGCACCAGTCGGAGCGCTCCTGAATCATGGATTTCATCCGGTCAATGCCCCAGCCGGGGACCCAACGCACCTTGTCGCAGGCGGCCACGGCGGCGTCCTTGAACGCCTCCACGGAGCAGAACCACTGGGGGGTGGCCCGGAAGATGATGGGGTGCTTGCACCGCCAGCAGTGGGGGTAGCTGTGGACGATGTCCTCACTGGCAAACAGCGCCCCGCTCTCCTTCATATCCGCCAGGATGACGGGGTTGGATTCATCGGTGGTCATGCCGGCGTACTTCCCGGCGTAGTCGGTGTGACGGCCCCGGTCGTCCACGGGGACCACCATCTCGATGCCGTAGCGTTTGCAGGTCTGATAGTCGTCCGCACCGAAGCCGGGGGCGGTATGGACGCAGCCCGTACCGGAATCCATCGTGACATACTCGGCGTTTACCAGACGGCTGGCCTTGTCCAGGAAGGGGTGCCAGGCCATCATGTCCTCGAAGAAGCTGCCGGGGTGTGTCTCCAGGACCTCGTAGTTCTCAACGCCGCCCGCCTTCATGACCTTCTCCACCAGGGCCTCGGCCAGAATATACATCTCGCCGCTTTCAGCCTTCACAATGGCATAGCTGTCCCGGGGGTGGAGGGCGATGGCCATATTGCCGGGGAGGGTCCAGATCGTGGTGGTCCAGATGAGGAAATAGAGCTTCTGGTCATCCAGATGGCCCAGCTTGCCGTCGTCGTCCAGCATACGGAACTTCACATACACTGTGGTAACGGGGTCCTCCTGGTACTCGATTTCCGCCTCCGCCAGGGCGGTCTCGTCGTGGGGGCACCAGTAGACGGGCTTGAGGCCCTTATAGATGACGCCCTTCTTGTACATCTCGCCAAAGACCTTGACCTCCTCGGCCTCGAAGGCCGGGTCCATGGTCAGGTAGGGGTGCTCCCAGTCGCCGATGACGCCCATGCGCTTGAAACCCTCCCGCTGGACATCCACGTAGTGCTGGGCAAACTCGTGGCAGGCGGAGCGGAACTCGGGGACGCTCATCTTTTTGCGGTTGAGCTTGTTTTTCTTGATGATAGCGGACTCGATGGGCATCCCGTGGTTGTCCCAGCCGGGGATATAGGGGGTGTAGTGCCCCCGCATGGCGGCGGAGCGGACCATGAAGTCCTTGATGGACTTGTTGAGGGCGTGGCCCATGTGCAGGGCGCCGTTGGAGAAGGGAGGGCCGTCGTGGAGGGAGTAGAGCGGCTTGCCCTCGTTCTTTTTGAGCAGCTCGTGGTAGAGGTCCAGCTTCTCCCAGCGCTCCAGCATCCCCGGCTCCCGGGCCGGCAGGCCCGCCCGCATGGGAAAGTCTGTTTTCGGCAGGTTGATTGTCTTGTTGTAGTCCATGGGTGGTATATCCTCCTAAAAGATGGTTCTTGTATGGATTGGTTTTGGTGGGCGCGTGGAGGCGGCCTGAGACAGCCCCCTTTTTGCAGTACTGTAGTACTGACGGGAAACGGTACTGCTCTGCGACGAATCCCCCCGCCACGCCTGCGGCGCGGCCCTCCCCCCTTTCACAAGGGGGGCAAGAGGGCGAATCTGCCCTTTAGTTTGGTAATGCCCCGCCCGGGCGTTAGGCTGGCTCCAGCACTAAGCCGGCCGAAGGCCGGCCCACGGGTAGTCGGGGCCCACAGTCCTACCCACAACCCCTATTTCCCCCAATCCTTGAAACATTTCAAGGACCGCACAATCCTCTCGCCCCCCTTGTGAAAGGGGGGCGGGCCGCCGGGCGAAGCCTGGTGGCGGGGGGATTCGTTGCAGTGAACCCCCGTCCTCCCTCAGCACCATGCAAAGGGGGGCGTCGCGGGGAAGTCCCGGCATTCGGCATTTTCATTCAATTCCGGGGCGTGGGGTCATCGGACAGCCCCAAGAGATAATCGGCAGATAAGTGATAATGTTGACAAAGGATTGCGAATTTTTCCATGGTGGTCGTATTTTTCCCGCTCTCCATTTCACTGACACGGCTCTTCCCAACACCAAGAATCGCCGCAAGCTCTGCCTGCGTCTCTTGGTGCTTCATTCTAGCCTCATATAAGCGTTCCCCAAAAATTTTTCGTGAAAACATATTTCCTCTTGACAGATTCAATTTTTTAGAATATACTGCAATCACAGAGAGTTCTAAAAAATACAACTCCAGAAAGGAGCACCTGATGGACATCCTAAAAGCAATCTACAAAGGCGAGTACCGCACCGAACACTTTCTCACCGAAGAGTATGAAGCCGCCCAGCGAAAAAACACCGAGTTGGTGGAAACCCTTTTGTCCTCGCTTGCCCCGGAGGACCTGGAACGGCTCGACGCCAGCTACGCCGATATGGCAAACGTAGAGAACTATGAAAACTTTCTCGCCGGCCTCCGCCTGGGCATAGCGGTAATGTTGGAATGCTGCCAATAAAGCCCCGCCCCGGCCGGGGCGGGGCCTTTCTCCCAGTATGGATACAATATATATGGATTTCCCTGTTTTGTCAAGAAAAATCCTACATTGCCAGTCCCAGCAGCCGTCTTCTAATCATATCGAAGGCGTTCTGGGCCGCGGCGGTCCGCACCCGGTCCCGTCCCCGGCCCTTCCCACAGGAGAGCTGCCTGCAAATCGTCTCCTTTTCCCAGGCCAGGGCGATGTACACCGTTCCCACAGGCGTGCCCCGCTCGTCGCTGTCCGGCCCGGCCACGCCCGTCACCGATACCGCCAGGTCGCTGCCGCAGATTTTCCGGCACCCCTCGGCCATGGCCCGGGCCACCGGCTCGCTGACCGCGCCGTACTCCTCCAGCAGCGCCCGGTCCACGCCCAGCACCCCGGCCTTTACGTCGTTGGTGTAGCAGACCACGCCGCCCCGGAACACCTGGGAGGCCCCGGCCAAATCGGTCATCCGCTTGGCGATGAGCCCGCCGGTGCAGCTCTCCGCCGCCGAGAGGGTCAATCCCCGCTCTCTCAGGAGCCCGGATACCACCTCTTCTATGCTGTTCACGTCCACGCCGTAGACCACGTCCCCCAGAATCTCCTTCACCTCGTCCATCAGGGGCCGCAGCATTTCCTCGGCCTTCTCCCGGGTTTCCGCCTTGGCGGTAGCCCGGACCAGGCACTCGTTGGTCTTGGCATACGGCGCGAGGGTGGGATTGGACAGCCGGGTCATAGGCTCATGGAGCGCGGCCTCCACCTCGCTCTCGCCCTTGCCGAAAATGCGCAGCTCATGGCTGACAATCACGCCGTCGGTGAGCTTCTCCAGATACTGCCTCGCCCGGTTCTCAAACATATACCGGCACTCATAGGGCGGCCCCGGCAGCATCAGCACATGGACGCCGCCCTCCTCAAAGGCGCACCCCGGCGCGGTGCCCACCGGGTTGTCGAACACGGTGCAGTTCACCGGAAGCATGGCCTGCTGGATGTTGTTGTCGGTCATCTTCCGCCCCAGCTTGGTTTCAAACCAGGTCTTGATCTCCTCCAGGATATCCTCGTGGAGCTCCAGCTCCCGCCCGAAGGTCTTACAGATGGTCTGTTTCGTCAAATCGTCGTAGGTGGGCCCCAGCCCGCCGGTGGTGATAATGATGTCCGCCCGTTTCCTAGCCGTCTCCAGGGCCTCCGCCAGCCGCTCCGGGTTGTCCCCTACCACCGTGTGGTGGTGGACCGTGATGCCCAGAGCGCTGAGCTTCTCGGAGATTATCTGGGCGTCGGTGTTGGCGATGTTCCCCAGCAGCAGCTCCGTTCCCACCGCGATCAGTTCCGCTCTCATAGCCTGCCTCGATTCTTTTTTATAGATTGATGGTGACCCGCTCGATGCCGTCCACGGCCCTCTGGGTCAGCCCCTCGATATCCAGCGCGCTTTCAAAGCCCACCACATCCTCCAGCACCGGATGGGTCCTGGGGTGCCGGGGGGTAAACACCGTGCAGCAGTCCTCAAAGGGGAGGATAGAGGTATCAAAGGTGCCGATTTTCCGGGAGATGAGCACGATTTCCTGCTTATCCATCCCGATCACGGGCCGCAGCACCGGCAGCGAGCACACCGCGTCGGACACCGCCAGGGCGTCCATGGTCTGGCTGGCCACCTGGCCCAGGCTCTCACCGGTGACGAGGGCCTTGGCCCCGGTCCGCCGGGCCACCCGCTCCGCCAGGCGCATCATGAACCGCCGCATAATCAGGGTGAAGTACTCCTCCGGACAGTCCCGCCGGATGGCCTCCTGAATCTCCGTAAAGGGGACGATGTGCAGCGTCATCCGCCCGCACCAGGGCACCAGCTCCTTGGCCAGCTCCTTCACTTTATCCAGGGCCTGCTGAGAGGTATAGGGCGGGGAAAAGAAGTGGACCAGCTCCAGCTGGACCCCCCGCTTGGCGATCATATAGGAGGATACCGGGCTGTCGATGCCGCCGGACAGCAGGCTCACCGCCGTCCCCCCCATGCCGATGGGCAGGCCCCCGGCCCCCGGCTGGCTGGGTCCGTGGACGTAGGCGGCCTTCTCCCGGACCTCCACGTGGACGCACAGCTCCGGCTTGTGGACATCCACCTTCAG
>JAAWUC010000118.1 GCA_022804995.1 Oscillospiraceae bacterium
GCACGCGCATGGACATACCGGTCAGCTTGCCGTTGAGCTCGGGGATGACCTTGCCCACGGCCTTGGCGGCGCCGGTGGAGGAGGGGATGATGTTGCCGGCAGCGGCACGGCCGCCGCGCCAATCCTTCAGGGAGGGGCCATCAACGGTCTTCTGGGTGGCGGTGGTGGAGTGGACGGTGGTCATCAGGCCGTCGGTGATGCCCCACTTGTCGTTGAGGACCTTGGCGATGGGGGCCAGGCAGTTGGTGGTGCAGGAGGCGTTGGAGACAAAATTCATGTCGCTGGTGTACTTATCCAGGTTCACGCCGCACACGAACATGGGGGTATCGTCCTTGGAGGGAGCGGACATAATAACCTTCTTGGCGCCGGCATCCAGATGGGCCTGGCTCTTCTCCTTGGTCAGGAACAGGCCGGTGGACTCCACCACGTACTCCGCGCCGATCTTGCCCCAGGGCAGGTCAGCGGGGTTGCGCTCGGCATAGATGGGGATCTGCTTGCCGTTAACGATGATGGCGTTCTCGGTGGACTCCACAGTGCCGGCAAACTGGCCGTGCATGGTGTCGTACTTCAGCATATAAGCCAGGTAATCGGCGGGGCACAGGTCGTTGATGCCCACGATCTCAATCTCGGGATGATTAACGCTGGCGCGGAAGACCATGCGGCCAATGCGGCCAAACCCATTGATGCCTACTTTGATGCTCATAATAAAAACTCCTTTCAAATATAAAGGTCCTAACTTGGCGGTCCAATTCCATTGGATAAGTATATTATACACCGCCCATTTTGAATTGAAAAGTGTTTTTTGCGGCCGAAATGTTTTTTTTCAGAATTTCTTGTAATTTCTACAAAATTTTGGTATGATGTCTCTGCGATTCCCGGGATTTTTGACATCCCGGAGAACGGCGCGAATTACCACGGCTTTTTTTTCCGCCTCCGCGCACACTAGAAAGAGACGCGCGGAGGCCGCGAGCCTTGTCTCCAGGAGGGGGATCCCATGTCAGATGAAACGAAACACACCGGCGTCCAGCTGGACGCTGTTCTCCGCCAGGTTTCCGGCCAGCTGCGCCAGAGCCTGGGGAACATCGGCGCCGCGCTGGAGCGCCTGGCCCCGCCGGAGCGGCGGGAGGAGGACCCGGAGCTGGACCGGAGCGCCGCCGTGCTGCTGCGGAGCTACTACCGGATTCTGCGGCTGAGCGGCAATTTGGCCGAGGCCGCGGCGCTGGAGGAGCCCAGCACCGCCCAGCTGGTCAACGACGATATTGTGGGCTTTTGCCGGGAGATGGTCCGCCGGGCTGAGCACCCGGCGGCGCTCATGGGGCTGCGGCTGGCCTTCCGCAGCGAAAAGGTCTCCCACATTATTGCCATGGACGCGGAGCGGATGGAGCGGCTGGTGATGAACCTGCTGTCCAACGCCTTCAAGTTTACGCCGGCAGGGGGAGAGGTTGTGCTGGAGGTCCGGGTGGTCCGCCAGTGGGTGGAGCTGCGGTGCAGCGACACCGGCTGCGGGATTCCGCGGGACCGGCTGGAGACGGTGTATGAGCGATACCACTTCCCCCAGCAGGCGGACCCACCGCCCTACGGGCTGGGTCTGGGCCTGCCCATCTGCCGGCGCATCGCCTGGGAGCACGGGGGGAGCCTGCTGATTAACTCGGAGGAGGGGCGTGGCACCACGGTCACGCTGTCCCTGCCCAACACCCGCGCCCGGAAGCAGGCCCTCCACGCGCCTGTGATGGACTACGCCGGCGGCTACAACCGCACCCTGCTGGAGTTGTCCGACGCCCTGCCCCGGGAGGCGTTTGGCGGAAAGTATATGGACTGAGCCCTCTTTCCTCTGGAAGAAGGCTCCTTGGATCAGAAAGGCGGGACATGGACAGCGAGAGAAAGGTATTGGTGGGCATGAGCGGCGGGGTGGACAGCACCGCCGCCGCCCTGCTGCTGCGAAAAGGGGGCTGGGAGCCGGTAGGCTGTATGCTCTCCCTGCGGAGCGGCGGGGAAGAGGCGGGAAGGAAGTCCTGCTGCACCCTGGAGGACGCGGAGGACGCCCGTGCCGCCGCAGCCCGGCTGGGGATGGATTTTTACATGTTTAACTTTAAGAACCTGTTTCGGGAGGCGGTGGTGGAGGACTTTATTGCCGGCTACCGGGCAGGACGGACCCCGAATCCCTGTGTGGAGTGCAACCGGCGGGTGAAGTTTGACGCCCTGCTCCGGCGGGCGGATGATCTGGGGATTCCCCGGGTTGCCACGGGGCATTACGCCCGGGTGGACCAGGGGCCGGACGGCCGCTGGCGGCTGCTGCGGGGGCTGGACCGGCGGAAGGACCAGAGCTACTTTCTCTACCCCCTTGCCCAGCGCCATCTCCGCCGGCTTCTGCTGCCGGTGGGGGAGTTTGGGAAGGAGCAGATCCGGGCCTTGGCGGAGGAGGCCGGGCTGGTCAACGCCCGGAAGCGGGACAGCCAGGATATCTGCTTCCTCCCCGGGGGGGATTATCCTGGGTTCCTGGAGAAGAACGGGGTGACGCTTGTACAGGGGGATTTTGTGGACCAGGCGGGCCGGGTGCTGGGGCGGCACCGGGGACTGCCCTGCTACACCCTGGGCCAGCGCCGGGGGCTGGGGGTCAGCGGACCGGAGCCCCTGTATGTTGTCGGGAAGGACGCCGGGCGCAATGCCGTGATTCTGGGGCCGGACCAGGCGCTCTACAGCCGGGAGGTCTGGGCGGAGGCGTTCAACTGGGTGTCCCTGGACCCTATCGCCGCGCCCCTGCGGGTGACGGGAAAGACGCGGTACAGCCAGGGCGAGGCGGCGGCGACCCTCTATCCGCCGGATTCCCGGGGGATGGTCCGGGCGGTCTTTGACGAGCCCCAGCGGGCCGTTACCCCCGGGCAGTCCGTGGTGCTCTACCTGGGTGACGCTGTGGTGGGCGGCGGGATCATTGCGGAGGCCGCTATGGAGCGGAATAGTCAATAGAAGATAGAAGCGCTCCGCCCAACAGGGCGGAGCGCTTTAATATCCGTACCGGCGCGGAGCGCGATGTACTTATTTTTTCAGCTTGAACCGGCGGGTCTGCTCCTGAAGCAGACGGACCTGGTCGAAGAGCTCGGTGCTCACTGCGGCGGATTCCTCGCTGCTGGCGGAGTTGGTCTGAACCACCATAGAAATCTGGCCGATGCCCTCCGTTACCTGGGCGATGGAGACCGCCTCGCCCTTCACCGCGTCGGCAATCTCGCCGATGGAGGCGTTGGACTGGGCCACCAGCTCCAGAGTCTTGCTCAGAGTGTCGGAAACCTCGCTGACAATCTGACTGCCGCGATCCGCCGCGTGGACGGAGTTCTCAATGAGCCCCTTGGTGGCCTTGGCCGCCTGGTCGGACCGGGCCGCCAGGGAGCGGACCTCGTCGGCCACCACGGCAAAGCCCTTGCCGGCGGTGCCCGCCCGCGCCGCCTCCACAGCGGCGTTCAGGGCCAGAATATTGGTCTGGAAGGCGATATCCTCAATGGTGGCGATGATCTTCCCGATCTGCTGGGACGCCTGGGTAATGTCCGCCATAGCAGCCACCATCTGCTGCATCTGCTGGCCGCTGATCTGGACCTGCTCGCCGGTGAGGCGGGCGTTGTCCTGGGCGGCGGCGGCGGCCTTAACATTCTGCTCCGCATTCTTGGTCAGATCGTCCAGGGTGGCGTACAGCTCCTCCACCGCGCTGGCCTGCTCCGTGGCCCCCTGGGCCAGGGACTGGGCCCCGCTGGAGAGGTGCTCGGCGTGGCTGGAGACCTGGCGCTCGGCCTCGGTGATGCTGGCCATGGCCCCGGAGAGGGTGGTGGTCAGGCTGTGGATGGACTCCTCAATGGACCGGAAGTCGCCGATATAGCTGCTGGAGGTTCCCACGTCGAAATTTCCGGCGGAGAGCTGGGCCATGATACGGTTGATATCCATCACATAGCCGTAAATCGCCGACATGGATTCCCGCAGGGTATTGGCCAGCTGGCCCATCTCGTTCTTGGAGGTGTAGGTCAGATCCAGCTGGAGCTTCCCGTCCTTGAGGGGCCGGGCGCTGTTGGTGATGGTCAGAATGGGCTTGACAACATAGCCCATCACGTAGAAGGCCAGGCTCAGCATGCAGATGAGGGCCAGGGCCAGACATACGGCGGCGGTCAGGTGCATCAGGAAAGCCACCTGCTCCATGCGCTCCGCAGCCGCATTGCTCATAGCGGTGCCCTCTTCCACCACCTGGTCCAGCAGGCCCACCAGAGTGGTCAGATTGACGCTAATAGTATCCTGGAAATAGGCCTGGGCCTGTGCCAGATTGGCGCCGCCCAGACCGAGGACATAGGTGGCGGACTCATGGAGCTCCTTGTGGAGAGGCTCCAGCTGCCGGCGGAGCTCGTTGATCTTCTGGTTATCTGTGGAAAACTCGGTGTCATAGAGCCACTGGCCCAGGACGCACTTGGTGTAGTCGGTGCTGCCGGTAAACTCCGTACCGGCGTAGAGGGCGTTGCTGAGGTTTGTGGCCCACTTGTAGTGGGCGGTCTCCGCGTGCTGGCTCTTATCCAGCAGCTCGTTGGCCCTGGCGGCGGCCGCCTGCGCGTTTTGGAGGCGGAAGGTGTTGAACGTAACCACAAAGCTGAATAACAGGACGGAAGCCAACGCCGCAGCCACCCGAATCCATACAGAGCGTTTAATGCTTATTCCCATAGAAACACAACCTCTCTTAAAAAATTCCCAAATTCGCGGGCTCTCTCTATGCCTTACTAGTATATCATATTCTCCGAGGCGTTTTCAATACAAACTTTTACGGTTTGCGAGAAAGTAAACATGACCCGGCGGGGCATGGATTTGCCGGAGAGATTTGTCTATTTTGCCTCTTGCGGCAAGTCCGAATTCGTACTATAATGCGAGTACGAAATCGGACTGGAGGGATGAGGGATGCCGCTGTCGCCGGAGATGAGACGCTGCAACCGTATTTACAAGGAATTTGAGGACATTTACCGGGAGATCGATCGGTGGGCCGGGCTATCGGCCAGCGCCTTTGGGATACTCTACCACCTGATGGACCTGGGGGACGGATGCCTCCAGCGGGATATCTGCGCGGAGGCGTTTGTCAGCAAGCAGACGGTCAACTCCTCCATCCGCACCCTGGAGCGGCAGGGGCTCATCCGCCTCACGCCGGGGCGGGGCCGGGAGGAGCACATCCACTTCACGGAGAAGGGGCGCCGGCTGGCGGAGGAGAGAATCCTGCCGGTGATGGAGGCAGAAAACCGGACGCTGGCGGAGCTGGGGGAGGACGCGGCGCTGGTGCTGGCCCTCCAGCAGAAGCATCTGGAGATTTTCCGGCGGCGGGCGCGGGCGCTTATCGCGAATCAGTCCGATGAAACAACATAGCCAGGCAAGGAGTATTTTTTCGTATGAAAATCCAGCTTTCTGAACACTTTACCTATCCAAAGCTGCTGCGGTTTGTCTTTCCGTCGGTGGTAATGATGATTTTCACCTCCATCTACGGCGTGGTGGACGGGCTGTTTATCTCCAACTTTGTGGGAAAGACCGCCTTTGCCGCCGTCAACCTCATCTATCCCTACCTGATGATGCTGGGGTGCCTGGGGTTTGTGGTGGGCACCGGGGGCAGCGCCCTGGTGTCCAAGACCATGGGCGAGGGGGACAGCCGCCGGGCGAATCAATATTTTTCCATGCTCATCTGGGTGACCATCGCCTTCGGAGCTGCAATTACGGCGCTGGGGTTCCTCACCCTGCGGCCGGTGTCCGTCCTCCTGGGGGCGGAGGGGGAGATGGTGGACCAGTGCGTGTTCTACGGCGGGATTATCATGGCCGCCCAGACCGCCTTCCTCCTCCAGGTGGTATTCCAGAGCTTCTTCGTTACGGCGGAGCGGCCCCAGCTGGGGCTGGCGGTGTCCCTGGCAGCGGGGATGACCAACATGGCCATGGACGCCCTCTTTGTGGGGGCGTTCCGCTGGGGGCTGGCGGGGGCCGCGGCGGCGACAGCCCTCAGTCAGGTGGTGGGCGGCGTGATTCCGCTGGTCTATTTCCTCTGCCCCAACAGCACGCCTCTGCGGCTGGGCCGGGCCAGAGTGGACTGGCGGGCTTTGTGGCGGGTGATTCTCAACGGGTCCTCCGAGCTGATGACCAACGTGTCCTCGTCCCTGGTGAATATGCTCTATAACCTTCAGCTGGCGCGGCTGGCCGGGGAGGACGGCATCGCCGCCTACGGCGTGATTATGTATGTGAACTTCGTCTTTGCGGCCATTTTCCTGGGCTACGCCGTGGGCAGCGCGCCGATTATCAGCTACCACTTCGGCGCGGAAAACCACGGGGAGCTGAAAAGCCTGCTGCGGAAGAGCCTGCTGCTGGTGGCGGGGGCCGGGGTGGCCATGCTGGTGATTGCCTTTACCGCCGCTCCGGCGCTGTCCGGGGTGTTCGTGGGCTACGACCGGGAGCTCAGGGAGATGACCCGCTGGGCGATTCAGCTCTACGCCTTCTCCTTCCTGCTGGCGGGGTTCAACATCTTTGCCTCCTCCTTCTTCACCGCCCTCAACGACGGGCCGGTGTCGGCGGCGATCGCCTTTTTGCGCACGCTGGTGTTTCAGACCTCGGCGGTGCTGCTCCTGCCGCTGGTGCTGAAGCTGGACGGGGTATGGCTGGCCATCACCGTGGCGGAGGCCCTGGCGCTGCTGGTCTCCGCTGGGTTCCTGGCGGGGAAGCGGAAAATTTATCACTATGCGTAAATCCTTCAGGGGCCGCTGGGAACAGCGGCCTCAGCCTGTCGAAAAAAGGCCTGTCTGGCTTCATAACCAGACAGGCCACAAAGTTAATGAGGGATAAAATGTACGAGTAG
>JAAWUC010000119.1 GCA_022804995.1 Oscillospiraceae bacterium
CTGCTGCCTCCCGTAGGAGTCTGGGCCGTATCTCAGTCCCAATGTGGCCGGCCAACCTCTCAGTCCGGCTACTGATCGTCGCCTTGGTGGGCCGTTACCCCACCAACTAGCTAATCAGACGCGAGGCCATCTCTCAGCGATAAATCTTTGATATCCACACCATGCGATGCAGATATGTTATGCGGTATTAGCAGTCGTTTCCAACTGTTGTCCCCCACTGAAAGGCAGGTTCCTCACGCGTTACTCACCCGTCCGCCACTAAGCATCCCAATCCATTGACCGAAGTCTCTTTCACAGGCGCTCCGTTCGACTTGCATGTGTTAAGCACGCCGCCAGCGTTCGTCCTGAGCCAGGATCAAACTCTCAATAAAATGGTATCTAAACGCTTCCGCGCTTAAATCATTCTATTGAAGCTGTCTTAGCTTCAAACTGTTTGCCTCAAAACAGGTAATTGACTAAACCCCGTTTCTTGGCTCTAAAGTTCTTCAATGTCTTTAAAAGACATATCCGACTGGTGCTTTTCGTTCGTTACATTGTTTAATTTACAAGGTACTCGCCGCCGTCTCTCGCAGGAGCGGAACGTGTTTTATCTTACCACATTCTCTCTCGCTTGTCAAGCACTTTTTTCAACTTTTTTCGGAAGTTTTTTCAGCGCCCTGCCGGCCTTTCGACCAGCTCTTCTCAGACAGCTCGCTTATTCTACCAGAACTCGAGCCGTTTGTCAAGCACTTTTTTCGCTCCCGCTTAAGTTTTTTCAGCTGCTCGCCTCGTTGAGCTCCCCGCTCGCTGACGGCTTGACTAATATAACAGATCCCCCTCGCTTTGTCAACCCCTTTTTCCGATTTTTTTCGAGTTTTTTCCTCCGCCTCCTTTTTCTTCCTCCCCAGTCCCGGCGGATACTTTAAATATATAAACACCTGGCCCCAAACTTTCCGGCGGAAAAATGTGAAGTTTTCATATATACTTTTTCCCTGAAATAGTGTATTCTTGAATGTATCTTTTCCTGAAAGGAGGCATTACCCGTGCGATTTACCAAGATGAACGGCGCGGGCAACGACTTCATCATCCTCAATAATATGGAGGAGCGCATTGATTTCTCCCTCTTCCCCGCGATTGCCCGCACCCTCTGCCACCGCCGCCTCTCTATCGGCGCGGACGGCCTGATGGTTGTGGAGAAATCCCTCCAAGGCGGCGACTACCGGATGCTCTTCTACAACAGCGACGGCTCCACCGGCGAGATGTGCGGCAACGGCGCCCGCTGT
Source organism: Oscillospiraceae bacterium (assembly GCA_022804995.1). Taxonomy (GTDB): domain Bacteria; phylum Bacillota; class Clostridia; order Oscillospirales; family Oscillospiraceae; genus Pelethomonas. Next base: position 1,263 of record JAAWUC010000119.1, read on the forward strand.
ATCTGCCGCTACGGCTATGAAACCGGCCTGGCCGGAGAGGTCCAGCGGGTGGAAACCCCCTCCGGCCTCGTCACCGGGCGGCGGCTCGACCGCCGGAACTACCGCGTCCGCCTCACAGACCCCAGCGTCATCCGCCTGGACTACCCGGCGGAGGCCCTTGGGAAGCTCCGTCCCTGCGCCTATATCGAGCTGGGGACGCCGGGACTGCCCCACGCGGCGGTCCACTGTCCCGGCCTGTCCGGCAAGAGCCCCGACGAGCTGCGGGAGCTGGCCCGGGCTCTCCGCTGGAGCCCCGCTTTCCCTAAAGGCGCCAACGTGAACTTTTACGACATCACCGCCCCTGACCAGGTGGTGGAGCTGACCTATGAGCGGGGGGTGGAGGACTTCACCATGGCCTGCGGCACCGGCACCGGCGCTGTGGTTCTGGCCCTGACCCTCCTGGGCAGGGTCAGCGGTGAGGACGTGTCCGTCTCCGTCCCCGGCGGCGCCCTGCGAGTCACCATCGACCGGGACTGCGACACGGTAAAAGCCATCTGGCTCACCGGCCCCACCAACGTGGTCTGCTCCGGCCAGGTGCAGGATGAGGATCTGGTCATCTGATCCCCCTGACAAGGAGGCTGATATCCTTTGAAAACACTCATCAAGGACGGAACCGTCCTGGACCCAGCCAACGGCGTCGAATCCCGGCTGAATCTGCTGGTAGAGGATGGCAGAATCGCCGCCGTTACCAGCAGCCTGCCCCGGGCGGACCGGGTCATCGACGCCGCGGACAAGCTGGTACTCCCGGGCTTCATCGACATTCACATGCACGAGGACCCGGTGGGCGCGGACGGCAGGATTGCCCGCGGCATTTTTGACTGTATGCTGCGCATGGGCGTAACGGCGGCGGCGGGGGGCAATTGCGGCATCAACCGCTGCGACCCGGTTGAGTATCTGGACCTGGTGGACCGGGACGGCGCGCCGGTCAACGTGCTCCTCTTCGCCGGACACCACTATTTCCGGGAACAGGCGGGAGCCCTGGACAAGTACGCCCCCATCACCCCGGAGCAGGCCGCAAGGCTCCGGTCCTCCCTCCAGCGGGCCCTGGACGGCGGCTGCGCGGGTATCTCCTACGGCCTGCGCTATGTCCCCGGCACAAGCCGGGAGGAATTTCTCGACACCGCCTCCTGCTGCGCCAAATCCGGCAAGCTCCTCACCGCCCACATCCGGGGCGACGCCCTGGATGTTTTCTCCGCTGTGGAGGAGGCGGCGGAGGCCGGGCGGCGCTTCGGCATTCCAGTCCAGATCTCCCACATCGGCAGCATGGCCGGCTTCGGCCAAATGGCGGAGGTCCTGCGGCAGATCGACGAGTACCGCATGAACGGCCTGGACATCCAGTGCGACTGCTACCCCTACTGCGCCTTCTCCACCATGGTGGGCTCCACCACCTATGACGACGGCTGGCTGGAGCGGTACCACTGCGGCTACGACGCCCTGGAGTTCACCGAGGGCAAATACAAGGGCCGGCGGGCCACGGCGGAGACCTTCGCGGAGATGCGCCGGGACTTCCCCCAGTGCCTGACGGTCTGCTATGTCATGCGGGAGGAGGACGTCGACATGGCCCTGACCCACCCGTCCGTCATGCTGGGCAGCGACGGGCTGCTGGACCAGGGCCAGGGCCACCCCCGGGCGGCGGGGGCCTTCCCCCGGTTTCTGTCCAAGTACGCCCGGACGGGGAAGATCGGCCTTTATGAGGCCGTAGCCAAGATGACCGCCCTGCCCGCCCGGCGCCTGGGCCTGACCCAAAAAGGGCGGCTGAACGTGGGGGCCGACGCGGATATCGTCCTTCTCCGCTATACCAGCATCCGAGACAACGCCTCCTTCCAGCACCCCACCCTGCCGCCAGACGGCATCGACACAGTGCTCATCGGCGGCGAAACCGCCCTGGAGGGGGGCCGCGTTGTCAACAGACGGCTAGGCAGGGCCATCCGTCTATAGCCCCGTCCCCTCCACACCTCACGGTCAACAGGAAAGGATAGAATAAGCTATGGCATACGGCATCTGGTCCCTGGTACCGCCCCTGCTGGCAATCATCCTGGCCCTTGTCACCAAAAATGTATTTGTGTCCCTGTTCGTGGGTATCCTCACGGGCAATCTGGTCCTCAGCGGCTTCTCCCCCCTGGCGGGCATCAACGGCGGACTCTACAGCATCGCCGACGCCATGACCCAGGGCAACACCATCATCATCGGCTCCGTGCTCATCACCGCCGCCATCATCCATCTGGCGGAGAAGTCCGGCGGCATTCAGGGCTTTGTCAACGTGGTGGTCAAGCGCGGGGGCCTCATCAAATCCAAGCGGGGGGCCAACCTCTTTACCTGGCTGCTGGGCCTGGTGGTCTTCACCTCCGGCACCCTCTCCTGCATGGTCACGGGCTCCGTGTCCCGCCCGGTGAACGACGCGCTGAAGGTTCCCCACGAAAAATCCGCCTTCATCGTCCACGCCACCTCCACCCCCTGGTGCGTCCTCTTCCCCTTCAGCGGCTGGCTGGCGGCTATGGCCGGGTATCTGGTCAGCGGCGGCGTGCCGGAGGAGCAGTCGGTGGGCGTGCTCTTCCAGTCCATCTTTTTCAACTTCTATAGTATTCTTGCCATTCTCCTGGTGCTGATCCTCGCCCTGACCCAGAAGGACTTCGGCCCCATGGCCAAGGCGGAGCAGCGGGCGGCGGAGACCGGGGCCCTGGACGACCCCGCCCATCTGACCGAGAGCAAAATCTCCGACACCTCCACCATCGACTCCGGCGTAACCCCCCGGGCCTCCAATCTGCTGGTTCCCATCGGTGTGCTCATCGCAGTCATGTTCGCGGCCCTCTTCATCACCGGCGGCGGCAATATTATGAACGGCGCGGGCACTCAGGCTCTGATCTGGGCGGTGTTCACGGCCCTGCTGGTGATCATGTCCATGTGCGTGACCCAGAGGATCTTCACCGTCACCCAGGTCATTGACGAGATGTTCAGCGGCATGAAATCCATGCTGCCCATCGCCTTTGTCCTCCTCTTCGGCTTCACCATGGGCAACGTGGTCAAGGCCCTGGACACCGGCGCCTACCTCTCCAGCCTCTTCCAGCAGCTGCTGAGCCCGGCCCTGCTGCCGGCCCTGACCTTCCTCATCGGCGTGCTCATCTCCTTCGCCACCGGCACCTCCATGGGCACCATGGCCATCATGGCGGTTCTGGCTCTGCCCATGGCCTATGACATGGGCTGCAATATTCCCCTGGTGGCCGGGGCGGTGTTCGGCGGGAGCATTTTCGGCGACCACGCCTCCCCCATCTCCGACACCACCATCATGACCTGCTCCACCACCGGCTGCGACATCATCGACCACGTCAAGACCCAGACCCCTTACGTGGCATCCATCGGCGCGGCGTCCTTCCTGCTGTACATTGCGGCCGGGTTTGTTCTGTAGGGCGTTTGCTTCCTACCCCGCCAGCGGGCGGAGCCGCGTGGGCGAGGCATAGAGCAGACCGCTGACCGGCTCCACCCCCTGGATGCGGAAGAGCTCCTCCACCGTCACGAAGGTATAGCCCTCCATCTGGAGCCGGTCCACAATCTCCAGGGCTGCGTCCACACTGGTGGGGTAAAAGTCATGGAGGAGGATGATATCCCCGGGGGAGATGTTCCCCACCACGTAGTCCGTAACCTTCCCGGCGTCCAACAGCTTCCAGTCCTCCGGGTCCAGGGACCAGTACACCATCGGCGTCCTCACCAGCGACGCCCGGCCCTCGTCAATGAGGCCGTAGGGGGGCCGGAGCCACCAGCTCCCCTCCCCCAGCAGTTCGGTAAGCACCACCTCGGTCTTGTGGATCTCCTCAATGACCGTATCCCGGTCCACCCGAGAGAGGCGGGCATGGCTGTAGGTGTGGTTGCCGATCTGGTGGCCCTCGGCGCGCATCCGGCCGACAAGGGCCTCGTTGCCCTCCACCTGCTCCCCGATGAGAAAGAAGGTGGCGTGCACCCCCCGCTCCGCCAGGCCGTCCAGCAGCAGCCCGGTGGTGTCCGCCCGGGGGCCGTCGTCGAAGGTCAGGGCGGCGTACTTCGTCTCGCCGTCCTCCCCCTCCGGCACCTCCGCCGGGGCGGAGGCGCAGGCGGGCAGGTCCGGCTCCACCGGCTCGCAGCAGGCGGCGAGGAAAAACAGCAGCACCACCGCCGGGATGATTTGTTTCATGGGCGTTTCGCCTCCCCGTACATACTTGTCAATAGTATGCCCGGTTTTTTCAAAAAGCGTAAAAAAAGAGAGCGGAAACCGCTCTCTTTTTCCTATCCAAAAATACTCTCAAAAATCGCGAACAGCACAGGCAGGATAAAATTCACCAGCACAATGAACCCCACCAGCCAGAACACCCAGCTCTTGCTCTGCGGCTTTTCCTGCCGCCGGGCGCTCTGGGGCGCGGGGCGGGCCGCCGGCCTGGAGGGCGGCGGGGGCGGGGTCCGCTTAGGCTGGGCAGGCTGGTCCAGACCGGTCCTGCGGCGCTGGGCCTTTTCCGTGTGGACCTCCTTGTGGCTGAAGGATCCGGCGTGGTTGACCTCGTTGATGCCGTCCGCCCGAACCACGTTCCCGGCCTGGTCCACCCGCCAGCGGTTGGCAGGGTGGTTGAAGGCCCCGCACCGCGGGCAAAACTCGTCCCGCTCAAAATCGTACCGCCTTCCGCAGTCCTCGCAGCGAATGAGTCGCATAGCTTATTTCCCCAGCTTTGCCCGCAGCTCTGCGCCCATATCCTCATACCCGGGCTTGCCCAGCAGGGCGAACATATTCTTCTTGTACGCCTCCACACCGGGCTGGTCGAAGGGGTTCACCCCCAGCAGATACCCGCTCAGCCCGCAGGCATACTCAAAGAAGTAGATGAGCTCGCCGCAGGTGTAGGCGTTAATCTCCCCGGCCTTGACGATAAGGTTGGGCACGCCGCCCTCCACATGGGCCAGCAGGGTGCCGTCCATAGCCTGGGTGGCAATAAAATCCATATCCTTTCCGGCCAGGAAGTTCAGCCCGTCGCCGTCGGCCTCGTCCCGGGGCACGCACAGCTGGTGGGCGCTCTTGCCGAAGCGGATGACCGTCTCGAGCATGGTCCGCTCGCCCTGCTGGATATACTGGCCCATGGAGTGGAGGTCGGCGGTGAACTCCACGCTGGCGGGGAAGAGGCCCTTGTTCTCCTTGCCCTCGCTCTCGCCGTAGAGCTGCTTCCACCACTCGGCGAAGAACCGGGCCCTGGGCTCATAGGCGGCGAGGATCTCAATCCTCTTGCCCTGGTTGTACAGGTCGCTCCGGGCGGCGGCGTACTGCCAGGCGGGGTTGGCGTCGTAATCGGCCTTCCGGCAGGTCTCCATCATATCCGCCGCGCCCTTCATCAGCTGGTCCAGGTCGATGCCGGCCACGGCGATGGGCAGCAGGCCCACGGCGGTGAGCACGCTGTAGCGCCCGCCCACGTCGTCGGGCACCACATAGGTGTCGTAGCCCTCGGCGTCCGCCAGGGACTTGAGGGCCCCCCGGGCCTTGTCGGTG